>CAYUUC010000151.1:0-8213 GCA_964447635.1 uncultured Spirochaetia bacterium
TGGTATTAGTTGATAGGTCTGTATCGATATACTTTTCTTCCAATCCAGTATAAACCTCATCACCATCATCGATAATCTGAGGGAAATCTTCATCGCTCCGTCTTATCATTACTCCTGTAAAGTCAGGACTATCTGGGTTTACCCAAATCAGTTTTACCCTATCATATCCGCTAGTTGCATCAAATGATGATACATTAAAATAGTTTGGATTATCACAATAGAAAATTGTTAGTGAAAAAGTTGCAATAATAAATAAGATTAATTTTGATTTCATCTCTTTCTCCTTTATTATTTAATATATATAAGAAAAATGGAGTCTCAAGTAACTTTAGAGTCAATATATATACAAAAAAATGAGTAAAGAAACAGAATTAATTCCCATTGGAAGACTATCTAAGTTAACAAAAATCCCGATTAGTACACTAAGATATTATGATGAAATAGACTTATTTAAGCCGTATTATGTAGACCCTGAAACCAACTATCGCTATTACATCACCCATCAGCTTTATGACATTGATTTTATTATAAGCTGGCGTCAGTTAGGTTTCTCAGTAAATTATATAAAAAAACTAATCCAAAATCCTAATATAGAAAATATGATCAGTTTATTTAAGGATAAAGAAGCTGAGATTAAGCACAATATTCAAAGACTAAAAGAGTTAAAAACTACAATATTAAAGTATAAATCAAAACTGGAAGATTTTCCTGAAAAAAAACCTATAAACAACTTCAATAGTAACATTGTAATTAAAGATATAGAACCGATGGAAATGGTTTATGTATCCAGTATAGGTTATAATTACATAGATTACAGGATTAGTTTTAATAAACTCAATGAATTAATCACAAAGCACAATATCAGTGTAAAAGATTTTACCAATATAAGAAGTCATTACCATGACAACCCTTTTCTAAATCGTAAGTCTCCATTTGAGTTAATGATACCAATTAAGGAAAAAATCGAAAGGAATTATGGATTCATAAAAGAAGTTACTTCCTATAGATGTGCTTCTATTATACATCATGGAGAATATAATTATATATTAAAACAGATAATAGAAGATATGGTAAAATGGTTGAATAATAAAAAATATCAAATAAGCAATGATATAATATTCGTACATCTTATTGGAACACCCATCATAAATAATCCCAGGAATTTTATTACAGAAATTCGGATACCAATTAAGAATTAATATAAATCAAATCAGCAACCATTATATATCTTAATTAAAAATGATATTATTAATATTATATTAAATAGTTTTTGAACTATATAATAAACTTTGATAAGTAACAATTCTGTGTTATATATAAATAAGAATTATATTTTGTATATCAATTATTAACTAGGAGATTATCCTTGTATGAGAAATATTAAAATAAAACTAATCCTAATACTTATCTTTATTCTAATCAGTTGTAGCAGTTGTCAGTTTTTTGATGCTTTAAATAACTCCAAATATGATATTGACATAATCTTTCCTGATGAAGAAGGATTAGTCTTAAATATAGGTTTTACTGTTAACTTAAGATGGGAATACTATACAGAACAAGACAAGAAAGTAAAAATCGAATATTGTGAGAATGCAGAAACTTGCAAAGTCATAGAAAAAGAATGGGTCAACACAGGAACATATGAATGGTTTATCGATGAATCATATAAAAAAGACCTGTATTTCTTAAAGATAAGCGATACTGAATATCCGGAGGGTTTATTTGATATATCCAAACAATTTGAAATAAAAGATAGATCATTTTTTATCACAGATGAAGACTCTCCACATCCGGATTATACCAATGAACAAGAAGTTATACTTAATCTAGAAGGAGTGGGCGGAGCAACTGAGATGAGATTCGCCAATGATAACGAAGAAGACCTACAATCAGCTCAGTTTATACCATACCAGAAGGAATATACATGGACATTATCCGAGGATGAAGGTAATAAGATAGTCTATGCTGAATTCAAAGATGAGAATGGGGAAACTAACATAGCAAATGCTAATATAACATTAGATAAAACCAAACCTTCTGCTGTAAACTATTCTTCACAGCCAAGAACCCCCACAGGAAATAACTCAATTATATGGGTATGGGAAACCAGCAGCGATAATGAGTTTTTCAGCTATCAGTACAAACTCGAGACTAATGGAACATCGAATGATGAATGGCTTAATACCCAACAAACCAATTTTAGCTTACCAACAGAAGATAATACCAACTACCAGCTTTTCTTAAGGGTTATGGACAAAGCAGGGAATACATCGGATATTATTTCATCGATACTTGTTTACATAGACAAAACTCCACCATCTGAGGTAAATGATTTTTCTGCGGAAACGATATCTTCTTCCGAAATCAGTCTGAGCTGGGAAAACCCTATAGATGATTTTATGGGTGTATTAATAATAAAACATGAAGGAGATACACCAATAGAAGATAAACCTTCCGATGGTGTAAATTACTCTGTAGGAAGTGTGATAGGTAATGACTCAACTGTTATTTACAATTCTAATCTAAATTCGTTTGTAGATGGTGGTTTAAATGAAGCTACAGAATATCATTATAAGGCTTTCGTTTATGATACTGCGTTTAACTATTCGAATGATGGAATTGAGGTTTTGGATATTACCTATTTCTCTGTTTATGTAAAAACAAATGGAGATGATGATAATGGAGATGGTAGTCAAGATAACCCGTATAAAACCATACAAAAAGCAATAAACGAAGCTTATAACAATTATCTAATATACGATACAAGAGGATTTGTTAAGGTTTCAGCTGGTAATTATAATGAGAGTATAGAACTTAAAGAAAGTATATCAATATATGGAGGTTATAATAAAGATGATTGGGATGATAGGGATAATATCGGCAGAACGAACCCCGTTTATAAAACAGTCATTATTCCTAAATTAGGTGTGGAATATACAATCTTGTGTGATGGAACATCAAATCCAATAACTCAAACTACAGAAATTGACGGTTTCACATTAAACGGCAATGACCAAGATGGTATGTTACAATCTATAGTAATAAAAAACATAAATGCATCCCCACAAATCAAATATAATACAATTAACGGAATGGGAGATGATTCTACCGCTTCTACGGATAATCCTCAATCTTTTGGCATATATAATTTCAATTCATCCTCATTAATTAAGTCTAATTATATTAGAGGTGGGAATGCTGAATATACTTATGCTATATACAACAATCAATCTTCACCTATCATCAAGGATAATTCGATAAATGGCGGTTCTCCTAAAGGTTCATTTGATATTGAGTCATATGGGATATATAACCTGGAGACTTCTTCAATAATAGATTCTAATATAATAATAGGTGGTTTTGGTGTAACAAGTATTAGTGTGAAAAATGTAGACTCTAGTAATATCATAATTCAAAATAATACCATCGAAAGTTTAGGATATATACTTTTCTTCCAAACATCTATGGGAATATTAAATATAAACTCACCTAATACACAAATTTTGAGCAATGATATCAGTGGAGGAATATTGAAAAAATCATATGGAATTAAAACCGACTCCTTTATAACCATTAGCAAAAATAAGATAAATGCAAATGGTAATAATCAAAATAATAGTGAATCTTATGGTATATATATAGAAAATGCTTCACCTGATATCTTCAACAATGCTATCATTGGTGGATTAGCGAAAACAGCATCTGGAATATGGATGATAGGGGATTGTGCTCCTTCTATCATTAATAATACAGTAAAAGTAGACAACGGTGGTAGTAATGATGAATATAAATATGGATTATATATAGACAGTAACGACATTTATAAACCTAGTATCATTAATAATATTATTTCATTACAAGAAGCAAGCATAGATAATTATGGTATATATGAAGCTAGTATAAACTCTTCTCCACTAGAACTAAGAAATAATAATATAATTCCAATAGAAGATACTATATCTATAAATCTATATTATGATAATAAACTTGTACCTGAGGATATAACAGATATATCAACAGTTAATTCTTCAATCGATAATAGTTCAGATAATATTTCAGTTTACGTAGAATTAGACGGCGATTTGAGGATTTTTAATTATCCGGTGGATACTAATATAGCAAATGGAGGGTTAGATAAGTCAAGCTTATTTACTACTGATAAGGATGAATATAATCGAACAACACCCTGGTCTATCGGGGCATATGAATATGAATAATACCATTATTAAAGATTAAATGGAGTTACCATGAAAAACAAAATACTTTTTTTAATATCAATCTTTATGTTTATCTCATTAATACATAATATATGTTATTCACAGGATAAGAGCAATATTAAAATAGCTGTTATTCAATTTAAGAACTCTAGCCAGCTTGATATTTACGAATATCTTAATTCTTCTATTCAGAATTCTATCCATTCCTCATTAAGCCAATACAAGGAACTAGGGCTGATATCTAATATTAAGTCCAATGAGATATCCCAGAAATATGATTACTGCTTTGACTCGATGGAAGATATGTCCAAAGCATTACGTTTCGCTTATGATACACGAGCCACGATAATCATGTCCGGTGAATACATCATAAAAGAAGAAACAGATGAGGTAATCATCCGTGTTTTCGCTTTCAGCATAGCCGAAAAGAGATTTATCTATGCAAAGCAATTTCAAGGAAATATGGGTACTGGAATTTTTGACTTGATAGATAGGATATCAATGGAAACCACAAAAGAAATAATCAAAAATAAGGAAATATATGAGAAATTTATCCAGAAAATGTTATCCGATATAAAACCACCGAAATATATACAACATCCAAAAGTGGTGGATTCGGTTAGTAAAGGAATAATGGTTGAATGGATTACCGATAAGGATACAGTCTCATCTTTATTTGTATCACCAGATAAAGATTTTAATATCAATAATGCTGAATATACTATCACAGACCTTTCAACAGATGGTGAAAGTCATTATGTGATAATCGATTATGACAAGGTGAGTAAAAATGATAAATATTACTTTAAGTCTAAAGACATTGACTTTATTGATAATAAGGTAGTCTCCAACTTAGGTGAAATTGATATAAAAGAAGTAAAGAAACTCATAAACTCAACTAAAGACGAGTTGATTAAGAGTATGTATGACAACATTTCCCAGCATAATTTCCAAAAAGCTCTAAATGTTAATGAGTCACTAATAACGATGATTATCGATTATTCTTCATTTATTAAGGATATCGGTATTGATATGGACATCTTAAATAGTCTTAATCAACAATTAGATAAAGCTTCTACTATAGAAGAGACTCTGAAAAAAGCCGAAACAAAACTAACAAATAATGATTATAAAACCGCATTAGATGCATTCCAGGAAGTATTAAACTACCTTATCGAAAATCCTATAGAAGATGTACTCCCCATCGAATACATTGAAGAAAGAATCAACAAAACCGAAACAGCTATCATGGTAAAACAGCTTATCGAAGAAGGGGATAAACTAACTGATAATAAAAAGTATAGTGAAGCCAGGGAAAAGTATAACCAAGCCTACAACCTTATAAAGGATAAGAATCTCCACCCTATTATACCTATAGAAGATGTAGATAATAGATTAAGGAAACTTCCTGAGGTATTGGGCACTTACTATTATTTCAATTTCTCACTAGGAATAGGATATGCAGATCTTGGTATAACTGAAAATCTATATAAAGGCATAGCACCTGGTGTAGAGCTTTCATTAACCATAAGGATCGATAGAGTTTTCTCGCTGGGATTAGGGATTAGTCAATATTTTATTCAAGGCTTTTCCAAAGTTTCAATCTTTAATACAACATCCATAAAACCCACTTCTCATGAGATTTTCATTAAACCTACCTTTTATATGAATGTCCTCTTTGGTTTTACTATTGGAGCCGGCGGGTCTATTGGATATATTATCGGATTTAATGATAAGTATGGATTAATCTTTGATGCTGAGTTTATATACGATTTCCTAAAACCAAGTTATTCTATATTAGGAAAGGTAGGCTTTATAATCTTCTTATGATTAATAAATTCACACAATTCTATAATTCTGTAGATTTTCCAGATATTGACAATCCCTACTTTCAAGTATTTCATTTATCAACCTCCCAGTAACCTTCCCCACACCCTTTATGGAAGTGAGCCTATCTTTCATTGAGCTTAAAGGCACTTCCAGACGGGATATAGAATGAGAAGCATAACCGTAGGGGGATTCACCCCCTCGCTGTCTTAATGTATAGTGTAAATGCTGGAGTATGACTACAACAAGGTCATTCTCAGCAAGTATATCATTGTAGATGTAAATGGGTATGCGTGTTGGTATCTTGTATTTATGAGCCAGCATAGCAAACCTCTTGTTCAGCCATTGATAGTACTCAGGTATAGCATTCCCCCACTTATCGCCTATATAGATGGAGTTGTATTTCTCAATTAAGTTGGGATTGTGCTTTTCTAAGACTTTCATAAAGTAATCCCATTGTCGACCAGGTTTTAAGGTCATACCACCAAAGATTACATACTCAGCTCCAGCATCTTTAATGTCTTTCATGGTCTTTTCCATTATTTTTATTCTATCGGTAATAAAAGGAATGACCGGCATCAGGAAAACACCGGAATGGATACCTTCCGACCTTAGTCTGGTTATAGCATTAAGCCTTTCTGATGGAGATGGAACACTTGGTTCAAATATAGAGCTAGTCTTATCATCACTGGAAGAGAAACTAAAATTAACCATAGCTTTATATTTATCATTGATTTTGGTAATGATGTCCAAATCACGCATCACGAGGGTAGACTTAGTGAGTATATGCACAGGGAAGTTGTAATCGTGAATCAGTTGTAATGCTTTTCTGGTAATCAGATAATCCTTTTCAACAGGCTGATAGCTATCTCCTACGCCCCCTCCTAATAATATAAAGCTTCTCTTGAACGGTTTCCTTTTTCTCCTGGGAGAAAGTTCACGCTGTAATATGCTTATAGCATTAGTCTTCACACCGATATCTTTCTCGAATTCGCCTTCCACCTGGTATTTCTCCGCTCTACCATCACAATATATACAATCATGCGGGCATCCGCGATATAGATTCATTCCATAATGTGTAACGAACCATGAATCGATATGGTTTCTTTTTCTTAATATGGTTTTTGCTAGGATTTCTTTAATATTCATATAAATTTCACTTTTTTGGCTTATTTTTAACACACTCAATTATATAATACAGTGATTCTGAGGAATTTTATTAGATTATTTGCATAAATAGGAGAATTTATAAAAAAGGAGAATTTCCAATGATGGATTATGTTGAGGTAGACCATCCTTTAATCAAACATAAACTTGCTGTATTAAGGGATAAGAAGACCGAACCATCACATTTTAGGGAATTTGTGGAGGAAATATCTTTACTACTCGCCGTAGAAGCGACGAAAGACATGGATTTAAAGGAAGTTAATGTAGAAACTCCTTTGGAAGAGACTTCCGGGTATAAGATAAATGATGATGTTGTACTGGTTCCCATATTAAGAGCAGGTGCTGGAATGATTAATCCATTGCTGAAGATTATTCCGGATTCTTGCGTTTATCATCTAGGTTTATATCGTAATGAAAAAACCTTGCAGGCAGTGGAATACTATGTCAATTTACCTGAGGATTTAAGACATTCTATAGTATTTATACTCGACCCTATGTTTGCTACCGGGAATACGCTTAAACACTCCCTTGACATTATCATTAAAAGAAAACCAAAAAAAGTTAAATTCCTCTCTATTATATCAGCTCCGGAAGCAATAGAAAACCTAAAGGACTACCCCTATGATTTTATGATGTATACCGCATCCGTAGACAGGGAGTTGAATGACAAAAGCTATATACTTCCAGGATTAGGGGATGCAGGAGATAGAATCTACGGAACGCTGTGATTTTTTTACAGATTTTTTTATAATATGAATAAACTTTCGTCATAGTATGTATATTATAATTATTGTGATGGAATAATGTTATTTATGTAAAGATTTATGATTTTTTTTACAATAACTTAATTTTTGGAACAATAAATATATTAATGGGTTCATAAGTGATAGGTGGTGAGGACAAAACTCACTTTTTATTAGCATAGTATGAAAGAACTCTTACGGGGGCGTAAGTGGTTTCGACTTGGTCATATGTGCTATAGATGCGTGTCAGGCTGAGTTA
>CAYUUC010000152.1:0-8207 GCA_964447635.1 uncultured Spirochaetia bacterium
CGAAGAGATGGAGTGCTATAAAGAGATAGCAGAGACAGAAAATGATAAATATCAACTCCTTATGCAAGGTATATTCACCGATTTAGAACCCATAAACCATAAACTCACTGAACAGATAAAGAAATCAGTAAATATCGAACAGAAGAGGATAAATATAAGCAAATTCGTCACACATAATTTAGGAATAGACCAGGATGCTTCCTTTAAGAGTATAATACAGGAGCTTCCCGAAGAATATCAAGATAAATTCAATAAAATTTTTATAAACTTTACGAGTTTATTAAAGGAAGTAAAACGACTAAATGAAATAAATTCCCGACTAATCTCAGATAGTAAAAGACTTATAGATGTAACACTTAATGCTTATATAGACGGGAATTCATCTTTGGAGATTGATTACGGAAAACAATTGAAAAATGCCAAAAATAAAAGTAATTCGGTGAATAATCCGAAACTATTTAATAGGAGTGTATAACTTATTAAAAACAAAGTTAATTAAATAGGTAGTACAAAATTGATATAGATAAATAATAGATAATAAACAAAATCGATAACAGGAGTTTATAATATGCCTTTATCAACATTTCACACTTTACATACGGCGAAAAACTCGCTTATAGCTCATCAAAAAGCAATAAGCACTGTGGGACACAATATCGCAAACCAGGCTAATGAAGACTACTCCAGACAGAGAGTCCAGCTTGGAACCCTACCTCCTATCGATGCCCCCGGTATGGCCAGCCGAAACAGTGCCGGTCAGGTGGGACAGGGCGTCGAGGTGAAACAGATTGAAAGGATTAGAGACGCTTTCGTGGAGGATAAAATCCTCGTTCAGTCTGCTACATCAAACTATTGGGAGACCAAAGCATTCTACCTAAGAAGTATCGAGAGTATATACAATGAACCTAACGGTTTAGGGGTTAAAAGCCTATTCGATAACTTCCTCAACGCATGGAATGACCTCGCTCTTGACCCTACAGAGCCAGGAGCAAGAGAAACATTGAAAGCAACAGGTAGAGAGCTTGCCGACCATATAAACAGCATATATGAGAATCTATCATATATAAGGAAGGAAGCTGATAGGCAAATCATTGATAATATCGAAGTGATTAACCAAAAAGCAAGTGAGATAGCAAAACTCAATGGGGAAATCTTTAGAGTAAAAGCAGAGGGTAAAAACCCGAATGATCTTATGGATAAGAGAGATGCCCTGGTGGAAGACCTGTCCAAGTTCGGCGATATCAATGTAACCAGGAAAAGTGATGACTTCATCGTCTTTATAGGCTCTCAAGTGCTGGTAACAGGTGATCATGCCCGTCAGGTTTATGCCAAAGGGAATGTGAATAATGAAGGTATGTCAGATATATTCTGGCAGGATAATGGAAACAAAGTCCATTTCGGAAACGGTGAAATCAAAGCTCTATTAGATGTTAGGGATGTGGAAACTGTGAACCAGATTGACCGGGTTGACAACTTCGCAGCAAGCCTGGTCACCACAGTGAATGACATACATAGTCAGGGCTTCGGCTTGAACGGAAGCACCGGTGTGGACTTCTTCTCTATGGATAAGCTACCCCTTAACCTAAATGGTGATTATGACAGCAACGGCGATGGTGTAGCAGATTCTACCGCTATTATGAAAGTATCCGGTACCACCAGCATGGCTATGAATGATAAGCTAGGTATAAATGGTGTATTGAACTTAGGTTATAAAGGCGATGAGTTAAGAGCGGTTAATGCTGAGATAGTCCAGCTACAAGGCTCCTCTAGTGCTATGGACCAGGCTAGACTCCAAGTTTTGCAAAGAAGACAGGAGCAACTCGAGCAAACAGATGTTATCGAAGTTCAATACTTCGAGACAGATACAGTTCAGGATGTAATCAACAGGATAAACGCATCAGAAGCTGATGTGGTAGCATACCTTAACCATAACGGACAGTTCACCATCAAAGCATTGAAGAACGAGCAGAAAGACATGTCATACTCGAATTACGCACAAGCTCCTGACTTTGCCATTAAGCATCTTGAAGACTCCGGATACTTCCTTACTACATTCACCGGTATATTGAGACAGCCACAAACAACAGGCGATGTGGCAACTTATGATTGGAGCAATCCAGGTGCAATAAGCGCTTTCGTGAGAAATGAACAAACCGGAGCTATTGCTGTTGATTACGATGTAACACCTATGACCCATCCATCCAGTTATATATCATTAAGCAGGGATATAGAGACTGACTCCAACAATATCGCTACCAGACTCGGCGAGGACAACAGCGGAGATGGTATACCTGATACGGCAAGCGGAATAAGTGATAACCGGGCGGCATGGAAGATTATATCTGCTCTACGCTCGGATGGTCAGAGGAGTCAGCTTAGCGACTTCAAAGAGAAGCTGGATTCGGACATTGTAGTTCTGGATAAGACCAGTAGCAATTTCCTCGGCTATATAGACAGGATGGTTCAGGAAGCTGGTTCGGTTACTCGAGAGGCTGTATTTGAGAATGACAGCAACCAAGCTCAAATGTTGTTCTGGAAGAACAAACGCCAGCAAATATCCGGTGTAAGCCTGGATGAGGAATTAGCTACCATGCTAACCTATGAACATGCTTACAGAGCGTCTGCAAAGGTGGTCAACGTCGTTGATACCATGTTAGAAACCATTATCAATAGAATGGGGGTTTAGATAAATGATTAGATTTAATAATAACATAATGGTAAACAATTTTAAATATAATATAACGCGTCAGGATGAAAAAGCATCGGAATTCATGAACAAGGTCAGTTCCCACCAGAAGCACCTTCATCCCCATGAAAGTCCTAATGAGGTTAGACTCGGTATGATGTTCCGAAGTGCTGTGGAAGAGTATGGTAGATATGAATCGAACATCAGTAGAGCCGATGCGAAGTATGAGTTTGTAGACGCTAAACTCTCCGAAGTTCAGAAGTATCTACAGAGGATAAACGAACTTGTCGTACAAGGCTCAAATGGAACTTATACCTCTGAGGACAGGCAAATCATCGCTAATGAAGTGGATGAGTACCTTAGACAAATCGTTCAGGTAGCCAATACATCATATTTCGATGGTGAAGCTGTGTTTGGAGGGAATGCCACTAATGTAGCCCCCTTCGAGATAAGCGAAGCTAAAGTGGAAGGAGCCGGGAAAGCTCTGGTCAGTGGTATCGATTATAAGGGCGACTTGGGCAAAAAGTATGTAGAGATAAGTCGTGGGGAATATGTCGAGACCGCATTCAATGGAAATGAAGTATTCTGGGCGAAGAATGTACGGGTAAAATCGAACACCGACGGCTCTTTGTTCGTGTCAAACTCCGACCAAACCATTCGAATAAATGGTATCGAGATAAACATAAGCGAAGGTGACAACATTGAAACAGTAGTTGATAAGATAAACGCAACAAATGTAGCGGCGAAGGCAGAAGTAGTAATGGATAATGGAAACAAGTATCTGGCAATAGAAGGGACAAAACCACATGAGATATGGATGGAAGATGTTAATGGAGGAACTGTTCTTCAAAACCTGGGTGTGATCACAGTAGGCGGGCCTAACCCTCCCGGTAACTATTCCCCATCAGCTGAAGTAAAAAGCGAAAGCGTATTCGATAAAATCATCCGGGCGAGAGATGCTCTATATAATGATGGAGCTTATCAAGTAGGCAATTCGTTGGATGGTGTGATTAAAGACTCCATCGGACATATAGCTGAGTATCAATCCATTGTTGGTACTAAACATGCCCGAATAAAACGGGTAGGAGAGCATATAAGCAAAGTTAAACAGGATGCACAGGAGATGCATATAAAGTATGCTGGTATGACCGAAACAGAATTCGCTAAAGTTTATACCGACCTCAAGAACATCGAGACAATGCGAAATGCAACCTTACAATTAGGTGCGAGGATAATGCCAAGAACATTGCTTGATTTTCTCAGGTAGAAGAGTAATCATAATATAGCGGGGAGGTTAGGTGATAATCTCCTCCTATCTTCTCTAAATAATCATAATGAAACTAATCTTGAATTGTTAGAATAGATAATCGAAATAGGGAAACTTTTGAATTATTATTGACTTTTTATGTATTAATATATAATATTATAGATTATAGGCAGGGAGAAAGAAAGTGACAACAAAATTAGAAATTGATTCAAAAGATTTTGGTAGAATCGAAGTCAGCACAGAGCAAAAGGTTATATTCCCCCGGGGGCTCTATGGATTTGAGCAATATAAGGAATACTATATCATAGAGTATGATGAGATTTTTAAATGCCTTCAATCTAAAGATGATAAAGACACCGCCTTCATTATAATCAATCCATATCATTTTAAAAAAGATTATATCCTGGATATAGAAGAGGAAGATTATAAAGAAATAGGTTTTGGCGATAATGAGGAAGAGATTAAGAGTAATCTTGACCTTTATGTTATCGTTACAATACCATCTGTAGAAGCAAAGAATATGACTGCAAATCTGCTAGGTCCCTTGGTCATTAATACAAAAACCCAGATAGGAAAACAATCACTTTCTAGACACCCTGATTATGGAGTAAAACATAATATAATGGATGAATTAAGCAAGTCCGGTGAGGAGTGATAAGAATGCTTGTTCTGGCTAGAAAGCCGAATCAAAGTATAATGATTGGCGATAATATTGAGATTAGAATTGTAGATGTTAGAGGGGATCAAGTCAAAATTGGAATAAGTGCACCTAAGAACATAAAAGTGCATAGGAAAGAAATTTACGAAGAAATTAAGAAAGCCAATAAAGAAGCAATGAGTTCTAATATCAAAAGCGTTAGTAATATGGGTCTACTTAAAATCAAGAAAGAAGAAACCAAGAAATAACCTTCCTATAAAAAAATCTTCCTAATTTTAACCCATCACATGCTTAAAATTTTAATACCCTTATAACCGATTATAAAACCATAGACAAAACTTAAACCACAGGTATAATAATCATGAAAAAAACAATATTAATATTCATATTTTTCTTTTTATTTTTTACAGGATCGTATTCTAATGCAGAAATAGACCTTTATTATTTTGATTATATAACCAGAAGCGATAACTATAACATTTATTCCAATATCTCTGATACATTCAATTTTTATATAGGTGTCGCTGCTGAGGATATGTTAGATAAACTTACCGATACATTCCTTTATAATCGAGAGGAAGAGGATAAAAGTAAGGATATCATATTGGTTTTTGAGAATGGAGATGAGATGCAGAAGTTTATCCCATATATAGATAAAATCTCGATTGAAAGTTTATTAGAAGGAAGTATCACCAAGGAATTTAATCCTACCGCAAACCAGGTTTATGGTTTCAATGCACAACTAAAAAAGTTCAACCAACCTGAAAACATCGTCTTCTTTGTTCCCAATATTAATCTTAAACCCTACGAAGAGATATACAATTATGCTCCTCTCTTTCAGGCATTGACAGAACAATTCTTTAAAGTATATCTTACTACGGAAATCCCGGAATGGATGATAAAGGGGATTTTGCTTGCTGTATCTGATTACAAGAAAGAATTTGTGTTCTCGTTAAAATATAGGATTGAAAAGTACTTCTGTGCTTCTTATGAGAGGAAGTTTTGGTCGGATATGGTTTGGGTAAATCGTTACTGGGAAAATGGTATGTTTACACTGGAGGAAGTCCTGGACAATGACCCCGGTATTGATAAGGGAAACAGGTTATACCGGTCATATATATCATTATTGGCTCATTTTTTCTTCTTCAATCCTTATAATACTTCCTCATCCAGCAGAAACCTTATCCAGAAGATAGATGATTATATCCTTACCAATGGTCAATTGGATGGGGATACTGCAAAGTCCTTTATTATTGATGAATATGGAGATTTAAATACATTAGAAGAAGAGATATACGCCTATTATTCTCCTGATTCTGTCAACCAACAAATAAGGCAGTTTTGGAAGGTTTACAATAGCGATTATCGTTCTAATAAAGGTTCTAACAATATCATACATATGACCACCCAATCTTCATATCCCAACCAAACCATGCCCAGTCCCTTAAGAAACATCGTAGACGGGGATATGGATGGCTATTATCAAAGCCAGGAGCAGCTTAAGAAGGGAGAAACGCTGATAATCGACACTCAAGCGAATATCCTGGCGAGAAACATTTTGATACAATTTGCTAATTTTGCTATTGATCCAGCTAAAGAGACATTCAATGGTCAAATTCCGGATAAAGCCAGGGTCATTACTTCTATTGATGGTAAGAATTGGTCGGTATGGGAGTATTTTAATAGGAATATACCCATTGTTTATCTTACTGAGACGGATTATAATGCGGTTAGATATTGGGGATTTGTTGTGGATAAGGATATGAATAAGCCATTAACCATAAATGAAATGTGGATAAAATAAAAGTCTTTCCTACAAATAGATTATAAATAAATTTGCAGTAATAGTTGCCATTGAGAAATCATATTAATAGTTTTATAAATCTAACGATAAGAGGAATGTATTAACAAATTTTTTTTTAGGAACTATTAATAATTTATGGATATAAATCATAATAATAAAAAAGAAACGAAGCGGAAAACCTTCGTTCTCGATACCAATGTGTTAATCCACGACCCGCAATCATTGTTTTCCTTCTCTGATAACCGTGTAGTCCTCCCAATGAAGGTAATAGAAGAGCTGGACAAGTTCAAGACCTATAAAGACGAAAAGGGACAAAGCGTAAGAGAAGTCACCCGAAAGTTAGACCAGCTAAGGAAAACAGGGAAGATAAACAAAGGTGTTTCCCTACCAAACGGTGGATTGCTCCAAATCATTACCAACTATCTCCCAGAATCACAGCCTGATTATGATATCGGTAGCGGTGAAATCGAGGAGGTAGACCTAATGGATACCAGCATATCGGATAATGAAATCATCCTTACCGCTCTCAAACTACAACGTAAACACAAAGAAAAGGTTATATTCGTATCGAAAGACCTTAATTCAAGAATAAAGGCTTCAGCATTAGGTATTGAATCACAGGATTATGAAAAACTAAAGGTGGTTTTGGAAGACCTATATACCGGTTTTGTTAAGGTCATAGTCAATACCCAGACCATCAATTCATTTTATGAAAACAGAAAGATAAGTGTAAATAATATAGAAAACTTATCTATGGATAAACTCAATCCAAATACATTTATAATGCTGGAAGATAAACTCAATCCTTCCCATACTGGATTAGGCAGGTATCTTAAACCTGGTGGGATTATTGTGCCGGTTTACGATATCAGACAGGATGTATGGGGGATAAAACCTCTTAACAAGGAACAGAGATTCGCATTCGATATACTTCTTGATGATAGTATTCTGCTGGTCACACTTGTTGGACAAGCTGGAACGGGAAAGACCCTTCTGACTCTGGCGGCAGGTTTGCAGAAAACGATAGAGACCAAAGTCTTTTCTAAGATAGTGGTATCCAGACCAATAGTACCAATGGGTAAAGATATCGGTTATTTACCTGGGACTAAAGATGAAAAGATACAATTATGGATGCAACCCATTTTTGATAATCTACGGTTTATCTTTAATGCCCATCATACCAAGAAGTACAAAGATAAGGCTGAATCAGACCCTGATTCGGAGATAAATTATCTGAGAGATAAGAATTTACTGGAATTGGAAGCTCTTACCTATATAAGAGGTAGAACCCTTCCAAAGCAATTCTTAATCGTGGACGAAGCACAGAATCTCACCCCGCATGAAGTTAAGACTATCATATCCAGGGCAGGAGAAGGAACTAAGGTGGTATTAACTGGAGACCCTTATCAGATAGATAATCCATATCTAGATTCCAATAGTAATGGATTGATATATACGATAGATAAGTTTAAAGGGCAGGAGATTCATGCACATATCACTCTTACCAAAAGTGAAAGAAGCTCTTTGGCTTCACTTGCTGCCGAGTTACTTTGATTATTAGGATTGTTCTTCCTTTGATTCCAGTTTAACCGGTAGTTCGTCCTTCCTTGGTATAAACAGTGAGATGATAAATGGACCCAGGAAAATCACCACATATCTGATTATGGTTATGGTTAAGTCCTTGGAGTAGAAACTGTCCATTGGAATGGCGTCAACCATACCGATAAGCGATTTAAGGAAGCCTTCCACCCCTTCTTTTGGTAGATATTTGGAAAGAAATTTGAAACCATCT
>CAYUUC010000153.1:0-8171 GCA_964447635.1 uncultured Spirochaetia bacterium
ACCGACTAGAAAGACAATAAAAGATTTTAAACGGGGGATTCTCAGCTATAAGACACAAACGGGTATTTATTCAATATTTGCAAAATATTATGATTTAATCATGTCGGATATCGATTATGAATCATGGTTTAAATATCTTCTGGATATATGCACTAAGTTCGGTGTTAGATTAAGGTCCGTAATTGAGCTTGCTTGTGGTACATGTTCAACATTAATGTTCTTCCAGCAGAATGGTTATAGTTGTTCTGGAATAGATAAATCATCATATATGATTGATAAAGCCATTAAGAAGATGAAAAGGCTTGCTTATCAACCTGAACTAATCGTTGCTGATATGACATCTTATAAATCCAATAATAAGTTTAATCTTGTTTATTCTTTTAATGATTCTGTCAACTATCTGATAGATATTAAATCGCTAAATGATTTTTTATACACTTCTTATGATTTATTGGAAAAAAAAGGAATCTTGGTTTTCGATACCAGCACAGAATATAACATTATTAGCAATTTTTCTGAACCTATTTATGAGGAATATAAAAAGTTCTCTTTCCTCTGGAAAAACTATTATGATAAAAAAACTCGAATTGTGAAATCACATCTGGATTTTTTAATGTATGATACATTAGAAGTAATAAGAGAGGAACATTTACAAAACATATACACAAAAGAGCAAATCATTAACCAAGCAAAACGTATAGGTTTTTCCAAAATATCATACTTCGATGGATTCACCTTTAGCAATCCCAAAAAGAAAAGTGAAATTATCCATTATGTTATGATAAAATAAAAAGATGCGTTTACAATAAGAACCTATCAAAATCTTATTTCAACGATGGTTTCACCCTTACCGGAGAAATTAATCTTCATTCCTTCACTAATAACATCCTCTTGGCTATATCTTAGGTCATTAATGAATGTTAAAGCTCTAATCAGATAGGGCAGTCTTTTCCAAACATACGGCATAGGTATATAGAAGTCCGCCCCTGCTTCATAAGCTCGGTTGGGGGACTTTTTGAATATCGAAGAAGCAATTACAAAGATATATGATAAATCAGGATTTTGTTTAATCTCCTGTATTATCTGGTAGTTTTCTTTCTGGATTGTAGAAATGAAGAAAACCTCAGGATGCATATTCTCAGCATCTCTTATCATTTCATCCTTATTTTTATATGTAGAAGGTAAGAATCCAGCAAACATTAGGTTCTTTTTTAAGTCAAGGTTTATTTCTTCAGTAGGCTCAAAGACGTATATTAATCTTCTACCTTTAAGTTGGTTTTTAATAATATAGTCTCTATCTTTATTTATTTTACGTATTGAAATTTCTCTTTTATCTGCCATAAAAGACCTTTATTTATAATTTTTTTTTCACATTAAAGATGGCTTTCACACTTAATATATTCTCTTTTGGAGATTCTATTAACATATCAGCATTAGCTTCTGCTATAACTCTAAGGATACCAAGTTCCATGGTTTCTTCTTCTATATCTTGTTTAGCAATTTCGAGTAGTTTCTTTAGGTATATTTTTCTCTTATTTTTTTCTGCCATAATACTTTTTACGCTTTCTTTTATCTTTTTTATGTCTTCTTTAAAAGCATAGTTTTCTACTCGAAGTGTGACTTTATTTTTTTCCCGAGCAGACCTTAACCTAAAGAATACGTTATTATCTTTTATATTATTTCCTAGTATATATTTAACCGCATTCTCTACAAGTTCGATACCTGCCATGCTAATCAAGTCTGATTTTGTGCTATCATACAATATTAATTGAATAACACTTTTCAAGAAATTCCATAGACTTTGTACTTTAGACCAGTCTGGCTGAAACTCCATCTCGATAAAGTTTTCGCCAAAGCGGATTACATTATTCAATTATATACCTCAATTTTAGGAAATAGTTTCATATATTATTATCGTTAATTGATATCTAATTTCTTCATATTGAGTTAATCTTAAATTCTTCTTATATCTTTAATGAAAGAAACTCTATATTAATTATATTATCTTATATAGATTTTTCTATTTTCTGAGTGTTTATAAAAAAAGAAAATTCACCATAATTATAATCTATATAAAAAATGTATAAGATGTAAAAAAATGTAAATATGAAAAAAGTAAAAAATAACAATAAAAAATCTAAATCCTTATTTAATGTTTCATTAATAATGTTCATTGGGTGCTTGTGTATCTTATTAATCACTTTTGGTATATATTTCCACGTTTATTTTAAAAGTCTTGATTATCTATATACAGATAAAAAACTTATTCCAAAAAAACCTGTGGCTATCGTTTTTGGGGCTGGTTACTATCAAAGCGGTAGACTCTCTATGATTCTCCAGGATAGAGTCGATACAGCTATAGATTTATATAAGATTAAAAAAGTAAAAAAACTATTAATGACCGGTGCAAACAATACTACACAATATGATGAACCCAGTGCAATGAAAAGGTATGCCATAAGACAAGGGGTACCTGAGGAAGACATTATACTGGATTATGCAGGATTCAGAACCTACGATAGCTTATATAGGGCTAGAGATGTATTCCTGGTAAAATCTGCTATACTGGTCACTCAAAGATACCATCTATACAGGGCTGTTTATACAGCTAGAAAACTCGGTTTAGATGCTATTGGCATTGAATCCAACCGTAGAAGATATCTTAAAGAGGATTGGTATGAAACAAGAGAACTACTAGCTATACTATTGAGTTTTGTAGAAACAAACATAACCAAGCCAAAACCTCATTTCTTAGGTGAGAAGATTCCAATCTTTAATGATGATGATTAATCAATCGGTTTTTATTAATATTTTAGGAATTATTAATTAAATAAAGGGAGATAATAAATGAGTAATAAATATGTTGTTCTTAATTTAACAGGTCTTTACAGAGATACATCACCCTTAATTAAGTCCATCTTTGCTCATAATAGAGCTACGGAGATTTTTAGATTCGATATTTTCTTAATTGCTGTTGAGAAAATAATAAATAACAAAAAGATTAAAAAAGTACTTATAGATTCAAAGATGGATTTCATATCCAACACATTCTCTGGATTAGAAGCTGTTAGAAACCAACTTGAAAGAATGGTTTTAGCTGGTAAAGAAGTTTATTACTATTCAAAAGATTATAATGTCCAGGATGTTTATTTAGGGTCTGCTTGTTCAAAAAGGATAATGCATCCTTTAGGGGAACTTAAGTTCTTAGGTATCTTCCAGCAATTTAGGTTTTTTAAAAATCTTAGAGAAAAATTTGATATCGATATTGAAATTATAAAAAGGGGTAAATATAAAAGCGCTGTTGACTTTTTAAGAGTAGACAAGATTGATGAATGGAATAAAGAGCAATTCGAGGCTATCTTCAACACATATTTCAATGAGATATGCGATAAAGTTAAAGAAAGCATGAATAAAAGCGACGAAGATATTGATAAACTATTGAATGGCTATAAACCTGATGCCAAACAAGCCTTAGATGATGGGTGGATAGACGATATAAGAACCAATGTTGATATGCTAGACCTATGGAAAGGAATAGAGCACCTTAAAGAAGATAGGATAGTAATAAAACGTTTAAGGTATGGTAAAGGCAAAAAGATAGCTATTTTGTTTTTCGAAGGAGCAATAATAGATGGAAAATCTAGACAAGACCCTCTCTTGGGTCAAGCACTGGGTTCTGACACATATCTTAAATATATCCAAGAACTGAAAAAGGATAATAGCATTCAAGGGGTGGTTTTTAGAGTTAATTCAGGTGGCGGTTCTGCTACAGCTTCCGAGGATATCGTTAATGAGATAAACAAGTTAAATAATGAAAAGCCTGTGGTCGTTTCTATGTCTGAAGTTGCCGGATCAGGAGGTTATTGGATATCTACCGCTTGTGATAAGCTCTTCGCACAAAAGACAACCATTACAGGTTCTATTGGAGTTATCTCTGCATTATTTTATATGAAAGACTTCTTTAATCGATATGGGATTACTCACTCCACAATTAAAAAGGGTAAATTCGCTGATGTAGGTTCAACTATTAGAAAGATGACAGATGAGGATAGAAAAATCATAGAAAGTTTCGTAGAAAACATTTATCAAAAATTCTTAGAAAAAGTAAGTAAGTTCAGAGATATGGAAAAAGAAGACGTTCATAATATTGCTCAGGGAAGAATATGGTCAGGAAAAGATGCTAAGGAAATAGGGATCATCGATGAGGTAGGAGATATCACACAAGCGGTTGATTATCTGAAGAATAAACTACAGCTTGAACGGGCGAAAGTTGAATTCTATCCTAAAATTAAATATTCATTACTGGAGAGAATCTTCTTCAATGCTCGGGTTGCTCAAACCTCTGCTGGATTGAATGATATAGTAAATCTGATTGATTATAAGTCCTCTTTCTTTTTTAGAAACAACGCTAAACCATTAGCTATCATGACTGAGTTTATCGATTTTTTTAGATGATTATTTAGATTAGAATGGACTGAAATTCAGTTTTATAGGTTATTCTTCGAGTATTGTATATACTTTTATATCAATACTATATATTTCTACATATTCATCACTATTTGCATATTTGATTCTTTCTTTGTTTATCTCTCCGCTTGCTTCTACCTTTTCATAAACCAAATCCTCTAATTTGCTTATCATATCTTCCCCTCTTATATAGTATTCTCTAGAGGTATCGTCAAAATTAGATTTGCCATAGATAATCAGCTCGAGGTGTGGTTCATTACCAACCAAACGAAGAGTTCCAATTACAGTACCATCTATGGGATAGCTAATCTCCCCTACAGTAGTATTGCTATTATTAGTGTTGTTTTCATCAACATTATTGTCTGTATTATTGTTATCAGTATTGTCATCTACTTGTAGGTCGGATTTGTTATTATTATCATTCTGCCCTGAACAAGATAGGTAAAGGAATACTCCAAGTATTATTAATGTTATGGTAATTACTCTTTTCATTGTTAATCCTTTCATAGTTGGTTATTATCATTTTTTAATTATAAAGCGGAGGTTATAAAAACCCCCGCCTAAATATAATTTATATTAAAAATTGATTATCTGTTTGCATAGAAGTATTTAATTGAACCAGCATAAGCTCCGTCACCTTTGCTACCACCTCTTGAATTGAGAATTGGAGGTATCCAGAACCTATCGTAAGTTTCAGGATACAGTTTAGCCGGGTCAACATCATAGATGTTTGGAGTATGGCTTCTACTACTTACTGATATGTTACAAGTATCCAAAGCTGAAGGCAATACAAAGTTTTCAGAAGCGTCCATTCCTGGTAATCCGTTATTATATGCGAACATATAAGCAGGATTAGTACCTGAGTCTATACATCCGGTGGTTGAGCTTATATTATCGTTATATACTTCCGCTATAACCCATGCAGATGGATTTAGGTTCTTGATACCTGCGGTTGTTGTTACAGGTGATATATCTACTTGATTACCAAATCCATTTGAGGTAGTTCTTATGTATGACCTATATGATGAGTTATAGTCCACAAGCTGAGTCAGCCAGTCTTCCCATAGTTCAGACCATTTATTCTGAACTGCTGATTCATCGGATATATTGGTTGTACTTGTCCAGTAGCCGACATCAGCATCCTCCAATGTCTTGATTAGGTCATGAACCGACGTCTCGCCATCTCTGGTGAATTCCAACCATTTTTGGATATAGTTTGCTCGATTGGCTAACGTTAGTTGAGAATAGATGTAGGTATTGAATATACCTGTTGCTACATACTGATAATAGCCATCACCCCAACCTAGTATCTTGACATTACCATCGGCAAAATCACCATTATAATCGCTATTGTATGACGATACTCTGGAGTCAATCTTACCACCGAAGTTCATATCCATAAGTATAGAGCAGGCTTCATTTGCCCAGCTGTCCATCCTTCTACCCTGACCATCGTCTTTAAAGTAATGAGCTTGACACATGTGCTGGAATTCATGAGTAAGTGTGCCTTTATAGAATGATGGGTCACCAGGAGCGCTGTCACCATTCATATAGAATATGTTCGTTTCATTAGAGTGAACTCCCCACCAGTTCCATGTATCTGAATCATCATAGAAGTCTTTAGACCAGAAGTACCCAGCATAACTTGGGTTCATGCTGTAGAATAAGATATTAATCCTGTCTCCGGGTTCACCGAAGAACTCAACAGGTTCATAAACATGAGTTGTAACATCCGGCCACGAGTGGTCATCGAAGTATTGACCAAAATCATCAACTAATGCTTGGGAGAATGTAGAGTCGATATCTTGGTCTATCCAGATATTACATCTTGTTCCTTGATACCTTCTATTTGCGGTAAGGGTAACCCATTGGTCTACTCCGCCTTTGTCGTTAACCCAGAAATCACGGGTTACCATGCCTGAGTCATCATACTCGGTTATCTTCAGCCAATATACACCAGAGCCTGTCCCACCACCATATTGAGTTGCTTTTACCTGAACTATATCTTCAGTAGCATCAAACTCGACATAATCAAATGTATCATAAATATCTTGCTGACCTGTGCCACCACTTGGAACAGTGTAAGTATAGGAAGTAGACATATCTGTCTCGTAAGCTCCAACTTCGCTATCAAAACTGGTTGTTCCTGGATTATCAGGATCAGGATGTGTATAGTAATCATCATGGTTGTGTATCCTATATGTGTTACCAGGAGTAGCATAGAACCAGAACCATTCATGGTCAGACCCACTTAAATCACCGTCTTCCCACTGGTCTAAGAATAGCTGGGTTCCTGTTCCTGTTTGAGTGTTTTCGATAAATGTTGCTGTAATATTATAATCGCTATTCATGGCTATGGTTTCGGGGTCATTAGTTCCGGATAAGTCCCCGCTCCATCCATCGAAAAGGTAACCTGAATCTGGCACTGCATCTAGGGTTACGCTTGAACCTTCATCAACAGTATAAGGAGAACTTGTTCCGCTAACCCCGGTCCCTGATACATCAACGCTACCATTACCAACAATAGTAATAGTCAGGGTGTATGTAGTACCAGAGCTTGCGATGAACCCAGAATCAGCATTACTGTAATCACTTTCTCCTGTTGCTGCTGAATACGCCTTTACTTTATACCAATATATTGTTCCCGGAGTTCCACCGGTTACATCAGCAGCTGAACCGGTTACATTACCTATATTGTTATATGTACCAAATTCAGATGTAGATTCATAAACATTATAAGATTCAGCCCCGGTTACATCATCCCAATCCAATGCTATCTTGTCGGTATATGTTCCATCAGAAGCGGTTAAACCGGTTGGAGCATCGATAGATGTTACATCAGCATAACCGGAGTCCGCATTACTGTAATCGCTGTATCCAGCAGCATCGGAATATGCTTTAATCTTGTACCAATAGGTTTCTCCTGGAGTAACCCCGGTTACTTCAGCACTAGAATTACTTACATTACCTATTGAACCGTATGAGCCTGTTTCTGAGTCAGACTGGAATACATAGTACTTATCGGCGCCAGTTACATCATCCCAATCCAGTACAATCTTGTCGGTATATGTTCCATCAGAAGCGGTTAAGCCGGTTGGAGCATCTATGGTTTGCTCTTCTTCGGCGTATCCGGAGTCAGCATTACTGAAATCGCTGTATCCGGCTGCTTCAGAGTATGCCTTAACTTTGAACCAGTAAGTCTCTCCTGGAGTCATACCTGTGATATTCGCTGTGGTACCTGTAACATTGTCAATTTCATTATAAGTACCATCTTGAGAGGAGGATTCGTATATATAATACTTTTCTGCTCCTTCTACACTATTCCATTCTAGAGCAATTTTATCTGTATAAGTCCCATCAGATGCTGCCAGACCTGTGGGAGCAGATAGATTCTGATTAAAAGGTAAACACATAATAAATTGTGAACCAATTAATAATAAAATAGAAAATATAATTATTGAGAATTTTGCTTTACTTTTCATTTTTATAATCCTTTAATTTAAATATAGATTATGGATAAGTTTAAATACATTTATAGTTAATGATAACATGTTTTGTTTTTTTTTCAAAGAAAAAATCAAAACTATTATTATATGATTTTTATAAGTCTTAATAGCCAAAGATAAGACAATTTTCAAACAAATTCATACCATAATAAAATCAAGGAATTTTGGAAACTTATAATCTTGTGAAAAATAATCCCA
>CAYUUC010000154.1:0-8161 GCA_964447635.1 uncultured Spirochaetia bacterium
ATTATAATATGACATTAAATTTTTATAACATTAAAGAGGTTCGTATATGAATAGTAAGAAAATTTTTATTTTAATAATGCTTATTTTTTTATTCACCATAATTGTTTGTAAACCGAAAGAGATAACGACACCGGAAGTTGTTAATGTGAATCCTGATCCTTCACAAAAAAACCTGGAATTACCGGGTGATCAAGAAATCATTGTAACATTTAGTAAATCTATTCAGACCGAATTGTTAGATATAAGCGGGACTATGATACCACCAAATAAAAGCCCGTTATTAGAATGGAGTACTGATGTATTGGAAAATGATACACTTACTATAAACCCACCAACTGGCGATAAATGGGTCGATAGCGGATATGGGATGTTTACACTTATTCTCGATAATATAAAAGACACCGATGAACAGGTCATGGAAGAGCTACCATATATTATACGATATAAAATCGATACAACACCACCTATAGCAGAGATAAGCAATAAACCCGATCCTATAACAAATCAGACCAGTATAAATCTATATATAGAAGGAACAGATGTAAATTATTATAAATACCTTATCGATGATGATGATAATGATTGGGATTGGAGTAATGCTACCGAACATGATATATTAGAGCCTATACAGGAATCCGGGTTAATCGAAGGTTCTCACACCATAAAAGTAAGAGCCAAAGATAATGTTGGTAACTGGCAATTGGAAAGCGAAGTTACATCATACTCATGGGAAATAGACATTACACCAGCTATAGCAAGTTTATCCAATTTACCCCCATCTTTGACTAACCAGACTTCTATCAATATTAGTGTTAGTGGGATAGATGTAGAGGCATATAAATATTTAATTGATGATGCTTCTAATGATTGGGATTGGGAAAATGCTATCGAAAATGATAAAGATGATCCTATCATTGAAACCGGTTTATTCGCAGGTTCACATGAACTAAGAGTTATAGCAAGAGACGCTGTAGGGAACTGGCAGGGGACAGATGAAGGCGAATATACAACTCATGTATGGGAAGTGGATACAACCCAAAATATAGTTCAACTCGATAATCTACCGGATAATCCCACTAATGACTCAACCTATAATGTAACAGTAAGTGGGGATGGGGTTATTGCGTATAAGTATGATTTTGCGGATAATCCTAATTGGGATAATATAAACGAAGTCCTACTTACCGATAATAATATCATTAGTGGTGACTTTGATAGTGGTGGTAACTTCGATGGTTTAAAATCGCTCAAAGTCATAGGCAGGAACGACCTCGGTACATGGCAATCTACCCCTACCACTTATAACTGGGTTGTTGATACTACTAATCCTCCTGAAACTACATTCGTAAGTACTCCGGATGAGAGAACCAATGACGGATTTAATCTAAATTGGCAATGGCAGAATATGGAATCGGTGGATACTGGAACTCCTATCTCATACTCATATATGCTGGAGAAAGTTGGAGAACCCGACCCGATAACCGATTGGACTAATACTCTTCAGAGAAGCTATACTAAGAACGGAACTCTTGATAATGGAACTTACATATTCTATGTTAAAGTCGTAGACCTGGCAGAGAACGAGTCCTCCTCTATATCGGTTCAAACTGTGATAGATACTGTCCCTCCTACCGCCACCTCTTCGCCAGCATCCGGCTCTGAGATAGATTATACGTTAGCCAACCTTACGGTTACATTCGATGAAGAGATGGACCCGGATTATGAACTTAGCGGAAGCCTTATAGAAGGATTGATGGAAAATACTGACTATACCGCAACATGGAATAGCACAGATGAATTAGAACTTTCCTTAAACAGTGGCAAATCATGGAATACGGGAACAGGTATGACCTTAGACTTAAGAGGATGTAAAGACTTAGTAGGATATGACTCTACCGCAGTGTTGACTTTTGATGTTAATATGTCATCGGTTTCCACTTTGTATGTTACAGAAACAGGAATTGATTCAAATAATGGAACGATTGATTATCCTAAGCAAACTATAACGAATGCTGTTCAAACCCTTGCCAATGGAGGATACAACACAGCTAATCCGGCTGAAGTTCACATAGGAGCAGGTGTTTACGAGGTGACAGAACCCATCATCATAAAAGAGGGTATCTCCATAATGGGTGGTTATAAAGTCAATGGCGGTGTTGTAGATGATGGAGACCGGAATATAACTCCGGATGCCAGAAGTGGTGTAGTTACCGGCTATCAAACTATCATATCATACGTTGGTAATGATGATGGAGAAGAAGAACTCCCCACCTCTGCTATATATGCCGAACAAGACGAAATAACAGATGTTACCATATTAGAAGGATTTATGATTAACGGCTCTACCAGTGGCTATTACTCATCAGCGGTACTGATTAGAACTGGAGCTGGTCCATTAATTCAGAACAATACTATAAACGGTGGGTCTGGACAGGAATTGTCCGTTGGTATTTACTGTAGAAATGCCGAAGCACAAATAACTAGTAATATACTTAATGGTGGTAATGCGATTACCGAAACGAATGGCATATATAACTATGCTTCTGCTGTTACTGTGGATAACAATGAAATCGATTCCGGTAGCGGGGACCATGCTTATGGTATCTCTAACGAAAGCTGTTATACAAATGTACCGACTATAACCAATAATACGATTAATGGTGGTAATGGTGTTTCAAACTCGCGTGGCATCAATAACTCATTAGCCCTTGCTAACATCAGCAGTAATACTATAAATGGTGGGGATGCGGTTCAGGCATACGGTATCTATAATACTACTTCTTCACCAACCATCGATAACAATGTAATAGACGGTGGAAGCGGAGGAATTAGGTCTTATGGTATCTTTAATACCACTAATAGTAATCCGATAATCACAGCAAATACATTAGACGGAGGAGATGGAATATCGGTATCAAATGGCATAGAGAATAACTCCCAATCTTCACCTTATATCATTAATAATGAGATTTTCGGCGGTTCTAGCCTTAATGCTATTGGAATAAGGAATTACGGAGCTTCCAATCCCTTTATTTATAATAATACTATAAATGGTGGAACACAGGATAATGCTGTATGTATTTATGTTACTGTTTCATCGAAGCCGTTCATTGTGAATAATCTACTCTATACTACTCAAGGAGTAGCTGGAGGAGGATTCGGTATCTTCGAATATGACGCTACATCAGACCCTCAACAAGTCGAGAACAACAACTTCTATAACTGTATCTATTATTATGATAAGAATGATGGCTCGGGTGGTAATGAAATAAGTAACCTGACTTCCAATATAGATAATGAGTCTGTAAGTAATACTCTGGGAAACTGGAATAATTACAATGCTAGTGCTAGCTTTAACTCTATAGATACTAACGATATATCTTTAATGGATTATGGAATATCATCACCACCAGCAGACATCATGAATGGTGGACAAGACCTATCATCAGTAGGAGAATACCCCGAAGACACCGGAAATAAGATAGACAAAGATGGAACAAACCGAACAGTAAGTTG
The DNA here is from genome assembly GCA_964447635.1 of uncultured Spirochaetia bacterium. GTDB lineage: Bacteria > Spirochaetota > UBA6919 > CAYUUC01 > CAYUUC01 > CAYUUC01. Next base: position 3,517 of record CAYUUC010000154.1, read on the forward strand.
GTCTATCGGGGCTTATGAATATGATTAAAAATTAAATAAGCGGAGGTAATCCAGAAAAGGATTACCTCCTTCGAATTTTTAAATAATCTTATCACTATTTTATTTGATAAGAAATTAGGAGTTTTTGTTATGAAGAGATTATTTTCTATTTTACTAATATTGATGTTACTTCTATGGATAAGTATAGCAATGGGATGTAAACCAAAAGAGATTGTCGATGAGGAATCCCCGACTATACTTAATCTCGACCCTTATTATGGTTCGATTATTAATGGTCAACAGTCCATTGAAATACTGTTTAGCGAAACCATAAAAGATAATACTCTGGAAGTTAACGGTACAATAATACCACCATCCCGAACACCACAGCTGGTCTGGGAGGAAGTTAACCAACCAAACGACAAGGTAACCATACTACCACCACCGGAGAGTGATTGGGTGGATAGTGGTAATGGTTATGTTACATTGATTATTGATGGTTGTATAGACCCATCTGAAAATGAGCTGGAAGGAATCCCGCTTACATTCCAATACAAAGTAGACACTACACCGCCAGTCGCTACTTTAACCGGTGCTCCGGGCAGTATGACCAATGAAACCTCTATCAATATAATCGTGGGGGGTGAAGAGACTACAGCCTATAAATACTTGCTGGACGATGAAGACAACGGCTGGGATTGGTCTTTGGCTGATGAATACAGTATTGACCAGCCTATATCTGAGTCCAATCTTGCTAATGGTAACCATGAACTAAGGGTAATAGGTAAAGACCAAGCAAGTAACTGGCAAAGCGAAGATGAAGCAACAATCCGCTCTTGGTATATAGACGCTATACCACCGCAGGCTGAGCTTTCTAATACTCCACCTGGAGTAACAAACCAAACATTTATTAACATAGAGGTAAGTGGAGTTGATGTGGTAGCCTATAAGTATTTGCTGGATGATGATATAAATGGCTGGGATTGGTCTGGTGCATTTGAGATAACCAATATGACATTACCTATAACCAGATCTAACCTTTCAAATGGGGATCACGAACTTAGAGTCATCGGTAGGGATGAACTAGGCAACTGGCAGTACCCATCAGAAGCAACCACAGTAACATGGAAGATTAATACATCCGAAACAATTATTGAATTAATAGATACTCCACCATATTCTACAAATGATGCTAATTATACATTTGAAGTAGGTGGGAGTGATATCGTCGCTTATAAGTATTCCTTCGATTTAATACCCGATTGGAGTAGTATTAGCGAGATTGACATAGCATCACAGAACCAGATAACAGGTACACTTAGCGGTATAGATGGTATTAATACTATAAGGATTATAGGGAAGAACATTTATGGTACATGGCAATCTACACCAACCACTTACACTTGGATACTCGATACACAACCACCACAGGATACATCAATAACAGGCAGACCTGATGGTTTGACTCCGGAAGGGGTTACTACAAATAACTCCAATCTGACTTGGTCTTGGGAAGATGTTCATACCGCAGACTCAGGAACAGCTGTATATTATCAAATAAAACTGGAAAAGACAGATACAGGTGATACAATAATGGATTGGGCGGATACTACCATTCTTACTTATACAAAAGAAGAAGTCTTGTTAGATGGGGAATATACCTTTTCTGTAGTTTCTATCGATTTAGCTGGAAACATTTCCGCTACTACAGCATCTGATACAATAATAGTAGATAAGACTCCTCCTAGTGCTATTGCTACTGGAATTAGCGAGTATACCGACTCATTCATAACCATAACCTTTGATGAGGATATGGATACAACTTCATATGACATTAAAGGGACTTTAGTCGAAGGATTGGTTCAGGGAACTGATTATACTTCTTCATGGGGTGATAGCCAAAATCTTACACTTAATCTCGAAACAGGTAAAGCATGGAACACAGGGAATGGTTTAACTTTGGACTTGTCTGGAGTTACAGACCTGGCGGGTCATTCCTGTGTTTCGGTATTTATTTATGATGTAATGATTACACCACCGGGAGGAGGTTCACCAAAAGTTCTATATGTGGCAAAAGATGGTTTTGCAACTAATCCGGTAAGTGATTCTAATATGGGAAGTCAGGACTATCCCAAAGCAACAATATCGAATGCTATTGAGACGCTTTATAATGCTGGTTATGATACAGATAGTCCGGCTGAAGTTAGAGTTGCTGCGGGACAATACACAATAACCGAACCAATCATCGTTAGAGCCGGTATCACCCTTAAAGGAGGGTATAAGGTTGATGGTATGGTGGATTGGTCTGATTCTGAAAGAGGTTATCAGACAGAGACGGAGAGAGCCAACTCCTTATACTTAACCGAAATAACATATGATGGAACTGATACCGGAAATTCAACCAATCATCCCAATTATGCGGTATATATAAATGGAAATCAGATTACCGACGAAACAATTATAGAAGGTTTTACAATTAACGGAACTCTATCTGGTGGAACGAATACGGCATTCTATACCTCTGCTGTATATACCAAAACCAATACAGAAGCCATTATACAATATAACACCATCTATGGAGGAGATGGTCTGGAGTCCTCATGTGGTATCTATAACAGTATATCAAAGGTTAACATCAGGTATAATGTGATAAGAGCTGGAGGCGGAATAGTAGATTCATGGGGCATATACAACTATGCTTCACCGGTTATTATTGAAGAAAATGACCTTATATACGGTGGAACGAGTGGTTCACCTGTAAGCATAACCAATTTCAGCTGTGATGTATCGAATGCTCCTATTATCCGTAATAATCCGCTTATCATTGGTGGAGGCTCTGATGGAAGCTATGTTACAGGTATAGACAATAACATGTCCCATGCGATTATCGATAACAACTATGTTAGAGGTAGTGATTACTCAGGTTCAGGACAGGTTCAGGCTGTTTATAATAAGTCCTGTTCGCCAATAATAACCAATAACACTTTGGAAGGCGGTACAGGTTCAATATACCTTGCTTTATTCAATACTACAAATTCATCTCCATTTGTTGCTAACAATGTATTGTCAGGTATATATGTAAACTACAACATGCAATCATCCATGCCATATCTATATAACAATACATTCGTATGTAAAGGGTGGATGGCTATTGTTATGGTTACAAACTCACAGCCTACTATCGTGAATAATATCTTTACTGGTAATACAATAGCGGCGATTTACGAATGGGATACCACTGCTGATCCTGTTGAGATAAAAAATAACAGCTTCAGTAACGGTGGTAATCTATATAGAGACGAGAACAGCAACAATTATTCCAATGTAAATGATGTAAATAATATGTCGGATACAGACTCAAGTGGTAATATAAGAGAGACATCGCCTAACTTTGCTGATAGCGGAAATGATGACTACCATCTAACCGCATCAACACCTGCTTCCATAACCGAAGGCGGCTTGGACCTGACTGGTCTTAGCGATTTCCCAACTAATACTTCTGGAGAACCTACTGATAATGATAAAACCATAAATAGAAACGATAATGGATTATGGTCTATCGGAGCATATGAGCAGGATAATTAATAATAACAGCCATTAGAACCAATATCCTACCTTATATCCTTAAAGGATAAGAATTAATCTATTTTATATCTCTAACAACAACTTTATCGGCTTTTAACAGAGGTATGAGTATCTTTCTGTTTACCTTATCTAAAGACATATCAGCAGGAGATGTTAAATCATCATATAATGTAGATAAACTTCCCGAGTATAGACTATACTTATATATCTTACCACCGGGAAAATCTGAGAAATACAATTCGTCTCTATAATAATCAAGACCATCTAAACCCTGAAAATCGTAATCTATATCAATTTCTTCAGGTTGACCGTTCCCGATAATTCTAAAAACCTTTCCACCTTTCCATGTCACTACATAAAGAATATCCTGTTCTGTTTCATAGTAGACACCGTTTGGACCTTCAATAGAAGATAATTCAGTCACATTGAAATCTGTATCGATTTTATAAATCCTTCCGCTGTTTGTACCTGATACATATAAGTTACTTTCTTCATCATGAGTAATATCATTTAGGAACGAAGCATTATCGATACCAATATCCCTGATATGTTTTCCTTCCTCCACGGAGAAGCCTCTTACATGGTCGATGTCTGTTACATAAAGCGTTCCATCAATAACGGTTAAGCCTTTGGGGGCGTTGAGAGTATAGTCATCGCTTTTCCCGTCAATGAAGTAATTATCGACAAGCTCGAATCCGTCACCCAACTTAACGATATAACCATTGTCATCTTTACTACCTGGGCTACCGTTTATATTAGATACGAAGTAGTAACCGGATTCCTCATCATAAAGAAAGCTTTCCGGCGTTTTGTATATTGCTTCCTTTTGGTTCTCGTTGGGGATTGGGTTGTTGTTATTGTGATTGTTATTATTTGGATTATTATTAGTGCTTTCACTTCCGCCACAGGTTATTGCCGTTGTGAAAGCGATGATAAGTAATAATGTAAATATTAAAATGTGATTTATCTTTTTGTTATACATATTCAACTCCTTAAAATTTCTCTTGATAATCCAGTAGTTTTATACACTAAATATAAGTAATACAAGTAAATAAATAAACCTTCCGTAAATTCCGATCCT
>CAYUUC010000155.1:0-8133 GCA_964447635.1 uncultured Spirochaetia bacterium
ATATACCAGGGAATATCACCGATAATAGTTCTCCTCTTACAAAAAGGTTTAAATTAGATGATATAAGTAATCCCCAACCCTTGATTGGGATAAGTTTTATTAAGAAATCCGGCATTGTGTATTGAGTTATGTATATGAGGGTTGCGTCTAAAATGATGAAATCAGCTATGAGAGTAAATAAGTTAGAAACAAATGCTATCCGGATATTGGGTAATATATGTTTCCTCAATATATTCCAGAAATTACTCCCTAGAAGCTTAACCGCCCGAATAAACTCCTCCTGCCTTAATATGATTACTTCTTCACGCACTACTCTATATATCCTAGCTGAGCCTATCAATATGAGAGTAAACATAAAACCGAATATATTGAAACCGAAGAATGTCAACATAATTATGAGAAGAAGAACCGATGGAAACATCTCAATGAACTCAAAGAATCTGGTCATTGTCCTATCCCAGACTGATTTCCATAGACCACTTACCACTCCTAATAGTGTACCAACCAATAGTCCTATTAAAGCGGAGATTATCGGTATGAGTAAATATCTTCCCGCAACAAAGACTAAGGACATATAGTCCAATCTTACTCCTAAAGCATCGATAATACCCATAGGATAATCTGGCATGGGTGGGACATAGGCGCTAACCTTCTCTGGGCTGATAAAATTGGCTTCTTTTGGATCGATTGGAATAATAAAACCTATTAGTAATATCACAAAGATTATCGATAAACCTATAAGGAATTTAATCAGAGCTCTTCTTTTTTCATTGGTTAATTTTGGTTTTTGTGGTTTGGGTAGATTCTTTATAGTTACCTCAAACTTACTCATGTCTATTTCTTTATTAAGGTCAAGTCGGTCAGATGGAGTTTGGATATCTTTAGATTGCTTTCTTCTTTGATATATTATCAAAAACAGAATGATAACAAAAACAGCAACAATAAGACCTATTCTGATGATACTATCTATACTGGTTAACGGTATAGGAGGAGATGTAAACATATTGTGAATAAAACTGACTAACGCAATGGCAAGGATGATTAAGATTATGGTTCGATTGGTTTTAGACTTACGTTTTACATCTGTGTCTCTTCTTAGATATGGAATGAATGTCTTTATTAGAAGGTTATTTAGGAATTGAAAGAATATTACGAATATACCCAAAAATAAAATGGAAGCATTTTGTACTGGATAAGACTTTTCTATACAATAAAATCCTATTCCATGATAATAGAATACGACTTCCACTACGACTAAATAAGTAATGAAGAATGGTATATATGAAGATAATTTAGAAAGCAATTCCGCCCAAATAGGTGATGATAGATGTTTTTTGAAAATTAGATTTTTAGGCAAGCCTTTAGCCTTAGCCAATTTAACATAATCGGTATTCTTTAGTTCATTTATTTTGATTTTCAGGGATTGTGATAGAATAACAGTAAATAGAGTGACCATCGGTATCCATGGCAACAACAAATGCCATACTCTATCTATGATTTGGGTGAAAAAGTCTGCATCATACACCTTCCATGATTGAGTCCCGCCTATGTTAAAACCATATTCAGGCATGATATATAAGATTAAACCATATACAAAAGAAAATACAAGAGTTCTTATTATCAGCTTTTTTATTAACCAGGAAAGTGGATGTTGTTGATACTTTTCGATAAAATCTTTTATTACTATAACCAGGAAAACAATAGGAGGAATAAACCATATAATCGTATTAGAACCTTCACCCCCCATAACTAAAATCATAAATATGATAAAACCTATCCAATAAAGAATTAAGCGTGAATTGATATTGTATATGCTAAGTGTTACATTTTTAATCCATCCTTTTCCTTTAATCCTATTTAGGAAGTAGAACAATGTCAATACTAATATTAATGCTCCGCTTATAATCAAAATAAGCATAGTATTCTCGGTTATCTCATCAGATACAATTATCAAAAGGAAGAATGTGAATGCTAGCCAGTATATAGGTATACTTGATATGAAAATGGATAGGTCATTGACAATTTTAGTAACTGCTTTTCGTTTATTCATATAGTACGATTTAGCTATCCAATAGGATATGAGTACGGAAAATAATATTGATGGAAAAAACAGTAAAGCAGAGTTTAGCAAGCCAGACCCGATATAAAAAGTGACAGGAGCATTATTTGTTGGGTCTCGACCTAAATCAAGCCTTAATAAATCGGATAAATAGTTGAAGAACTGATAAGCAGGGTGATATTTGAATTCTTTAACTTCTATATACTCCCTAACATATCCTCCTGTTCCGGAACTTATATATTGATATAGAATTTGGTTGAATATAAATACTATCAGAATAAGCAAGAACAGTTTAATGGCATATTCTATTATTAGGTCTATAATCCATTGATATTTGTTTCGTTTCATATTAATCAACCTTTTCTTTGACTTCCCAGCATGCTACAAAATGACCTTTCCTTTTCTCTTCCAGTTTGGGGTCATGATTCTTACAATATGGTGTGGCTATTGGGCATCTAGGCTCAAAGCGGCATCCTTTGAATAATTGTGTTGGAGAAGCGATTTCACCTTTGAGGTGTTTCCTCTTATCCATTGTTGTCTCACCTTCTCGTGTAAACTTGGGTACAGCGGATATAAGAGCTTGGGTATAAGGATGTAAGGATTTTTCGAATAAGTCCTTATAAGAAGCATATTCTACAATTCTACCGACATACATCACTGCTATATTATCACTGATATGTTTTACCACACTTAAATCATGGGATATAAATATCATTGAGAAATCCATTTTATCTCTTAATTCTAGCATAAGATTGATAATCTGGGCTTGTATTGATACGTCTAATGCTGATACCGGTTCATCAGCGAAAATCAATTCAGGTCGAAGTATCAATGCTCTTGCTAAAGCAATCCTTTGCATCTGACCCCCGCTGAACTCTTTTGGGTAGCTGTACATACGATTTGATATTAATCCTACTTTTTCTATGATATCAGCGATAAGGAATTTCTTTTCTTTTTCCTTACCTATCTTAAACTCATCCAGCGGTTCTTTTAATGTATCATAAATCGTCATATAGGGGTCAAGAGATGAGAAGGGGTTCTGGAAAACCATTTGCATGTTCCTACGATATGGTTTCAACTCGGTATCGGTTAAGGAAGTAAGCTCTGTATCCTTAAACCTAACAGACCCCTCTGTTATCCTCTCCAACATAGTAAAACCTTTGATTAATGTGGTCTTACCACAACCGGATTCTCCTACTAATCCCAGGATTTCCTTCTTATCTAATTCGATACTAACCCCATCTACAGCTCTAACATAACCTTTAAGTTGGGGATTAATCAATCCTTTATAGATTGGGTAGTATATCTTAACTTTGTTAGCTTCTAATATTGTTGTTTTATCGGTTAGTACCTCCATTAAACACCTCCTATATGTCTACCCAGCATCTTATTGTATGTATATTATCCTCTGATTTGTTGATATCAATTGTTGTTACTTTCCTTTCCGGTGGCATCTTCTCCTTACATATATCTTTATGGTAATCACATCTCTTATAAAAAGGACATCCCGGAGGAAGGTTAATCAAATCTGGTGGAGACCCTTCAATCGAGCTTAATCTGCTGATATCTTTATCTAGGAAGGGGACGGATTCTATTAGTTTTTCAGTATAAGGATGTTTAGGATTCTCAAGTACATCTTTGGTGGTGCCTTTTTCAACGATGTATCCTGCATACATAACCAAGATGTTTTCGCACATCTCCGATACCAGAGCTATATCATGAGTTATTAATATAATGGATAGGTCTTTCTCCCGTCGAAGTTCTTTTAATAAGTCCAGTATTTGAGCTTGTATTGTGACATCAAGATCAGTTGTGGGTTCATCTGCTATTATAACCTCAGGTTCACAGGCTAAAGCGATAGCAATTGTCACCCTTTGCCTCATACCCCCACTTAATTCATAAGGATAACTATTCATTTTTTCCTTAGGAGAAGGGAGTTTGACCCTTTCCAGTAGTTGGATAGCTTTTTGATATGCTGTCTTCCTATCAATGCTGAAATGATAGATTAGGCTCTCAATAAGCTGTTCACCTAGCTTCATGTATGGATTAAGTGTAGTCATAGGGTCTTGGAAGATGATGGATATATCCTTCCCTCTAATCTGATGAAGTTGGTCTTCAGTGAGTTTAATCAAGTCTGTATCTTTATACCATACTTCACCACTTGCAATTTTGCCTGGTGGGATGGGGATTAGTTTCATTAAAGCCATTGATGATACTGTTTTACCGCATCCTGACTCACCGACAATAGCAGTTGTTAAACCTTTATAAATTTTATATGATATGCCATTAACCGCATTAACAATCCCACCTGGTGTATGGAATTCGACTTTAAGGTCTTTCACTTCCAGAGAGGTGTTCACTTGGTTTTTGGTGGACTTATCCGGTTTTATTATGAATTTTAGGTTATTTAGTAATGCTTCTCTTAAATGAATAATATTTCTGCCAATATGAAAGTCAAATAGAGATGTGGTCTTGATGTTTTGGGAACCAAATTCATAAGATTTTACTTTATAATAAGAATAAAAAATCATGATTAATAATGTTAGTATTAATGATGGAATAGCCATGTAAAAATCTTCAATAGGTAAAGGAAGATTGAATAGTAAGAAGAATATAAATGAAATTATCATTATGATAATAATATTAAGAATTAGACCTAATGTTCCGATTTTTGTTTTTATATCCATGACTCCGTGTTTTCTAAATGAAATATTAACATAAATTGATTTTAACGGATTTTTGTGTATTTTTTTAGTTTTGATTTGATGTTTAGATTCTGTTATCTTAGGATAATTTAAATTTTTTAATGTATCGTATAAATGGTGTTTTATTATATTTATATTGCTTCTATAATTTAATGCAAACAATGCCATTCAATATTCCTCATTTGTCTTTTACTCTATCATATTGATTTATATATAATAATCAATATCATTTAGAGCTTTTTACATTATAACAAAATTGAATGAAAAAATAAATTATATACAAAAAGCGATTATTATTATTTTAGAAATAAGACCATTAAACTGATTCTAAAAATTGGTGATTATAATGAATGAAAAAGATACTATTTCAAATAAAGAAAAACTCCTAATTGAGTTAAAAGAGTTAAGATTAAGGCAAATCGAGATGGAACAGAAACTCGAAGAAGAATTAAGAAGTGGATTTACATATAAAGACGAAGATAATATTAAATTTGCTAATAGAGAATTCCAGGGATATCAGGACTTGATGAGGCATAGAGTTAAAGATATTTTACTGGTCTCTAGTATGTATGACTCGTTTATCGTAGAGCAGGAAACACAATTATCCGAACAGATACTAAATGAATACCTTGAATTGAATTTAACATATGTCCCGCATCTTAAACAAGCTTCTAACTGCCGAGATGCACTTAATATGCTAATCAAGGAAAACTATGACCTTATTCTTATCATGACCAAACTGGATACTAATGATATAATACATTTCGGTAAATCCGTTAAAGAACTTAGACCAGGTACCCCCATTATAGCCTTATTACAGAATGAAAGCGAATATATTCGAGTATATAAAGAGATACCACACACAATTATCGATAAATGTTTCTTGTGGACAGGAAAGTCTGATATCCTTCTTGGAGCTATTAAGTTTGTGGAAGACAGGATAAATGCTGATTATGATATAAAAATAGGCAATGTTAGGGTGATATTAGGTGTTGAGGATTCAATTAAATACTATTCTTTATATCTACCATTAATAGATAAAGAAGTAATGAAACAGACACGACGGCTTATCGATGTTAGCTTGAACAATCTAGAACGACAGCTTAGAATGAGAGCCAGACCTAAAATACTCCTAGCTGAAAATTACGAAGAGTTTTTAGAACTTTATAAAAAGTTTAAAACCAATGTTATTGGCATCATATCTGATATTGAGTTTCCAAAAGATGGAAAACTTAATCCAGAAGCAGGTTTTGATTTAGTTAAAAAAGTAAAAGAAGAGTTCTTTGATATTCCTGTTCTATTACAATCTTCTGTAAAATACTATCGACAAAGAGCCGAAGAACTTGGTGCTAAGTTTATGTATAAAAACTCTCCTTTTGTTCATGATGAACTTAGTGATTTTGTGATGAAGAATTTAGGTTTTGGGGCATTTTTATTTAAACTGCCTAATGGACAGATAATAGATAGGGCAGAAGACCTTAACGAAATGATAATAAAACTTAAATCCTTACCAGAAGAGTCCCTCATGTTCCATGCTAGCAGAAATCACTTCTCCAATTGGCTTGTAGCGAGGTGTGAGTTCAAACTAGCAGGTTCTCTTAGAATTAAAAGACTTGATGATTTTAAGGATATGGAAGATGTTAGAAAGTTTTTAGTTAATATACTAATTAATTATCAAAAGGAAAGAAAAGAAGGTATAATAACCAATTTTGATATTTGGAATGAGGAAGAAATTGGAAATGAAACTGACTTTATTAAAATAGGTGATGGATCTTTAGGAGGGAAAGCAAGAGGAATTGCTTTTGTTAGATATCTATTGCAAAAGATGATGATTAGAAATGCTTTTAAGGATATCTATATTAATATCCCTTTTACCGCAGTCATAGCAACTGATATCTTCGACCAATTTATGGAGAATAATCGATTACAGCAAATTGCATACCAAGATAGCAGTGATTTTACTATAAGGGATCATTTCTTAAGAGGTTTCTTCCCTAAGGAATTAAAAAAGAAATTGATAAGAATACTCAAGAGGGTAAAGAATCCAATTGCTGTTCGTTCATCAAGTCTACTCGAAGATTCACAATATCAACCATTCGCTGGAGTATATGATACATTTATTTTACCCAATAATCAGCGTATGACTATGGATGACCGGTTAAATGAAGTAATAACTGCGATAAAGCTTGTTTATGCTTCTACTTATTTACAGGATGCTAAAAACTATATGAGGTCTACTTCAAGCCGTATTCAAGAGGAAAAGATGGCGGTTATTATTCAAGAAGCAGTGGGTAGAACCTACAAGGATAAGTTTTTTTACCCTAATATCTCTGGTGTTGGTCAATCCTACAATTTCTATCCATTCAGACATATCCAACCGGAGGATGGATTAGCTACAATAGCGATGGGTTTTGGTCGAAGTGTGGTTGATGGAGAGTCATCTTTTAGGTTCTCTCCTCCATATCCTTCAATATTACCACAATTCTCTACTACACAAGATATTCTGGAAAACTCACAAAAATATTTTTATTCATTGGATTTGAGGAATTCTGTAGGTGAAAATCTGGTAATGGGTAAGGATACTTTAAATAAACTGGAGATAACCGAGGGTGAGTCTCATGGTACATTGAATAATATAGCTAGCACATATAATCCCCAAAATGATAGAATTTATCCAGGTATATTCTTTAAAGGATACAGAGTTATAACATTTTCCCAGGTTCTCAACTCAGACAGTTTTCCATTAGGTAATATATTAAAGGAAATATTAGATGTAAGTTCAAAAGCAATGGGAACAGCTGTAGAGATTGAGTTTGCGGTGAACTTCTCCAGTGATGATAAGAAAGCAGAATTTAGTTTATTACAGATTCGACCAATGGTTATTGGAAGAGAGTTTAGCGTAGATTTTGACCAGATAGATAAGGATGATATTTTAGTCTCGTCTGTTCAAGCTTTTGGTAATGGAAAAGTGGAAGATATAAAGGATATCGTTTATGTTAAAAAGGATGAGTTCGATAGGTCAAGAACGGAAGAGATAGCTCGAGAGTTGGGTGAGATTAATAAAAAGATGATAGCTCGGGATATTCATTATTTCCTTATCGGACCTGGTAGATGGGGTTCCTCTGACCCGTGGCTGGGTATTCCGGTGAAGTGGTCACAGATATCAAATGCTACTGTAATTATAGAAACGAATCTTAAGGATTTTATGGTTGAACCTTCCTTTGGTTCTCACTTCTTTCAAAATATAACATCCTTAGGAGTTTATTATATTACAATAGATATTAACAAAGAGAATAGTTTTATAAAATGGGATTATCTGGATAAAATGGTTCCTGTTCATGAGAGTAAATACATAAAGTATATTAGATT
>CAYUUC010000156.1:0-8094 GCA_964447635.1 uncultured Spirochaetia bacterium
GACAAATGATAACGATTTATATAGATACACTTTAGCATCCTCTATTAATGAGGCTGAAGAATTGATAACCAATAATGCTTTCGATATCCTGGTTACCACTTCTGTCTTCGATAATGGAAGCGAGAACTTGTATAAAAATATCTGCCGGCAAATGCCGGTTATTGTTGTGGGTGATACTCATCGAGAAGATATAATCATCAAAGCTATTGATATGGGTGTATCCGATTACATACCCAAAGACCCTGATTATCAATTCATCCAGCAATTACCCCTATCTTTTGTGAAAGCATTGAAGAACCATCACTACCACATCAACCTTAAGGAAAGCGAAAGCAAGTTCAAGACTCAGTACAAGTATATCCCTTTACCTACCTACACATGGAAGAAGACCCGAGAAGACTTCATTTTGTATGATTACAATAAAGAAGCTGAAAAGGTGACGAGAGGAAAGATAAAAGAGCTTAAAGGCAAGAGCTTATCTGCTCTGTATAAGGATAACCCGGAAATCATCAAAGATATCAACCAATGCTACACCAATAAGACCAATATCAGGAAGGAGATGGGATATACTTTTAAATCCACAGGTGAATTCAAATACCTTAATGTCCATTATGTTTATATAGAACCGGATTTAGTCATGGTTCATACCGAAAACATAACCGGCAAGAAGCAAGCTATAATAGACCTATCCGAGAGTGAAAAGAAGTACCGTGAGCTTATCGAACTCGTACCACAGGCTATCTTCGAGATTGATATCAATGGAAACCTCACTTATGTCAATGAACCGGGGTTTAAGATGTTCGGTTATACCAAGCAAGACCTTATAGAAGGTCTGCATGCTCTCGACCTATTCATAACCGAGGAAAGAGAGAAGGTTAAGCATGACATAGAATACGCAATGAGGGAGAAGCCTAATATGCCGGTGGAGTATACCGCTATCAAGAAGGATGGCACCGTGTTTGACGGAATGATCTTCCCGAAGCAGATTAAGCAGGGAAGCAGGGTGATAGGCATAAGAGGGATACTCATCGACATATCCAGCAGGAAAGCCATTGAAGATGAATTGCGAAAGGAAAAGGAGAAAGCCCAGAAATACCTCGATATCTCAGGCGTTATCATCCTTGCCCTTGATGGAAAAGGACACATAACGATGATTAACCGTAAGGGATGCGAGATATTAGGATATGAGGAGAAAGAGCTACTGGGGAAGAACTGGATAGAGACTTGTATCCCGGAAGACCGCCGGGAAGAGGTGGTAGGTGTCTTTTCCAATGTTATACAGGGTAAGCATGACTTCAGTGTAGACATTGAGGATTATATCCTTACTAAAAATGGTGAGAGAAGACTCATTCAATGGCACAACACGATATTCCAAGATGATGATGGCAACATTACCGGCTCACTTAGTTCCGGGATGGACATCACATTAAAGAAACAAGTGGAAGAGGATATACGCCTTCTATCCAAGGTCTTCGAGTGGAGTAACGATGCTATCGCTATAACAGACCCGAATGCTGACATCATCAATGTTAATGACTCCTTTACAAATATAACCGGTTTTTTGAAGAAAGAAGCTATTGGAAACAACATGCGCATGCTGAAATCCGGCAAACACGATGAGGAGTTCTATCAGAAGATGTGGGAATCCCTTATCAATGAAGGACAATGGAAAGGTGAAATATGGGACAGGAGGAAAAATGGAGAGATTTATCCTAAATGGACTTCTATTAGCTCGGTAAAAGATGACTATGGTGAAACCATATATTACCTAAGCATCTTCTCTGATATAACCCAGATTAAAGAAGCAGAAGAGCGTCTACGGAGGATGGCTCATTATGATATGCTAACCGGACTACCTAATCGGGTATTGTTCCGGGATAGACTGGACAACTCGGTTAAACGGGCGATGCGGGAGAATGTCCATATAGGTATCATGTTCGTAGACTTGGACGGGTTCAAAAAGGTAAACGATACCATGGGTCATAGAGCCGGAGATAAATTGTTGGTCGAGGTAGCGAGAAGGCTCTCTATGTGCATAAGGAAGAGTGATACAGTAGCCAGACTCGGCGGTGATGAGTTCACCGTGATTATGCTTGATATCAAATCTATGCGTAGTGCGGATATAGTAGCGAGGAGGATAACCAAGACCCTATCCCAACCTTTTATACTTGATGGGAAGGAGGTCTATATTACCGCCAGCATTGGCATAGCATCATATCCTGATGATGGTAAGGATGCTGACGAATTGATTAAGAATGCGGATACGGCGATGTATCATGCTAAGGAGCGTGGGAAGAACAATTATCAGTTCTATTCAGAATTCATGAATGTAAAGATTAAGAAGAAGATGGAGATTGAAGCTCAGCTTATAAAAGCATTAGAGCAGGAAGAGTTCGTAATGCATTATCAACCGCAAATCAATAGTGAAACCGGCAACATCATAGGCATGGAAGCACTCATAAGGTGGATGCACCCGGAGAAAGGCATGGTCTATCCGGCGGACTTCATACCCATAGCGGAAGAGACCGGCATCATCATCAGAATTGGAGAATGGACGATACATGAAGTATGCAGACAGGTAAGGAAGTGGCGGGAAGCAGGTATCAATAAGACTTACGTCACAGTTAACATCTCCGGTAAACATCTCAAAAACCATGACTTTGCAAACTTCATGAAGGATACCCTGCATCAATACGGTGTAGAACCAAGTCTCATCACCCTGGAGATAACCGAAACGGATATTATGAAAGATATCGAAAGAAAAAATGAAATCTTCGAAAAATTGAAAAATCTTGGAATCAATATCTCCATAGATGAATTCGGCATGGGATACTCTTCACTCTCATATCTCAAGGCTTATTCAATAAAGACATTGAAGATAGAAAGGACTTTCGTGAATAATGATAACGGCGATAGGAGCGTCTTTGCTATTATAAAGGCGATAATCAACCTCGCCAAAGCTCTTGACCTTAACGTGGTAGCGGAAGGCGTGGAGACCAAGGAACAGCTGGACTTCCTACGGCAAAACGGATGTGATTATTATCAGGGATTCTACTACAGCAAAGCATTAGATGAAAAGAGCATTACCCGGATGATAGTAGAAGTAGGTATGGATGAAAGATAAACGCCCATTACCCGGATAGAAGGTTGAGTAGCTCCTCCCTGGTGAAGGTCTTACTCAATGCGATATCGTCCTCTCTTATGATGTTCTCCATCAATGACTGTTTCCGCTTCATTATGCCGTCTATCTTCTCCTCTATTGTGTTCTTACCCATCATCCGATATACATTAACGATGAGTGAAGCATTACCCGACCGATACACCCTGTCCGTCGCCTGGTTCTCAACAGCCGGATTCCACCATCGGTCATAGTGTATCACATTGGAAGCGGAGGTCAGCGATATACCAACGCCACCCGCCTTTAGACTGGCGAGGAACACTGGAGTCTTGTTCTCCGGGTCGTCCTGGAAACGATGGATATTGGTTTCCCTCTGCTTAGAAGTCATCCCGCCTACCAGTATCGAATAGCCAATCCTGCTACGATTTAGATAGTCCTCCATGACGGCAAGCATCTTCCTATACTGACTGAAGATGACGACTTTCTGCTCGGAGTCGATGATCTCTTCCACCTTCTCAACAAGGGTAGAGAACTTCTCGGAAGGCATCTTCCATTTGAGTGAAGCATCCGGGAAAAGGTCTTCAGGAAGCAGGGATGGATGGTCGCAGAGTTGCTTTAGCCGAGTCAGTATTGCGAAGATGTTCATAGATAGCGAACCTGACTTCTCCCCCTTCTCCAGTCGCTTCTTCAGTTCGACTGCCTCTTTGGAATTGACTATCTTCCGATAGAGCTTCCACTCTCCCCTACTCAACTCGAATCTTATGTCATCGTTGATTAGTTCGGGAAGCTGGATGATGTTTCTGCCCGAAGCGTCCTTTTGCTTCTTCGTCCGTCTTATCTTAAACGGTTCTATCCGCATCTTAAGTAGTTTGGTTACTGCATTGTTCCCTTCTGAAATGGGTTTCTTGAACTTAGCCTTGAATGTCTCGTGTGAGCCGAGGTAGCCACGCATGATGAAGTCGAAGATAGACCATAGCTCGGAGAGATGGTTCTCGATGGGGGTGCCGGTCATCGCCAGCTTATAAACCGCATTCAGCCTCTTGATGGTCTTTGCCATAAGGGTTTGCGGGTTCTTTATCTTCTGTGCCTCATCCAGTATGACATAAAGGTAATCGTAGGACAGGAAAGCATCCTTACGGTATGATATCGTTTCGTAGGTCGTCAGCAGGATGATTCGATTAGTAGAGGTGGCAGACTTCAGGTAGCCATCGAGGCGATTCCTACCCAGCACCTCGCCCGTTCTGATGTTTGGATAGAAGCGGGATAGCTGTCCCTTCCACACTCCCACCACCGACTTGGGACAGACCACCAGGGATGGCTTCACCCGGCTGTCGTCCGTCTTTAACTCTTCGTAAGCGGAGGCTATTGCTGCTATCACCTGTATTGTCTTTCCCAGACCCATATCATCGGCAATAAGACCGTTGAGACCAGCTTTACGAAGATAGGTCAGCCAGTTCACGCCAACCCTCTGGTAGACCCTTAGTGTGATACCCTCCTTTTCTAAGGCTTTGGATACCGCATCAGGTAGTCTCACATCGGCAATGGAGTTGAAATCCCTCAACCTGAGTATGAAATGGCTTGCCCTCTCCGAGTAGACGAAGCGTAAGTCTCGGTTATGCTCCAGTTCCTCGATGGATGTGAACTTGAAGTTCTCCAGCCGGTACCGCCTGGTCGATTCGCCGTCCCCATCTTCTATCAAGCCGAGTTGCTTTATGATAGTCTGATGGACTTCCCTATCGCCAAAGTTCACTCTACGCCATGACCGCTCCTTCCGGATGAACTCGCCGCTCTTTAAGGCTTCCACCTCGCTTATATCGGCAGGCTCCTCTCCCACGAAGTACTTTGGGTAGAAGTATATCCATGAGCTATCCTGGTCGTAGTCGATATAGAAAGTGGGTGATACGCTTCTGTCCTTTATGTCCAGCTTACTAACGCTCTCATCCTGCTTCACTTCGCCCCATCTTTCGAGTTGGGGGATGGTTCTCAGAATGAATTCGGGGAAGTCGAGGGATGGGATTATGGTGTTTACCTGCAGTAATAGGTTTAGCACCTCTCGGGGTAGTCTGTCGCTCTCCGTTATGCCTTTTGAGGTTATGATGAATTTGGTCTTTTCCAGGAGGACTTCCGATGCTATCTCTTTCCCGTCGGAGACCCTGCTTGCCTGTGAGTGTAGGATTATGATGTCTTTAGTCGGGTAATACCTTATATAGAAAGAGATTGAGGCGGAGGCTTTTTCGATATCACGGCTGATGTATCTCCTCTCTTTTAGTATGAAGTGGTTCTTATCAGTGAGTAACTCGGTTAACTCGTCAATGCTGGTCTGGAATCTCGTTTTGATATAGATTGAGTAGAGGGTCATCCCTTCCGAATGCTCCTTCAGTATGCGTCTTACTGTATCTTTCATAATGCTTTACACCTTATAGCAAATCTCATCTTTACTCTATATCAATACATGCTTTTGATGCTGATTTATTCAATAATCGGAATTTTTCTTTGGAAGCAGTCCTATCTTCTTCATCTTCTTGATGACTTCCTCCGGCGAGATTAGGCGTGATAGTATGTCCGCTTCCTTCTTGGTGAGTTTCTTCTTTATGTAGCTGGAAGGAATTTGCTTCTCGATATAATGTGCATTTTCCCCGAGGGGGAAGTTGTTCTGAGGAGATGTTGCGAAGAACAGACCGATAGTAGGTATCCCCAGAGCAGAAGACAGATGCATTGCACCCGAATCGTTACCCACAAAGCCATCACAACGGCTAATCACGGCACTATTCTCGATGAGGTTGCCATGCGGGATAATCGGCTTGTGATAGAGACCTTTGCTTATCTCCTCCGCTATAGAATACTCATCCGGTGAACAGATGAGAACTACCTCCGCATCGTAGCTCTCACTAAGCTTCATCGCCAGCCTCTTGTAATGCTTGGGACTCCACATCTTATTCGGGTTGTTCGCCGAACCGATGCCGAAAGCGAAGAGCTTAGCTTCGGGACGCTTTCTGTTCTTGCTTAAGAAGTCATCAGCGAACTGCTCAGCTTCTGGCGGGAGTTTTAGGTCTATTGTGGTATCGTCGGCTTTGATGCCTATCAGATTGAGTATATTCATATAGTATTCGGTCATGTGCTGGCTGAGGATTTGGGGTGTCCGCTTCACCGTCTTGGTTAGTAGTATGCCTCGTCCTTCGTTAGCATAGCCTATTCGTTTCTTTATCCCGCATCCGAAAAGCCTTAGAGCAGACCCGAAGGAGTTGGGGAAAAGTATGGCAAGGTCATAGTCATTCTGTTTGATACGCTTCCTCAGTCCCATTTCAGCTTTCAGCTTAGCCATGCCTTTACCGGACGGCAGGTGGAGAACCTCATCAGCTAAGTCCCTTCCTTGAAAGAGTGGTGCGATGTTCTCTTTGATAAGAATGGTGATGTGTGCTCGGGTGTATGCCTTCCTTACCTGTTTGATTGCGGGTAAAGACATCACCGTATCACCGACCCAATTGCTGGAATGGATAATGATTTTTCGGATGCTTTCATTCATAATCGTATCCCGTTTTTATGGTGTAATTAGCCTTTCATCGAGGATGGAAATCTCGACCAGGCCTCTTTTAGTATCATCGATGGATAAGCTCTGGAAGGCATGTATGCCTATTTCCTTCGCTGGGGTGATGTTCTCTTCCAAATCGTCTATGAAGACCACCTCATGCGGTTTCGCCTTCATGTTGGATAAGGCTTTGCGGTATATCGCCTCGTCCGGTTTTACTTCTCCCAGTAGGTGTGATGCCATGGGCAGGTCGAACATATCGTGCAGTGGAGTAGTGGTGAAGTAGTTCCAGTGACCGAAGAAGGTATTGGATAGTATGGAGAGGCTGTAATCCTGTTTAAGTATGCCTAACAGGTCTTCAATGCCCTCGATGACCTCGTTAATCTCCTGTGAGTATATATCCACAATCTCTTCTAGGCTTAATCTGAGTCCAAAAGCGTCATACATTATCTGGATGAATTCCTTCTCCATGACCTCACCCCGTCCTGCTTTCAGGAAGATGTCATCGTTGAATAGTACTTCTTTTGTCCGACCCGGTTCTATGCCATGCTTCTCGGCAAAGAGTCTGTATGCTGATGGTTTATATTTGACGAGGACGTTTCCCATATCGAACATAATCCATTTTATATCATTTTTCTTTTTCATCATAATTCACCTAAGTTGTCCTTTATGTTTTTTGTTTTCACATTATATCTTGATATTCTTATCACTTCGATGCCGCCCTTGTTCAATATGATAAAGATAAGGGCAATAGAAGCGAGAGCGAGTAAATAGAAAATACCGGTGAAGACTATAGGCATAGGCTTATAATCCTTTTCTATGTAGATTAGCTTTTCGGCAAAGTGTTCCTTAAAATCCACCGATGATGTAATCTCTTTCCTGATGCTTGCGGGGATTTCGTTTAGTATCTTCCCGTTGAAGCTTATTTCCTCGCTTAGTATAACCTCTTCCCTTTGGTTAATGACTTCCGAGTTATAGTCCTCATCCCGCACAAGTACCTTAAATCGGGTATCCGGGGTGAGGGTGTTCTTATTGAAATCATCCGGGTTAACCACCGGATAGTATAATGCTGATGGCTTATCCGCCGATGAGAAGCTGTTATAGCCCTTTATAGAATACAGGTAATATGCCATAACCTTTTCCAGTCTGATGAACCTCTTCTTCACTTCACCGCTTTCTATCTGTTCTAAGGTTACAGTCTTGACATTCCTATAGTCTATAGCATCGATAGTATAGTTAATTGCGTGATAGCCGAAGATTAAAGCTATAGCAACCAGTATTACGATAATAAATACTGTATTTATGATTTTACTCATAATATGGTTTTTCCGAACCTTTCAATGTATAAATAAGTTACCTTATGTATAATTTATTTGTACATCAGAAATTTATTTGCAAACTTTCCGAAATTAATCGGTTGGACATCCATTTCCAGTTTGCAATACATTCA
>CAYUUC010000157.1:0-8061 GCA_964447635.1 uncultured Spirochaetia bacterium
CTTATAATGAATTTAAATGGAGGAACTAAGAGAATGAAAAAGATAATTGGTATCCTAATATTAGTCCTTGCATTATCTCTTTTATTTATTTACTGTGGAGATAACAATGATACTGATGATGAGCAACAACAGGATTCTAAACCAGAAGAAGTATCCCAGGATAATGAAAATCAAGAAGAAACCAATATAACAAGAGAGAGAAGAACAGAAACAACTGATACTGAAGAAACAACCGAAGAAACAATGACCGAAGAGGAAACAACCGAAGAAACAATGACCGAAGAGGAAACAACCGAAGAAACAATGACCGAAGAGGAAACAACCGAAGAAACAATGACTGAAGAAGAAACAACAGATTCTGACTCCTTAAAGTTAGCTATGTCTACAGATATTGGAGGCGTAAATGATGAATCTTTTAATGCTTCTGCATGGGCTGGATTAAAAAAAGCAAGAGATGAATTAGGTGTAGAGGTAAAATTCTTAGAATCAAAATCTGATGCAGATTATGATAGAAACCTGAAAAATTTAGCTGACCAAGATTATGATTTAATATGGGGTATAGGATTTTTAATGGCTGAAGCTGTTAGAAAAGCTGCTAATGATTATCCAAATCATAAATTTGGCATAATTGATTCAAATATGAATAATAATGTACCACCAAATGCTGTTGCAGTTACTTTTAAAGAAGAAGAAGGTGCATTCTTAGTTGGTGTTATTGCTGGTATGATGACAGAAGAAAATAAGATAGGATTTATAGGTGGAGAAAGATTTCCACTAATTAGAAAGTTCATGTACGGCTATAAAGCAGGTGTTCTTACAGTGAATGAGGATGCAGAAATTAAAGATGTATGGGCTGACTCTTTTGTAGACGCGTCAAAAGGAAAAACATTAGCTAACCAGCTATATGGTGATGGTGTAGATGTAATTTTCCATGCTGCAGGGAATGTAGGTAAAGGACTATTCGAAGCTGCAAAAGACCATGATAAATGGGCAATTGGAGTAGATTCCGACCAGAGCAAACTAGCTCCAGAAAACATACTAACATCAATGATGAAAAGAGTAGATAATGCAATATATGATGTAGCTGTGAAATTACAAGCTGGGGAATTCCCTGGTGGAGAAGTAGTTAGTTATGGATTAGAAGAAGATGGTGTAGGATACGCTCCAACACATGATGCTGTTACTGATAAAATAATTGAAGAAGTAGAAAGGTATAAAAACTTAATTATAAATGGTTCTATAGAAGTACCTTATGATGAAGAAACCTTTGAGGATTTTAAAGCTAATTTATAATTTTTATTAATAAGGATTAAGGCTTGTTTTATAGCCTTAATCCTTTCAAAATCCAACCGGAGTGGGATAATGTCAGATATAGCAGTAGAAATGAAAGGTATTACAAAGTTTTTCGGCTCTTTACTCGCTAATGACAATATAGACTTAACAGTAGAGAAAAGTCATATCCATGCATTATTAGGTGAGAATGGTGCTGGAAAGACAACATTAATGAATATTCTATATGGCTTATATAGTAGCAATTACGGTGAGATTTATTTATATGGTAATAAGACTCAAATAAATGATCCAAAAGATGCTATAAAAAAAGGTATTGGCATGGTTCATCAACATTTTATGTTGATACCAGTTTTCACCGTAGCTGAAAATATTGTACTGGGGAGTGAACCTAAAAAAATAGGAATAAAATTTGATAAAGAAAAAGCCATCCACCAAGTAAAAGAATTAAGTAAGAATTATGGTCTATATGTTGACCCTACTGCTCTAATACAAGATTTACCAGTTGGTATCCAGCAAAGAGTAGAAATACTTAAAACTTTGTATAGAGGCGCTGAAATATTAATTCTTGACGAACCCACCGCTGTTCTAACTCCTCAAGAAATAAATGAGTTAATCAATATCATGAGAGAATTATCCAATCAAGGTAAAACCATAATACTAATAACTCATAAACTTAAAGAGATTATGAAGGCTTCTGATATTGTAACGGTTATCAGGAGGGGGAAACATATTAAAACCATACCAACTAAAGAAACCAATGAAGAAGAATTAGCTTCGTTGATGGTTGGGCGTAAGGTCTCTTTTAAAGTTAGCAAAAAGAATATTAAAACTGGTAAAACCATTCTAAAAGTAGAAAATCTATCAGCTTTTGATAATAGAGATTTACCTGCTCTAAAAAATGTATCATTTGAAATAAAAGCTGGTGAGATATTAGGTATTGCTGGAGTTAGTGGTAATGGTCAAACTGAGTTAGTCGAGGTTTTAACTGGTCTAAGAAATTCATCTGAGGGAAAAGTTGTACTTCATGATAAAGATATTACAAATTTATCACCTAGAAAAATTATAGATTCAAAGCTGGGTCATATACCAGAAGATAGACAGAATAGAGGTTTAATAATGGATTTTTCTATGGGTGAAAATATACCATTGGAAAAATATAAAGAAGAACCTTATTCTAATGGCTTGTTCCTTGATTATAAGAGTATTATGGAAAGAGCTAGGAATATAGCTATAGAGTTTGATGTTAGACCTATTAATGTAGAAGCTTTGGCTAAGAGTTTTTCTGGTGGTAACCAGCAAAAAATTATACTCGGTAGAGAAATTAGTCAACAACCTGAAGTCCTTATAGCATCACAACCTACTAGAGGGCTTGATGTAGGAGCTATAGAATTTGTGCATAAAAAATTGATAGAACAGAGAGATTCCGGTAAAGCAATTCTCTTAATATCAATGGAATTAGACGAAATTTTGAATGTATCCGATAGGATTGCAGTTATGTATGAAGGTGAGATAATTGGAATCCTTGATGTAAAAGAAGCTACAGAAGAAAAGTTAGGATTAATGATGGCAGGTGCTCATATAAAACAATAAGGAGTATCCAACATGGGGAATGATAATATTGGAGAAAAAATATTAAAAATCATAAAGAGTAAAAGTTTTTATGTTCCTATTGCCTCTATTATTCTCGGTCTTATAATAGGTTCGAATATTGTTATAATATTCGGTGGAAATCCTATTCTCGTATTAGAAAATATCTTAAAATCCATAGGTTCCTTAAAACAATTAGGTAGAGTTTTAATGGCAACCACCCCACTAATATTTACTGGTCTCGCGGTAGGATTTGCCTTTAGAACTGGTCTATTTAATATTGGAGTTGAAGGACAATTTATAGCCGGACGTTTTGCTGCTTTTATTGTTGCTTTAGTATTAGCTAATGCTGGTTTTCCTCCATTTTTTATAATCGTATTTGCTATGGTAGCATCAATGATAGCTGGTGGTCTATGGGGAGCAGTACCTGGTTATCTAAAAGCAAGATTTGGTATACATGAAGTAATTGTTACTATTATGATGAACTGGATAGCATTGTATCTATCGAGTGTTGCTGTAAATGAACATCTTAAAGAACCCGGTGAATTACCTAAAACAGTTCCTATACCAGAAGGAGCAAGGATATCTAATGATGCTTTAACTAATTGTTTTGATACTGATTTTCATATTGGTATATTCATTGCTTTAGCTATAGTTTTTATTGTCTACATTTTGTTATTTAAAACAACCATAGGTTTTGAGTTAAGAGCAGTAGGATTTAATCCTAAAGCAGCAGAGTATTCCGGTATGAATGTTAAGAAAAACTTAGTTATGTCTTTTGTTATATCAGGAGCTTTAGGAGGTCTAGCTGGAGCTATACAAATAATGGCAGGTCAACCATCTTTCCGGTTAGCTGCTGAAAGTATAATGCCAGGTTATGGTTTTAATGGAATTGCTGCTTCATTAATTGGTAATAATCATCCTGTAGGAATTATATTTGGTGCATTTATACTTGGTATTTTTGAGATTGCAAGGTCGCTTTTACAGGTAGGTCCTGGTTATTCTCAATATGTCATAGATGTAATTATTGGTGTTATTATATTCTTCATTGCTGCTGGTGGAATAATAACAATGATTTCAGATAGATTTAAGAAAAAAAGATATGATAAGTTAAAGCAGATAGATTTAGAAGAGGAGAAGATATGATGGTTGATATTATATTTTCAGATTTAACTATTATTATTTATAATACAATATTATACGCTACTCCTCTGATCTTTGCTTCAATTGGTGGTACATTTTCTGAGAGGTCTGGAGTAGTTAATATTGGACTTGAAGGGATGATGGTTATTGGAGCTATGTCCGGATGGTTCTTTTCCTTTTATTTTAGTAATGCTTGGTTAGGATTCCTTATGGCTGGAGTAGCTGGTGGGATGCTAGCTAGTTTACATGCTATAGCATCTGTTAGTTTTAAAGCAAATCAAGTGATTAGTGGTTTTGCTATAAACTTACTTGGACCTGGCATCTCATTTTTGATTTATGATAGAGCTAAATTATTTATAAAGGATTATTTGGTATTTCAGTTTGAACGGATAGAAATTCCAATTTTAAGGGACCTTCCGATTTTAGGAGAATCCATTTTTTCTAATGATGCTACACAATATCTAGCTATAGCTTTAGCTATATTATCAAGCATATTCATATATAAAACCAACTGGGGTCTTAGACTTAGAGCTGTAGGAGAACAACCTAAAGCAGTAGATACTTTAGGTATAAATGTATACCGTATTAGATACCTAGCTGTTATTACTTCCGGGGTCTTTGCTGGATTAGGAGGTGCTAGTCTCTCAATAGCTGTACAATCTGAATTCTCAACTACAGTAGTCGTAGGTCAAGGATTTATTGCTCTTGCTGCTATGATATTTGGAAAATGGCGACCAATTGGTGCTATGTTTGCATGTTTATTCTTTGGATTCCTTCAAGGTGGACTAAATTCATGGCTACAAACTAGAATTATACCTATATTTGGAGATAATATAATAGTGGATATTTTAGCGTATATAAGACCTATTCTACCCTATGCCTTAACCATATTAGCATTAATTATTTTTGTCGGTAAAGCTGTTGCTCCAGCCGCATCTGGAACTCCATACGAAAAAGGTGAAAGATAAAGCAAACAATCTAATAAACAGTAATAAATGAATTGCTAATCCTTATTAGAAAATGTTTTATTTAATCTTTATATGGCATAGACTTTTTCTTTGTTTTTTTATTATATTCTTCTCAGAATAATAAATAATCTAAATTGATTTAAGGAGCATTTATATATGGGAATAAAAGTTGGAATAAATGGTTTTGGAAGAATTGGAAGAATGATTGTAAGAGCAGCAATTGCTAAGAATAGTAAAATCGATTTTGTTTCTGTTAACGATTTAACTGATTCTAAAACATTAGCTCATCTATTTAAATATGATTCTGTTATTGGTAATTTCGATGGAGATGTTTCATATGATGATAAATCAATAACCATTAATGGCAAAAAGATTAAGGTTACAGCCGAAAAATCATTGGATAATCTTAATTGGAAAGGTGATGGCATAGATATTGTTGTAGAAAGCACTGGTTTGTTTAGGAAAAGACCGGATGCTATGAAACATATAGAGAAAGGTGGTGCTAAAAAAGTCATTATTAGCGCTCCAGCAACAGACCCTGATATAACCATGTGTCTTGGTATAAACGAAGATAAATATGACCCAAATAAGCATCATATCATATCAAATGCTTCATGTACAACAAATGGATTAGCCCCCATTGTTAAAGTATTAAATGAGGAATTTGGCTTAGAGCAAGGGATTATGACCACTATACATTCTTACACTAATGACCAGAAAATCCTGGATGCACCTCATAAAGACTTAAGAAGAGCAAGAGCAGCAGCTGTGTCTATGATACCAACAACCACCGGAGCAGCTAAAGCTGTAGCATTAGTTATACCTGAAATGAAAGGAAAGATAACAGGTTTAGCTATACGTGTTCCCACCCCTAATGTCTCTTTAGTGGATTTGACCGTTCAACTAAAAAAGATGGTTAGTAAAGATGAAGTTAACAGTGCTATGAAGGAATGGGCGGAAGGTAAGTTAAAAGGTATATTAGAATACACTGATGAACCTTTAGTATCTTGGGATTTAAGAGGAAATCCTCATTCATCCATTTTAGATTCAGATTTAACTTATGTGGTTGAAAAAGAAGGCAATAAAGGTGATTTTGTTAAACTGATGGCATGGTATGATAATGAATATGGTTATTCATGTAGAATAGTAGATTTATTAGAATATATAGGTAAATAATTAAAAATGAGAAATGATGGTATTTTATTATATTTAATACCATCATTTTAATTATCTTATGATTAATATAAGGAGATGGAATTATCATGAATAAAAAAACCATTAGAGATATTGATTTAAATAAAAAAAGAGTAATAGTAAGAGTGGACTATAATGTTCCTATCAAAAATTCTAACGTAGATGATAATACTAGAATTATTGGTTCTTTAGATACAATTAATTATTTATTAGATCATAATGCTATAGTGATATTGATGAGCCACCTGGGTAGACCCAAAGGACAAAGAAGCGATGATTTTTCTCTTAAACCAGTTGCCAAAGAGTTATCTAGATTACTAAATAAGGATGTTAAGTTTTTAGATGATTGTATAGGTACTAAAGTGGAATCCTATGTTAATAAAATGAAACCAGGTGATATTTGTTTATTGGAAAATTTGAGATTCCATAAAGAGGAGAAAGAAAATGATCCGGATTTTGCTAAGAAACTATCAAATCTAGCAAATATATATGTTAATGATGCTTTTGGAACAGCCCATAGAGCTCATGCTTCTACACATGGCATAACTCAATATTTACCATCTGTTGCCGGTTTTCTAATGGAAAAGGAAATTAACTATCTTGGATCAGCTTTGGAAAGTCCTCAGCAACCATTTACAGCTATAGTGGGAGGAGCTAAGGTAAGCACAAAGATAGATGTTTTAAATACATTAATGGATAAATCTAAAAACGTTGTGATAGGTGGTGCTATGTCTTATACTTTCTTTAAAGCATTAGGACACCAAACTGGTAATTGCTTAGTGGAAAAGGATTACATTGATAATGCAAAAAAAATCATCGAAAAAGCAAAATCGAACAATATTAATTTGATTCTACCAGTAGATAATGTTATTATTGATAAAAACGTAGGTGAAATATTAAAAGATAATAGTATAAATTATAATAAAAAAACTATAAATGATAATGAAATACCAGATGGATGGCAGGCTGTTGATATAGGTCCAAAGACAATAGAAAAAATTAAAGAATGCATCCAATCTTCTAAAACCGTTTTATGGAATGGTCCTGTTGGTGTGTATGAAATTGATAATTTTGCTCAGGGTACTATCCAAGTAGCAAAAGATTTAGCTCAAGCTGATGTCAGCAGTATTATCGGTGGAGGAGATTGTATCGCAGCAGTCAATAAAGCTGGGGTAGCTGATAAGATGTCTCATGTATCAACAGGGGGGGGTGCATCCTTAGAAATGATTGAAGGTAAAGAATTACCTGGTCTTTCAGCATTAAATGATAAATAAACTAATAGAGGATATTAATAATGACAAACCAACATGGTAAAAAAGAGTCCAGAAGCGAAGATATAATTCAAATTGTAACATTCCTTCTTGCTGATGAAAAATATGGGGTTGATATCATGGTTGCAGATGGAGTGGAAACGGTAAACAAAATCACTCCTATACCCAATTCTCTAGATTTTGTTGAAGGGGTATTGAATCTGCGAGGAGTCGTAATACCAATAATCAACCTGAAAAAAAGATTTAATTTGGTTGGAGGAAGCGAAGACATTGAATTATATCTCACCTTATTTATTGAAGGAGAATTGAAAATAGGTATCCTTATAGATGCTTTAGATAAGGTTGAATACATTCCCAAGGATCAAATCCAACCTCCACCACCTGTTATTAGTGGTATTGGTAGAGAGTATATTTCTGGTGTTGCTAATGATTCTAATGATAATTTGGTTATAATTCTTGATATTGATAAACTATTATCCTATGAGGAATTAGAAGCATTAAAAGAATCCCAAAAATAGATTAACTCTGCTTTTCTAAAACCATTATTCTATCAATATTTGAATAATCCTTTAAGACATCCTTAATAATCCAATGTCTATCAAGAT
>CAYUUC010000158.1:0-8016 GCA_964447635.1 uncultured Spirochaetia bacterium
ACTATAAAGGATTTTATATGAAAAATAATTTAGCTCTATTCATAAGCATACTATTATGTTTTACTGTTATTGTTACTTGCGGTAAACAACATGATAGATATACCTACGAGAATGAAAGTAAGAACAAAACTATACAGACCGACAATCTAAATCAAACATCAACTAATGATAATAAAGTCCAAATTGATTGGATATTCAATCCAACAAGCTTTAACATCACATCTCACTTTGCTATTGGTAACAAATTGGCAATACTATCTGGTACAAATGAAGAAGGTATGTCTCGTTTATTCGCTCTCGATATTGATGATGGAGAATGGTTATGGAGGAAAGAATTAGACATGCAGGTCATCTCCTCCTTTTGTATTGCTGGAGATAGATTGTTCTTCGGTACAGGCTATGAATCTCCTATGGGATTGGGTGATGGGCTCTTCTATTGCTTGGATATCACCAATGGTGAGATTATATGGTCAGCTAAACTATTAGAAACATCATACAGTTCACCAATACATATAGATGGTATAATCTATACCATAAGCTCATCAATGAATAAAGATTACTCGATTTTATATGCAATATCCTCTTATGATGGCAAAGTCTTATGGGAAAGGAAGATTAATGGAACAGGGCTTTATTCGCCAGTCTACAATAACAACATGGTTTATCTATCTACTGATGAATCAGTCTACTGTTTCGATAAAGAAGGTTATAAGGTATGGTCATATAAGAGCCGTGATGGGAAGCTGTCGGGTAGTCCTTCTGTAAAGGATGGCAGGATTTATATACTATCGGAAAATGGTGTATTGACATGCCTTGAATCAATACTGGGACAGGAGAAATGGAGTAAAGGCTATGTAAAAACTAAAGAAGAAAAGTTTAGTCATTCAGTCTTTATTGATAAAACCAGGCTTTATATAAACAGTAATCATAGACTAATCAGTCTGGATTGTATATCTGGTGATGTTTTACAGGAATATGAATCGCAATTCAAGGATAATGATAATAATTTGGTTTTGGTTTATGATGATAAAGCATATTTCTTTACTGGAAAACATCTACAGGTAATAGATACGCTAAGTGATAAGATGCTTTTTGAATATAATCTCCAGGGAGAAATCCGTAAATATCCCATTATACATAAATCGAATGCCTATATAATAGAAAGATATCTTCATGAAAATAGATTGGTGAAATTAAATCTGAGTAGGGATGTTATAGAACAAGGGATCAATGTATATCCGTTTGATTACCCAATGAAAACATCTAATACTAATATGGAAATATATAATGCCTATGAATATGATTATAAACATGAAGAGGTTATAAATTCAGACCAGCAAATCTATAATACAGGTGATTTCATTTGGAAAAAAGATAATGATTTCGAAACCATAACCGAACCTGTTATCCATGATGGCAGATTATTTATGATTTCTGATAAAAGTACATTACACGCTATAAGTCTCCTAAATGGAAATGAGTTATGGTGTAAGAAGATAAATGGCTTATTTGAAGTCCCACCCATTGTCTATAAAGATAAGTTATATATAATAAACAATATCGGTCAGTTATTTAAGATAAATCCAATCCATGGCTACATTGAATCCGAAACCTGGATAGGTTCATCGAATAATGTAACTGAAGTGGATATTGGATTCTATCAAAACAATCTATTGATTTCCAATTTTGATAAGGAATTGGATATATATAATATAAAAACACACAGCATATATTTTTCACTTGACTTAGACTATAAAATTCTTATTAATCCATTAGTCAATGATGGTTTAATCTATATTATAGATTATGGGGGGTATCTTACAGTTTACGATATTAATAACGAACATGTTAAGTACAGACAATTAATTGGTGGTTCGGATTTTCAACCATGTATAAATAAGAAATATATCTTCATTAATACCGACGATGGCGAATTCCTCCAATTAGATAAAGCTAATGGTAGGATAATAAACAATTTCTCAGATGGTTATAATATTCATAAACCACCAATTATTAGGCATGATATGGTATTGATAAGGACTGGATATGGGATTTATGGTTTTTTGGTAGATGATATTAGTAAACCCTTATGGACATATAAGTCACAAAATCCACAAACAGATTTTGGATTATTGGATAATGATTCGCTATGGATAAGTAATGATAAAGGAATAGCATTCATAGATATACAATCAGCAGAAGTCATATGGGAACAGAATAAAGCTAATATAGAAAGGATATGGAATCCGGGATTATCCCAATCATTGATTATACAAACCGAAGAAGATAATCTCTATTCTTTAGATTATGTCTATAATAAGATTAAATGGAGTATACATGGACTGGTTTCTAATATTCAATATGAACCGATTATTTATGATAAACGGATTTTATTTTGTGGGAAGGATGTAAGGACCTATTATATAGGAGATTAGCTTTTAGCAAATTCGTTGAGTTTTTTCCATAACATATCGACGGTGAAAGGTTTAACGATATAAGCATCTACTCCGGCTTTGATAGCTTCCATTATCTTATCCTGCTTGTTTTCGTGGGTAATCATAATGATTATTAGTTCTTTCATCTGGTTATTATCTCTTATATTATGAACAAAAGATAAACCATCCAATCTAGGCATATTCCAATCCAGGAAGACTATATCTATAGGATTGTTATTCAATAGATTTAGTGCTTCTATGCCGTCCTCAGCTTCGTAGTAAATATCATTAGTAGATTTTCTAATTTCAGACAAATCCCTTATAATCATCTTTCTCATTGCTGGGGAATCGTCTACAATCATTAAATTCATGTATTAATTTCCATCTTTAATCTGTAATTATTCGAAATACCTTTACTAAAGAAATTAATAAAAAACCTATATTAAATATAAAAATTAATCTCAATTGTTAAAATAAAACATCATTTTATATTTTTACTCTTCACTCTATCCAATGCTTTAGATATTAAATTAGGGTGAACTTCTTTGATTTTATCAGTCATTAAATGTATAATGCTTTTTATATCCCATTGGGCATGTGGGGTTAACCTTAAATTTATAATATTATACATTTCCCACAAGTCAATAATAGCAGTTACCCGCCTTTTATGTGCATTGATAACCGTATATGACTTGATATATTCATATCCTTTTATCTTATCGAACTTTTCATATAAATTCTTTGACTCATTTGCTATCTTATAAACTTTATTCTCTATACCAGCTTTTTTGATGGATTCCGGAATGGTTAATCCATTATGCACATTGGGTTCAGAATAGTAAAACTCACATTTCCTATGTCTCAACAGCTGGTGCCAGCAAGCCTCAGAGATGTATAGCTGGAAATTATACCTTATCTGATGAAATTCATCCCACGGTTCATCATATAAACCCATCACATTGGTTATATCCTTAAACAGTTTAACCAATTCAGACTTGGTTATAGATTCAAGATGCTTCTTAATATTAACCTGGTTTATTCCTCTCTGAGCTGATATAATTGATGATAATAAACTAATCAAAGCAGATTTCTCTGAATCAGGATAATCACATGATACCAGATTTACATCCTCATTTATATTTCCCGGTTTTTCTTCTTCCAGGTTAATATCTAATAGGTTTATCTCATGATGAGCTTTAATGTAATCATTCTCATTAGCATATTTTACTAAAGTCGGTAAGACTTTTCTGGCTTCCTTCTTTATCTGTTCTGCTTTGGTTCTAATTTCGGGATAATTACTGGATAATAGCTTCATGATTAGGTTTTCTAAAGCCCTGCCATTAGCGGTAAATCCGAGATTTGTATATACTGATAGTGGTAAGACATATCTTGCATCCTCAAAAGCGATTTTCTCCCATCGTTGTTTAAATGCTTTCTCGCTTTCTCCTTCTTCTTTATTGTTATGATTGATATGATATTGGAATAAATCTTTGTTTAGTTCCTCATATACATCATAAGCATGATTATTAAACTCGATATAATCCTTTTTAATATTGGGTAAATCATTCAATTCCGGTGGAATATAAAAATCTCCCGGTTTGGGCTTTTGATATCGTTGGGAATACTCAATAGGCGATATGAATAGGTTAGCTCGTTCTAGAATAGATGAAAACAAACGGGATACTTTTTCAATACACATATGTATTACAGCCAACTCAGCCACTGAAGCATGACCGAAGTTTAAAACCCATTTTTCATGAAAATTAGATGCTTTCTCTTCGGTAACCTTTAGTAAGTTTTCCCTAAAAGACTTTGGACTACGGGAAACATAAGCAAATATAACAGCTATCACTTCCTCTGGTAGATTTCTAACACTATATACATCCATATCTACATTAGATACATAATTTAACAATTCATTATTTATATCTTTACTCATGATACCGCTTTTCCTTATTTAGTCTAATAATAATCAGCAGATTTATTACAATGCTATTATGTATTTTTATTACTGATTTAATACTCTAATCGAGGTTATAAACAATTTTTGGTAGTATTTCCCCTGCCTTTCCTTTTATAGATATATCTACTTGACTAGAGTTGGGTGTTTCATCCAAGTTTATTTCAACCAGGTATGATCCATTATCCTTAGCGGTGCTTCCGAACTGGGCTGCTGGATATACAACTCCGGATGTTCCAATGATGATAACCATTTCGGAAGCAAATATAGTATCAAATGCTGAAAGGATGACTTTTTCATCCAAAGCTTCCCCAAACCAAACCACATCTGGTCTTAATAAACCACCACATATATAACATTTCGGACTATTATCCAATTTCTCTCGATTTTCCTCTTTGTTACCGCACTTAGTACATTTTGTTTTCCATATGCTTCCGTGTAGCTCAATTATATTCTTAGAACCGGCTTTTTGATGTAAACCGTCTACATTTTGAGTTATAATATTAAAATTAGATTGGAATTTATCTTCCAGGTCAACACATGCATAATGAGCAGGATTGGGCTTTTTATCAGATATTATTTCTCTTCGCCAGTTATACCATTCCCAAACCAGTTCATGGTTAGAATAGAAAGCCCTAGGGCTAGCTAGATTCTCAGCCCGATATTTCTTCCATAATCCATCTTTTCCTCGAAAAGTTGGAACTCCACTTTCAGCTGATATCCCTGAGCCAGATAATATGGTTAGGGTTTTCACTTTCTTTATTTTGTTACTTACTCTTTCGATAGCATTCCTTACATCCATAATCAAATCCATCTATTTTAATTCATCTATTTTGTCTATCATTTCCCAAGTAAAACTAGGGTCGTTTCTCCCGAAATGTCCATAGCATGATGTTTTATGATAGATAGGATTAAGCAATTGCAATTCCTCAACTATGGATAATGGGTTTAGATTAAATACTTCCTGTATCTTCTTATTTATCTTATCATCAGAGATTTTTCCCGTACCAAAAGAATCGACATATAATATAATCGGTTGAGCTATACCAGGAGCATATGCTGTTTGGATCTCTAATCTTTGAGCTATTCCCCCGGCTACGAAGTTTTTAGCTATCTTCCTAAGCATATAAGAACAACATCTTTCCACTTTATAGGGGTCTTTTCCGGATATGCTTTCTCCACCAAATCTCGCCCATGAGCCATATGTATCGATAACGGTCTTTCTACCTGATATCCCCATAACCGAGCCTTTTAATCCTTCTATGATTTGACCACCGGAGTTTACATAAATCCGGGTGCTTTTATCGAAGAGACTTTGAGGGATGGTTTTCTTTACTACCTCTTCGCTTACTGCTTCTTTGAATTCCTTTATATCGAGGTTATCCTGGTGTTGAGTATTGATAACGATGGAGTCTATTCTTTTAGGTTTACCTTTACTATCATATTGTATGGTTACCTGACTTTTAGCATCTGGTAGCAGGTTGAGTTTCTTCTCCCTTCTTAGCTTGTTCAGCTTTATAACCAATGAATGAGCAAGTGTTAGAGTTATTGGCATAAATACATCACTATCATTTATAGCAAAACCAGTGATAATCTTTTCTTCTTCTATTACATTCTCCGGTGTTGGATATTCATCTAGAGGTTTACTAATGATATGGTTATCGATAACGTATGAGGGATAATCTATGTTTAGGTTCTGATCGGTTTTTATACTTTTAATGATTTTTAGAACTTCCTCGACAATATTGATATTAGCGTTAGACTCAATCACCCCGCCTAATATAAACCGTTTATCAACCATAATACAATTTATATTGATTCTGGATTTCGGTTCTTTTTCGATGTATACATCGACAATATTTTCCACGATTTGGTCGCAAATTTTATCAGGGTTGCCATCCGATACAGATTCTGATGTAAAAAAATATTCCTTTCTTGCCATTATTCACCTTTCCATATTCTTATAAATTATTTAGGAAGATTTATCTTTTCATCATCTTCCAATTCACTAGATTCTCTATAAATTATAAAAGTTTTTCCAATGGTTCTAATAATATCAGAGTTGGTTTTTTGTATAACCTCTTCCACTGTTTCCTTTAATGGATATATATCAGTGTCAAGAATTTTTATTTTAATTAATTCTTTACTCTCTAAAACTTCATTAATATGGTTTATAAGTTGGGGATTTATACCTTCTTTCCCAATTTGCAAAGTAGTAATATCCTTCTGGGATAGTTTCTTAAGATACTTTTTCTGTTTAGCTTTCAAAGACATTTATATACCTTTAATTTATATATAGTGTTTTATTTTATGGTATTTATTATCATAATATATATAAAATGAATCAACTAATAAACAAAGAAAATCAATCAAGATTATTTTTCATTAAAGCATAATTGCTAAAATCATATTTTGACAACTTTATTCATAGGTATTATAATAGATTTTATTAATGTAAATAAATCTGTCCTGGAGGAAAAATGAAAATCATAGCAGAAATCACAATCATACCAATAGGTGTTGGTGTAAGCTTATCCAAATACGTTGCTAAAACCCATCAGATTTTACAAGATACCGGTTTAGACATAGAATTACATTCCAATGGTACTAATATTCAAGGTGATTACGATACCGTAATGCAAGCGATAAAAGAATGTCACGAAGTACTACACAATGATATGAAAGTCCCTCGTATATCTACATTGATTAAAATTGGTAGCAGAACGGATAAAGAAAAAATAATGACTGATAAAATCGAATCAGTAAAAAAATATCTAAAATAAATATTGTAAAACCAAAGTATTGATAAAGTATTAAAACAAAAACTAAAAATATTACTCTAATGAAATTTCCTTATACATTTTACCAATTAAAATTTATTGGATTTTTCCGATAAATTAAGGAGAGATTTAATTTTTATAGGAATTCTCATTGGTTATATATATCAGGGGATAAATGATGACTAGAATTAGCACAAACAAAAACTATCAGGGACTATTCGTTATTATTGTAATAGGTATACTTCTTTTAATATTGTCCTATTTTTATATAGATAATCCAGCAATAAGCCAAAACAACCAGGATGTTAAATACTATAAAGACATCGATAAAACTCACTATTATATTCAATTTGTTAATGAAATTCCATATTTTAGAGTAAATAGATACAACCAATATTATGAGGTAATATATGTAAATGATAGAATATCCGAAGCATTATTCTATCGTAATAATGAATTAGAACAAAGATGGGAATATTCACATCCCGAGAAGGGAGTAACCAAGATTGAATACTATGGAAAAAGTGAAGAAGAGGGGATCTCAGAAAAATTACTACATTATGAAATATACTACTATGATATGGGTCTATTAATCAAAAAAGAAAAATACTCTGATGATAACACAATGGATTTTTATATAGAGATAGATTATGAATCAGATAAACCTATCAGAGAATATTACCTGAATTCCAATGATACTTATATATTTAAATACTATTTCTATCAAAACGATGTAATAAGATATATTTTAAGAAGAGGTATTGTTTATAATCAAACCAATAATGATGATAAAAAAATCATTAACGAAAGATGGATATACCATAATAAGAGAATCTCAGCT
>CAYUUC010000159.1:0-7981 GCA_964447635.1 uncultured Spirochaetia bacterium
TTACTCATTCAGATAAGAAATCACATAAGCAAAAAATGTACCGCTCAGTTATGTTTTAAAATACCAATAATTATCAATTATTGGTATTATATGACTAAAAAATTAACATAATTTCATTTTTTAGGGAAAATTTGATATAAATTGGTTTTATATGAATAGTTTGAGTGGAAAAGTTGGTATAATTTCTTTATATGAGATTATTTTGATATATTTTTACACAAAAATCGGATTCTGATGAAAAATGTGGTTTTATTTATGCACATAACTGATTTACATATAACGAATTACAGAAACTTCACCAGGCAAGACCTGTCCTTTTCTCCCAACTACAACTTCATCATAGGGGATAACGGTCAGGGTAAGACCAATCTTATCGAAGCGATATACCTACTCGGAATGGCTAAGTCTTTCCGCATCTCAAC
Organism: uncultured Spirochaetia bacterium; assembly: GCA_964447635.1. GTDB lineage: Bacteria > Spirochaetota > UBA6919 > CAYUUC01 > CAYUUC01 > CAYUUC01. Next base: position 423 of record CAYUUC010000159.1, read on the forward strand.
GGACAGAGACCTTGTAAAGAATGGTGAGGACTACTTTTATGTGAAAGGCTTATATTATCCTAATGGTAGCGAGGATAGTGAAAGTCTCGAACTTGGTTATGATAAGAAGAAGAAGAATGCCAAGCACAACGGTCAGGTTGAGAAGAGGTTATCTGACTGGATAGGCAACCTCAAAACCATTGTTTTCCTTAACCAGGACATTGAATTGATACTCGGTTCTGCTTCTAATCGCCGACGATACATGGATATGGTTATCTGCTTATCGGACCATGCTTACCTGGATACCCTTCAGGACTATAATAAGGTGTTGAGAAACCGCAACCGTTATCTGAAGGAGGAAAAGCCCATCTTCGACCTATACGATGAACAGCTAATACATTACGGGTCAATACTTATCTCTAAACGTCTTCAGTTCTTTGATGAGGTGAAGCCTTATGCACAGACCATCTTCAAGTCTATCAACCCGGACATAACCGATTTCAGACTGCAATACAAGCCCAACCTCGGTAAACAGGTTAGAGAAGCAAGTCCCAGTGTAGGTGATATTGAAAGTCTATACAAGAAAGCTCTTGAGAAGAACAGACATCGGTCAGTCGTGAACAAGACTACCGTGACAGGACCTCATCGGGACGACTTCAATATCAAGAACGGCAAAGAGATGTTCAAGAAGTTCGCTTCCCAGGGTCAGACGAGGGTGGGTGCTTTGACACTCAAAATGATTGCGATGAAACACATCGAACGAGCATCCGGTCAGAAGGTCATCATGCTACTGGACGACATCTTGCTTGACCTCGACGCTGTAAAGAAGGACCTATTCCTTGACCTGGTAAAAGACCATCAATGCTTCTTCACTTCTACAGACCCATCCGGCATCGGTTCTATCAACCAAACGCCGAAGGACAACATGGTTTATAGGGTGGAGCATGGCGAAATCTATCCCCAGTAAAGGATTGACCCGATGGTTCTCTTTGTTATATTTTAAGTATAGACTGATGGAGGAGGATGTCTTATGCGGATTAAAGATGGCAAAACATGGATTTACAAAGACTATCAGCAGATAGACGATGGTCAGTGATACGAAATCATTGACGGAAGGCTAATCGAGAGGTCACAATCCCCACGAAGACACCATCAGGAAACATTCATGAAGATGTTCAAAGTTTTGGATAGGTATATCCAGGATACAAAAGCTGGCTTGATATATGTCTCACTCTTCGATGTGATATTAGGCGAACACATATTAGTCCAGCCGGACATCATCTTCATATAGTAAGCCAATAAAGGCATCATCCAGGATAAGGGTGTATTTGCTGTTCGGGATATGCCTGTGGAGATAGTCTCGCCTTCCTCCATACATCGAGGCAGTCATGTAAAGTTTGAGCTGTACGAGAGGTGCGGTGTAGGTGAGTATTGGCTGGTTTATCCATCGAGCAAGACGGTGAATGTGTTTCCCCTTACCGATGTCAAGTATGAGCTGATCAGCGAAGTGATTGAACAAGGCATGGTGAAGTCTTCGCTGCTCAAGGGATTGGAGATTGAGATTGCGGTTTTGCTATCTGATTAGTTAGAACAGCATATCGAGTTCCAGTTGTTCATCGGTGATCGCTTCAAACAGCCATCCTTTATCCCCGAGATGGTTTATCATACTCCTGTAAACCTTATCCTGAGCGAGGACAGACTTGTTACCCACCAGAATGAGTTTGCTTCTTGCCCTAGTGATAGCGACATTCAAACGCCGGTTAAGTCTTTCATCAGTGTTATCCTCTGCCAGGAAGCTCATCATAGTATTATCGCCTACAGTGAACGAAACGATAATGACCTCCTTATGTCCCCCCTGATATCGTTCTACGGTATCGACAATGATGTCTTCGCCTTCCATGCCTGCATGCTCGCTTATCGCGTCTATCTCTCTTCTAATGAGTGCACATTGAGCTTTATACGGGGTGATGACACCGATTTCGCTTTTAGGGACGGATGCTTTGAGCATCTCGGTTATGATTTTCCTTACCACTTTGGCTTCTTCCCTGTTTTCCTTGCTTATCATTTTGGAGCGAGTATTCACAAAGACAATCGGTCTTTTAGGGTGTAGCATATCCAGATGGTCTTTGGAGACCCGCTTAAGGTCTATCTCCTGGACACGACGGGCATTATCAGGAGCGGAGAGCAGGTTACCCTCATAGAACTGGAGATTGGGGAAGTCGGCTATCTCTTTGTTCATTCTATACTGGATATTAAGCATCACAGAAGCAGGTGAGGTTCCATCCTCCTTCGCCCATTTATCGTTTAGCCTGACCAGTCTCTCAAACAGTGATCGGTCGATGGATTTAAGCTCCCGTTCGTTTTGCTTGAATGCCACTTCGGTTAGCTGTTCGGAGTTTACAACGGGTGGTAGCTGTTTGTGGTCTCCAAACAGTATAAACCGTTCCCCTCTGCTGACCACTAAAAGTGTTGCCGGTTCGGTCATCTGCGAGGACTCATCCACGATTACGGTGTCGAAGTGTATGTTGTTAATCACGAAGTTGTCGACTGAGAAGGCTGTGCTGGCGATGACTGATTTGGCTTCTACCTCCGTTTTTAGTTCTGATAGTTTGGCGAGAGTGTATCGATTGGCTATAGCGTTGGTGCTGAATGGCTTAATCCCTTCATCAATACTGTAATACGACCCGATCCTTGCGAAATCGGTGAACCCAAGGTCATCTTTAAGTATGGATAATGCGTTATCTACGCTCCGATTGGTGAATCCGGTTAGGAGGACTTTCTCACCCCGTTTAACAAGTTCCAGAACCAACATAGCGAGGGTATAGCTTTTGCCCGTTCCGGGTGGTCCCTGGATTAGGAAGTAATCATTAGCGGAGGCTGACTTCTGAACAGCTTCCAGCTGACGAGAATTAAGCTGGTCTATGTCTATATGCTTAATCAGCTTGCGTTCTTCATCGAACTCAGGTCTAATCTCCCCCAGGATTAGCTTTTTGAATCGACCATCATCATTCCTGCTTTGGTGGGAGGTGATGAAGCGGAACATGCCATTCCTCTCCTTCTGTGACCCTGTTAGATAGGCTGCTTTATCCAGAGTCCATCCTTCTTTCATCTTTTCGAGACCGGATACGAAAGCCTTGAACAGCTTCACTGTAATGAAGCGGGATTTGATGTTAAGTATGGTGCATTTGAAGAGTAAGCCTTCTGTTACGCTTTCCCTATGAAGGAAAGCATTATCCCCCACTTTAAAGTCGGAGGTGTTTCCCTCTTTCATAGACAGTTTGACCTCCTGCCCATCGACTCTAACAATCTTCAATCCGTTTATGATGCTGAATAAGTTGACCTTCTCTTCTGTGGTCTTCTCCCACAAGACGGAAGCGGTGTATCTGCTTATAAGCTCGTTTCTATTAATCAATTTCATAAAACCATTATAGTAAGTAATCTCGTCTTTTCTTTCTATACTGCGGAACAGGTCTCGCTGGTATAGGCATTCCTTCTTCATAAAGGTACACCTTGAACATAAGCTCTCATCCTTCATGTAGGTGGGGACTTCCGGGCATGTCCTATCTTCCACGCTTCCACGCATCATATCGATGAGGGTGAGATGGTTTCGCAGATTGATAACCATCTGAGACGGGCTGACCAGCTTTTTACCCTTTGTCACAGGTATAAAAGGAGACTTAACTGACTTGCGGAGTCCAGGCTTGGTATAGAGCAGTTTCGTATCGACACCTCGTTTTGTAAAACAGCTCTGATAGAGTAATCGATAGGCGATAAGTTGATAGGAGTGTTCGGTGTGCGGTGAACCGCTCTTAACCTCATATATGGCATCAGTCTTTTCTTGTCTGCCTTCCTCTTCGCTATCTCCAAAGTATATCATGTCTATTCTGCCTTCCAGTCCAAACTTAGGCGATATCATATATGGTTCGAATATATTGAACCATTCATCCTGTTTATCCATAGGGAAAAGGGATTTCAGGTTTTCATAGTGTAGACGCAATTCCCGGTAAAATTTCTCGATAAGCTCTTCTGAGGCATAACATAGCTCTAACTTCCGCTCTTCCATTATCCGTACAGCAACCCGCTCAAAGTCAAAATCCTCCTTCTGAATAAAGTATTCATCGACCAAAGTATTAACCAGGATACCCTTAAGCATAGGCGGGGTCAGCTCATTCTCCTTACTACGGTTGGATAGCTCATCAATGTTGGTACAGAAAATGTCGTTTTTCAAAACAGGAGCGGAGATGTCGGTTGCCGAGTAGAGGAGGTTCGGTGCTATAACCATGTATGAAACGGGATAATCGATGTCTGAAGTCATATACTTATCGAAGACATGGAAGACCCTTGCTTCTTTCCAGTTCGGCGTATAGACATTGATGAAGTTCACACGGTCATTTCTGGTAAGGTGTATAGCCGTTTTTGACCACATCCCTCTCACAATGCCTGTCGCAGTTTCACCGTTCTCCATAAGCATTATGAGCTTAACCGCTTCATACTCTTTGCCACTCTGGGCTTTGATGTTTTGTATACCCTTATTAGCGAGTATCTGGGCGTTTAAGATGTCCCGTGTGGTGAAGTCCTTCGGTCTTAGCTTGTTCTTACTCTTATACAGGGTTTTTTCGATGAACTGCTCTGTCCTTAGCTTCTCCATCTCTTCCTGAATCATGTATAGCTTTTCCTCTAAGTCTTCAGCTACACTGACCGCCACATCCAACTCCTCTTCCAATCGGGCATTCTGCCGCTTAAGCTCCCGCATGTCTTTTTCATAGTCAGGGTCATCATCAGCAGAACTCTCCTCGAATAATGAGAGTTTCTCCTTTAGCTTAATCATCTTATCAGATAGGGATTTGATTATCTTGTCATTCTCAGACTTCATCTCACGCAAGCGTCGCTCGTAATCCTCTTTAGTCGAGTAATAAAGTATATTATCCCTGTCAGGTATCTCCTCACCAGTCATGGCATGAATCACCTCATAAGACCCCTCCAGAAAGTAGTCTACCTCCTCCTGTGAGAACTTTGCCTCTATAGGATTGTATCTTACATAAGAGCCTGCCGCCCGAACCTTATCCAGAAAGGTAATGAGTGTATCGTCGATAAAGCGATGCATGCTCAAGATGGTGATAAGCTCAGAGAAACTCTCCTTGCCTGTTTCCAGATGGTGGGCAATGCTCTCCCTTATTGAAGCCTCGCAAACGCTACTCATGCTTAAGATGGCGTATTTAGGGATGATTCTGGAGGTTTGCTCGATAGAAATGAGGTCGGCGTAATACTTGTTTGGACCGACCTCTTCGTTAGTCAGTTCCCTAAATTCGAGTTTTTTTTTACGATGGGCTTAACGAAGTCCTTCTTCCTCTGAATAAGCCTTGCATCCTCAATCCGCTTAAGATCAATCCTCCTGAAGTAAGTCTCATCATCGGAAAACCCCTCCAGGTAAGTCTCATTCTTGTATCGGAAGAGGGAAAGCGGTTGGAGTTCGATGTCTTCGTATATCTTATTGCGAATTTCCTCCGGTGGTGAGTAATTATACTTTATATAGAGGTTCTTCTTCCCTCTCAAAGCACTATATATCACTCTGGTCTTGCTGTCCCTGCTTTCTATAGGCTTAATACAAAACTGACCGAAAGTATAATACCGATAATACTTATTAAGGTAGGCTTTAACCCTATCTTCACTGATATGAGCTTTCTCAAAGCATTTCCTGATAAGTGATATCGTAGCCATCACATCAGCCTCAGCCCGATGAGCATTCTCCCCTTCCAGCTCCAGGCGACGAACCAACTCAACCAGCTTGTAGGAGCGGAAACCGGGGAACTGATGTCTTGCCATGTCTATCGTGTTGTAGATGCGGTTCGGGGGCAATACCTCCATGATTTTACTCAGCCATACCCCCACAAAACCCGCATCAAAAGAAGCATTATGTGCAAATAGTATGTCGTCTTCTTGGAGAAAATTGGTGAAATCACTCAATACATCCCAAAAAGGAGGGGCGTCCTTAAGGTCTTCGGTGGTCAGACCGGTAATATCGGTAATGACTTGCGTAACCTCTTTCATAGGGTCTAAAAGCGAAGTAAATTTCTCTTCCACCTCTCCAGATAGGTTAAACCTCACCGCACTTATCTCTATCAATGACTCATAGTAACTTACCAAACCGGTTGTCTCCGTATCGAAGCAAACCAGATTGGACTTCTTATCGGTTGACATCTCAAATCTCCCTTCCCATGATAAATATCATATAATAATATTCCGCATTTATCTATACAAAAGAAAATTATGATTTATTCAAAAATTTATAAAAAAAATTCAACTTTGATAAAGATTATGATTAAAAAAAATCAGGATTACAATGTGGAAAAATAATATAAAATAATGAATTTATTTGAGATTACCAGTCAAAATATTCAAGACCCTGAAGATATGCTTCTATCGATTCATCTATTTCAGATATCAACGCAGTCTCAGTCATCTCATCCAGCTTAATGAGTATCAAATCCCTTTCAGTATAGAGAAGGTCACCACTATCATTCACCTCAAATTCATGGTTATTATACAATACATGCTCCTTATCCTTTGAAAAAACAACCAAAGAAGAGATGTATTCCGTATCGGTAAGCTGGGTAATGTTTCCATCCATATCAACCATATAATCATTCCAGGGAGTTACCTCTTCCCAATTATCCCAAATACCAGGATTAGATATATCAGACCAGGGTCTAACCCCTGAATAATGCATATATACCACAGCATCACTATCAGGAGACCAACTCGGGTCATGGTCCGACTCCCATCCCGTTGTAGTGGTTAACCTGCGTATGTTATCGCCCTTGCTGTCCATGACATATATCTCTTCACGGGCTTCCTGCTGAGTGTTTCGTGTAGACTTGAATATAATCTTTGAACCGTCGGGAGACCATTCCGGGTCATTATCCTCATAGGGTGAAGTGGTGAGTCGGGTTTTCTCCATACTGTCGAGGTCTAATACATAGATATCCGCCGTCCCTGTCGGATTACCATTACCATCATGGAATGAAGCATAGACAATCTTTTGCCCATCAGGAGACCAATCGGGATGACCATCAGCATAATAATTATTAGTTATCTGAGTCTCTTCCTTTGTTTCAAGGTCTATCATATAAATCTCAAACGAGGTGAAATCATCAATATTGCCACCATGAAAGACAACCTTTTTACCATCAGAAGATAAAGCACAATTATTATCATAACGATTGTTATCGGTTAACTGAACTAAACTGTCTGAATACTTCTCCAAAAGGTATAACTCGCCTTCTTCTTTCTCGTATATAGATACGAGAATTAGTTTATCATGAGGAGAAGACCACAAAGGTTCACCTAGATTTGTATCACAGGAATTAATGAAAGGAAAGCAAAACATAAAAATTATTATAAGAACAAATTTTCTACTAAACATAATCTACACCTCTATTGTGCATAATAATAACACAAATGGTGAATTATAAAATATTTTTAACCATAAAGATAAATAAAGTATTGTTAAAATCTCAGATTTATAAAAAAAATCTGTTTTACTTGAAAAAGTCATTAAATTATGATATGTTATTTAATAC
>CAYUUC010000160.1:0-7953 GCA_964447635.1 uncultured Spirochaetia bacterium
AAATAATAATAATAGCCTAGATAAAAGTCATTATTTATACTAATCTGTTTTTAAGAGTTTATTTTCGTTCTCTATTCTGATACGGACGGCTTGATTCACTGGATAGGAAAATTATTTGTGAAAGTACACTTTTTTTATATCATCCAAATTTAAAATCAAATAATGCTGTTTAGTGAAATGTTGTTGAAAAATAACTAAAATCGCCCCCTAAACATTTCTTCAAGCTGTTCTCGATGGGACATATCGAGTCTTAGTCCAGAGGAAATCGATTAGAACATAGGTAACTGCTCAACTCGACTCCCCTCAATGATCTGCTGGATCAGCAATAAAAGATTCACAAATAAAATTGACATAAGAGCGTCAAAAATTATATTATATCTATTCTATTCAGAAAGAAAATCGACCATCCTTTCCTCAAAGTCCTTCTTACACTCCTCGTAGACGCCGTGACCGTAACCATTGTAAACATATAGCTTGCTATTCGGTAATCTCTGGTGAATAAGCCTCGATGAATCATCACCCGCTATCCGGTCTTCATCACCACCAATCACCAAAACATTTTTATCAAGGTTACCCAGCTCCTTATATGCGTTATGGTTAATGCAGGCTTCTGCTTGGATAATGAATCTGTTATGGTCTTTAATTCGGTAAAAGAGCCTTAATATAGGATAAATGAGCCTGTACTTCTTCAAAGTCTTTTCGGTATATGTTTTCTCCATAGTATCTTTGACCAATTCAAAGTCTCTCTTATCATTAGCCATATCTATCCAGGACTTTAACAAGGATTTGGTTTGCTCATTAGCTTTGGGCAGTGTAATAGCAAGGATAATCTTATCCACTTTTTGGGGGTGATTTATGCCGATATATTGTGCTATCATACCACCCATTGAAATACCCATCAGATGAGGTTTTTTAATACCCAGTTTATCAAAAGCTATCACTACATTAAAAGCCATATCTCTGGTGGTAAATCCTTTTGGTAAATTCCTTCTACGGCTAAAAATGTATATCCTATAGTATTTAGCCAATTTACGATAATACATGGATAGGAATAAGTGTTTGCCCTTCACCGTCTGTAATCCGTCACTTAAACCCGGTAACATGACTAGGTCTTTGTCTCCCTTTCCCATCACCACATAATCGATGATGTTATTCTTATCAATCTCTACATAATCAGATTTTGAGTTAAACATATTTTCTTACTCCTGGGTTGTTATTTTCTTCAACAATTCTAAGTACTCACTTAATTCGCTAAGATATTCATATTTTAATTTTTCTTGGTTATCATTATTCAATAGTATCCGGTAGTACTTCTTATTTATTCCCTCCAATACCCATTTATAGATGTTTATGGTCTTCTCACCTATATCCTTATCTAAGGAAGCCATCAATCTATGGAAAAAAGATTCCGGTAAATGTCTTAGCTCTTCTCTTATCTCCCTGTCTATCTTTTCATCACTATTGATAAATACATTTATGTGTAGCTTGTAAAAATTTGAATGATTCTGATAAAAATTAAATTCATGCTCTGAATAATCTAGCAGGAAATCCTTTATAGATTTAACATCTGTTGGATTATACTTGCTAAAATGCTGTTCTAACTCTCTTAAGGAATAATCTATGACATACCGATAGAGTTCACTTTTCGATGATATGTATTTGTACATACCACCTTTAGAGACCCCAGCCTTTTTGATAATCACGTTTAGTGAGGAGTTACCGTACCCCTTATTCGCAAATTCATTCGTAGCCACCCTCAAAATTAATGCCTTTTTATCGGCTGAAATCTTATTGAATGCCTTTTTGATAACATACCTCCTTCATTTAGAGACTGATTGGTCTCTATTAAATTATAATAATATATATATCTTATGTCAAATTAAAATTTAATTAAAGTCTTTATGTATTGGATTGTATTAATGTTTATGAAGGGAACTATATACGCAGGATTAATCAGATATGATGAATTTCATTATCCACCAGTCTTGAGCAGACGAACTGCTAAGCATATTGTTGCCGTATCCCGCTACATAGAAGCTATTCTCGCTATCCACTCCGGAAGCATAGAGGGACTCGGATTCTCCATTATAATCGAAGGAACCTTCCCATATTTCATTACCATCTATATCTAACATCTTTATCCACCAGTCCTGTCCGGTATTCGTATCTACCATATTGGTTCCATAACCGGACACAAAGACAAATCCGTAATTATCGATGGTAATTGATGTTGCGGCATCATTACCGCCTGTTCCATCGAATACCTTATCCCATAATAAATTGCCATCCGCATCGAACTTCTTTATCCGCCAATCAATACCGCTATTCGCATCGATAAGCTGGTTACCGTTTCCAACAAAGTATATATCATCGTAATCATCCACGGCTACATCCCATAGTTTGTCACTCTCTTCTACGTTATCGAATGACTTATTCCAATTCCCGGTGTCTTCCGTTCCGTCTTCGGCGAACTTTTTTATCCACCAGTCTCTGCGTGAGTTGTCGGAGACAAGGTCCTCCCCATAACCGCCAGCATACAGATTATTTTGGCTATCAGTGTCTATCGCCTGAACCAGGTCAGTTCCGGAATCGAATTTCTTATTCCATCCGGTAACGATTTCCTCGCCACCAGGTGAGAACTTCTTTATCCACCAGTCATCTCCACTAGTCCATGGGTCAATCAGTCCTCCGCCGGCTCCTGCGAAGTATAGGTTACCTGTTGTATCCATAGCGACGGCTAATGGACCACCCCACATACTACACTTATCGGTATACCTTATGTTCCAGTTGGTAGAATCCTCGTTACCGTTTACATCGAATTTTTTTAGCCACCAGCACTTCACCGGGAAGACTACAGCCTCGCCATAACTCAAAGCCATGTATATATTATCATTATCATCGATGAGAACGGCATTAGCCTCGTCAGCTTCGCTTTCACCATCCAGCATCTTATTCCAGTTAGTGATATCTTCCACACCGTTTTTATCGAATTTCTTTATCCATGCATCGAATGAGCTATCTGTCTGAACTATGTTATAGCCAGTCCCTGCCAGGTAAATATTATCTTCACTATCGAAAGCGAGGTCGTTAACATTGTCCCATCCAGAGTTACCATCGAAGAACACATCGCCCCAATGTTCCGTTTCCTGGGTTAAGCTGATATTTGGCGATACATACTTGAAAAAGCTGGACTTTACGCCCTCGCTGACGTTTCCCGCACCATCCTTCGCCCATGCGTAGAAGCAGTAATGTCCGCTATGGGGGATAGTGTATGTATCGGGTTTTGTATCCATCCATCCTTCCTGGTCAAGGGTTGGTGTTTGGTTATCGATAGTTATCATCCACCCGGTAATGCCCACATTGTCGCTACCCTCAAGAGTGATTTGTATATCGGGTTCGCTAGCGGGGCTTTCCGTTTCTATGGTGAATTCACTTATTACGGGTGCTTCTTCATCTGGTGGTGTACAAACCAGAATAAAAAGCAAAGATAAAATTAAAATAGATATGATTATTTTATTACTCATTGTTTACTCCATTCTACTGAAAGATTTATCATTTTGTTTTACTAGATGATAATTAGAATAGTATTAATAAATAGTATTCTTTCATGATACTATTTAAAATAATAATTACACATATGAATATGAAATTTATAACTGAATAAAAATAAACTGTTTTTATACTCATTTGCTTATAAAAATATTGAATATAATTGTCCATTCGTATTAACTTTAATAGTGTTAAACAGAGTTAGCTATATATTGTTGATTGGATTAAATTCTTTTCTAAAAGGTCATTTTGATTAGATGATACACCTGTTAAGAGTGCTATTCAGGAAATGAACAATTATCAACAATATTTGATTTAAGACCGAATATCTTTACTAAACAAAGTCTTATTTAACAAAACTTTAATAAAGGATACATAAATGAAAAAACAAAATATAAACCTGGTCATTCACGGACACTTCTACCAACCACCAAGGGAAAACCCATGGATATACACCATCGAAAGGCAGGAATCCGCATATCCATACCACAACTGGAACGAACGCATCAATGAAGAATGTTTCTCTGCAAACACAGACTCCAGAGTCCTGGACAAGTATGGACATATCAAAGACATCATCAATAACTATCAGTATATAAGCTTTAATATCGGTCCTACTCTGTTCAAATGGATTGAAAAAGAAGACAGGAATACCTATCAGAAAATCATCGACGCAGACAAACGAAGTGTGGATATGAATAACGGACATGGCAATGCCATCGCCACCGCCTTCAACCATACCATACTACCCCTATCCAACGATGAAGACCTCCAAACCCAGGTCAAGTGGGGTCTCGATGAGTTTGAATACCGCTTCGGCAGGAAGAGCAAGTCGATATGGCTACCAGAAACCGCAGTCAACCATCATGTAGTCGATGAACTGGCCAGGCAAGGGGTTAAGTTCATCATCCTGTCACCAACACAGGCACAGAAGGTAAGGAAAGTCAACACGGAAGAGTGGATAGATATCAGCAACAATTCGATAGACATCCATCAACCCTACTACATCAAGACCCCGCATGGCAATGTTGCAGTCTTCTTCTATCATGGCGGTCTTGCCAATGCGGTAAGTTTCGATCACCTGCTTTTGAACTCAGATAAGCTGAGGGACGCTATCTTAGGGTCTATACACCCTGATAGGGAGACCCAAATCGTATCATACGCTACCGATGGTGAGATATACGGTCATCATGAACCATTCGCAGATATGTGCCTTGCATCGATGATATACGAGAATCGCAAGAAACCCCGCTTCAACATAACCAACTTCGCCAACTATCTCGAGATGTACCCGCCACAGGAAGAAGTGATGCTTAAAGCGGGTAATGAAGGTCTGGGGACTTCATGGAGCTGTGCACATGGTGTTGGGCGATGGATGGAGAACTGCGGATGTAAGACTGGGGGTGAGGAGTCATGGACACAGGAATGGCGAAAGCCTTTTCGGGAAGCGATGGACATATTGCGCAACGGTATCCGCCCGGTGTTCGAGGATATAGGCGGGGCTTACCTAAACGATGTATGGAAAGCGAGGAATGATTATATCCATCATTTGCTAAGAAGAGACGAAGAGAGTCTGTCCTCTTTCCTCAAATCTAATGCCAAAAAAGAGCTTTCAACCGATGAAGTGAATGAGGTCTTGGATTTGATGGAGTGCCAAAAGTTCGCTATGTATATGTATACCAGCTGTGCCTGGTTCTTTACGGAGCTAAGCGGTATCGAAACGGTTCAGAATATGAAGTATGCCGCCAGAGCTTTGGAGTTTGTGGAAGATAAAGTAGAACCGGGATTCGTTGAACAGTTTAAAACCAAGCTGAAAGAAGCTAAGTCCAATATAGAACAGTTTAAGGATGGGAAATGGATATACGAGAACTTCGCTCTAAGCTCTAAGATAACCAAAGATGAAATCATCGCCCAGTTCGTCTTCTGTAAAACAATGAACCCGGACCGACCAAACTCTATGTATCAGTATGATATCAACGTCCAACAAATGGATAAAAAGGATAAGGATGATGGAATGGTGTACAGTGGCATCATCAATACTTTTAATAGAATAGACCGTAGTAAAGACCATTACATATTCTATGTTATCCGTGAAGACAGCTTTAAGATGAGGTGCTACCTGCGACGCTTCTATGATGATGAGCTGAAGGGCTATCTGGATAAGATTGTTTCGGGGGGTACGATTTCCGTCATCAAGAACAGATTTAAAGATTGGTTCATCGGTTATGTTACCTTCAATGATATCACATTTGAGTATAAGGAAAAGCTACTCAACGCAATATTCGAGAAACCCTTATCCGAGTATATTAATTTGAATATAGATTCGGATATGAAGGAGCGAATTTTGTATCTCATAAACATTGTGGGGCATTATCATAATTTTTCCGTAAAAATACCCCGATATTATGAGACAATTATCGAGAACATATTCAACAAGTATCTGATGAAAGAGTCAGCGGTTTTCGAGAATGATCTTGAAGAATTCGATTATGAGATGGTGGAGAAGCTATTCAAAGTAGCAGAATCGGAGGATTTAAACATAGCATCCTTCTTGATAGAAGACAAATTCAATAAAGTATTACTAAAAGAGATATCCGGGCTGGAGCTGTCCAATCTCGATGCGGACCAGCTGGAGCACCATATTAAGCTGGTAGACTTCGCTAACATATCACAGCTTTCCTTCAAGAGGAAAGGGGCAGAGAACAAGGTATACTATCTTTTAGAGGAGTACAAAGCAAAAGTTAAATCAGGTGAAAGCGATATCCTATCCAAGGAAACAGCTCATAACCTAATCAGGTTAGGATCGAAGTTGAATATCAATACTGAAGAGATACGGTCTATGGTTAGGATTGGTGATTACTAAACAATAAAGGAGAACATACAATGTCATCCAATGAAGTTAAGATTATAGGAGCTTTACTCGAATGCGGGATTAATCATTGCCGGGAAAATGGGGTTGAAATAAACCGGAAAAGTTTAAACTTACCCGAAAGTATAGAAGAAGAACAATGGTACGATATAAAGAATTTCTACACCCTCGTTGAACACTTAAAAAGTAAGAAGAACCTTCAGTCAGTGGAAGACTACGGCAGGGACTTCTTTTATTACTATAAGATTGATAATGAGTTAAGCAGTTTAGATAATATAAAGGACGCCATTGCTAAGATGTATATCCTCTATCAGATGTTCATCAAGGCTGACCGTATAGGCATATGGAAAGCAGAAGGCATCACAAGGCATGCTCATCTGGTGATAAAAGAAAACACAGTCGTCCCATCCGAATTCACTATCGGGTTCTTATACTCTCTGGCTAAAACATTCGGAAGGAAAGCGGTTAAAGTCAAAATCATAGAAAAAGAAGATGACCAGCCGGATAACCTCAACATATACGAAATAAGCTGGATGGACGAGATAAAAAAGTTTTCCTGAAAGATAAATTTTTATATATTTAAAAAGGAGTAATATTAAAACTCAACATAACCTAAAGAGGCTGACTTTTTTGCTGGATACGGTGTTATTACATAAAAGGGAGGAATCAATGGGAAAAAGGTTAAGCGACAAGGAAAGGGTAGCATACATCAGGAAGGGCAACGAGCTTTTCAACAAAGGTAAGTATAAAGAAGCGGAAACCATATTCATGCTGACTAACTATAGAGACGGCATAATAAGGATAGCCAACCGATACTATTACGAACTGAAGAAGCCTCTCGTCGCATTGAAATACTATTACAAGGTGAATGCTAAGGAAAAAATAGAAGAGATAAAAGAGAGGATGATTTTCGCCCTGAAGAAGCTCATGTCTGATGAACATAATCCAGAAGACAATCCGCCAGATAAAGAAAAAGCTCAACCGTCACCAAACCATACGGATACCCCCAATGATGAGAACAGCGACTTAGCCGGTAAGAAGCCCCTAGATGATAAACATCCAAAAGAGCAGGCAAAGGATGAACAGAAGACGGAAGACGGCATCTATCCCGATGAGATAAGCAAATAGCCTTCCCCACCCCGGTAAAAGTCTTATCCCTAAAGCTAATCATAGTTTATATTTATTGATAATCTTAATCACATCATTATCGGTAATCTCTAGGGTGGCATCTGCCTCCCACTCTACTTCTTTGAGCAATTCTTCCTTATCATTGTAAATCTCTACATTGAAGAAAGCCTCCTCATCACCAAGGTTATATCCGGACTCTTCAGGCATATCGCTATCATCACGCAAATTCTCGTAGATATATAGATATTGCTTGCCCTTATACTCCAGTTCATTCCAATCTGATGCTCTTCTTCTAGCCATGATTTATTCCTTACTCCTTTGAACTATATTTTTGAAAAGTTATCTATCTTACAACATAACTGAGCGGTACATTTTTTGCTTATGTGATTTCTTATCTGAATGAGTAA
>CAYUUC010000161.1:0-7879 GCA_964447635.1 uncultured Spirochaetia bacterium
TATTTTACATAAATAGGGTACCACATTGAAAAGAGAGTACAAATACAGGTCGTTTGCGTCATATTTATTTCTAATTATTGGACTTATCCTTATTGTCGCCGCAGTTCTATCTTATATAATCAAACCTTTTGGTTTGGATTTCTCATTCTGGCTGTTAATTTTATCTATTGTATTTATAATCTTTGGTATGTATCGAATATTGTCGTTCTATGCTTATATAGGTGAATATGCTTTAAGCTTAAATACAAGCTTTATCGGACCGAAAAGTTCAATCCCATGGAGAGAGATATCGGATATAGAAATACAAGATGATGGAGTTATCATTGTTTATAGAACCGGTGGTCGAACAAAGAATCAATATATAAGCAAACCTAATTTTGAAAAAGATGATTGGGAGGAATTTGTAGATAATATTATCGATCAGTGGAAAAATAGCACTGAGTCTATATAAAACAGAATTCAAGCTTAAATACCCCGTCATTCAGGTTCTATCCACTTACCATATTCTTTTATAAGACTAATAAGCTCATTAACCGCATTGTTAGCATTTATGCCCCTCTTTACGCATTCACTGTTCACATATAGGTTGACTTTATTGTTTGCTCCACCAATATAACCGAAATCCACTTCTCCCATCTCGCCTGGTCCGTTAACCATACATCCCATCACTGCTATCTTAATACCTTTTAAGTGAGAAGTCTTTTCTTTGATTGTCTTGGTTATACTTTCAATGTCAAAGTTAGTTCTTCCGCAAGATGGACAGGATATGAATTCTGCTTTACTAATCCGAGTCTCTGAGGACTGTAGCATATTATAAACCATATCCAGGGCATAATTAATATCAATAAAATTTGATAAGGATATCATCTCTCCTATACCATCTAGTAAAAGGCTTCCTATCTCTATAGATGTCTTTAAAATATTATATAAACTACTTTTGTCTTCATATATTGGATTTTCGGTTATTATATTAATGGGAAAGGTTTCCTGTTTGCTCCTCATTAAGGAATACAATAGACGGTATTTGTGGACTTTATCATTACCTATTAATGCAAAGATAATCTTTTCATAATCTATAAATGATAATATGTTCTGATACCTGTTTAGCCAATCTCTTTCATTTGTATTTATGGTTATCTGAATTGTTTTGTGATACTTTTTACATATTTGGATTATCTCTTTCAATTTCTCATCTGTAAAATCCTTATCAATTATTACATCAAACTTGTCTACATATTGATGAAAGCTGTTTATGCCGTCAGGACCATATATATTAAGGCAAACCAACTTATTCTTATGGTTTATGTGTTTCAATAATGGTATTGTTGCTTTATCGATATTCATACCAACGATTTCAGCATTATCAGGTATAATAATATCATTTGGAGACATCTCACCTTTATTCTTTTCATTATCTTCGATGAGTTTATCCACAAAAATTTCAACTCTGATTGGATTATTCATACCTATTGGGTATTTGGGTAAATCGATAAATGGCTTATTTTGATTTTGTATTTCATAGTCTAAATGAGGTTCAGTCAGAGAATATGGTCTATTCTTATATTTGCTATACTCTTCTGAGATACCTATTATAGTCCGGGCTACTGGAAGTTCATTTAATGGGGGTTCGGTAAGAGATACCCGTATCGTATCTCCCAAACCATCGATAAGCAAAGAGCCTATTCCGATAGATGATTTAATCCTACCCTCAATATGAGAACCGGATTCAGTTACACCAAGGTGTAAGGGATACAGTTTACCCAATTGATACATCCTTTTTATCAATTCCCAATATGCTTCAACCATTATTCTGGGACTTGATGATTTCATGGAAAGCACGATATTATCAAAGTTATACTTCTGAGCAATGGTTAAGTATTCCATTGCTGATTCAACCATTCCTTCAATAGTGTTACCATATCTGCTTAATATCCTTTCTGATAATGAGCCATGGTTTACTCCTATTCTTATAGCGGAGTTTTTCGCTTCCGCCTTTTTAATTAACATAGAGAATGTCTTTTCAATATGAGTTAGGGCTTCTTGGTTTAAATCATCTGAGTAGGATTTATTTGCAAATTTTACCTTCTCACAAAAATTACCAGGATTTATCCTGACCTTTTCCACATGGTCTATAGAAGATAAGGCTAGAGTATAACTAAAATGTATATCAGCAACCAATGGGACTTTTTCATAACCTTTCAGATACAACATTTTTTTTATATTACGCAGGTTATGTGCAGACTTTATGTTAGGGATTGCTAATCTTACTATATCGCATCCAGCATCGTATAGACTTATGATTTGGTTTACGGTAGCAATGGTATCCAATGGATTTGTGTTAGTCATGGATTGTATTGCGATAGGATTACCAGCACCAATTTTTACTTTACCTATATTTACTTCGATGGTTTCAAGCCTTTTTCGAAAATAGGGGGAGTGGTTAAATTCCTTAATAAAGTCAATCATTTGATAGTCCCCAATTTAATGAAGCATTAAATCTAGTCTTTATATATAAATAACTAAAAAATACACTTTATACAAATTTTTATGATTTTCATTTAATTCTTTATATGTCTTTATTAACTTCCTAAGATTATTCAATTGGATTTACTATTGATAAAAAGTTACCGATTATTTATTTAAGAATAATAATGATATGGTTATTTATATGAAAAAAAATCCCATGTTTATATTAATAGGCATCTTAATCCTTATATTTATATTTCAGGATATATTCTATGATAAAGCTCATTGTTCTTTATATGTTAAGAATATAACCAATACCGAGTATGACTCACTCCATCCACATTCAATCAAAACCAAGGATGGTTATATTGTATTTTGGGAAGAACATGTATCAAAAAAAACCACCGATATTCTAAGCATGACCCTCAACGAGGAAGGAGAACCGATTAGTGAGATACATAACATGACTCAGAATGATGATAGTGCATCTTTTATATCATCAGTGTTAGCGATTGATGATACTATTTATATCCTGTCAAAAACCGTAGTCACTCAAAATGATACTGTAGTAGGAGCGAATTATTATTATGAGTTGTATTTATATAACCAAGATGAAGATAAGATTGAAATCACAAAGAAATTCATATATAATGCCTCTAATCTTAATCATTTTGATAAACCTTCCCTGGTCTTCGATGGCGTTCACCTTGTGATGCTTTATACCAAGGATATCCCTCATATTTACTTTACCAGCAACCTGTATGTTCAGAAGTATTCTAAAGATGGTGATATGGTTGGGGATGAGGTATTCATCAATTTCCTGGAAGCTGATGAAGCCTTAACCAATCTAACCCTTGTAGATAAGGAACAAGAGGGTAAAATCATAGATGAAGAGTTCACGATAAGAACCGAGGAAAAAGATGACCGGGAAATCTCGGGAGAAGATGAACTTAAAGTTCAACCTCAAATTTATTATCAAAGTGGTAAATATTATATATTCTTCAGAGCTAAGACCCATCAGACTCACGAAGAAGGCTTATATGTAATTTCTATGGAGCATGACCTTTCTTCGTTTACCAAGCCCAGCATAATATCCACTAAGGAGTATAATGCTTATAATTACAGGCTACATCATGATAAGGATAACCAGGCCTTTTTCGTTCTATGGGAAGACTATAAGAGTTATTACCATAAATACATATCACCATCAGAAGCAATTTATCGCAGGATAGAAAAGCAATACAAATCTAAATACATATCTAATATAGTAAAGAGTGGTAAATCATATTTCTATACAAGAATTGTGGATGAATTTGGTAAAAGGCGAATGTTAATGGAACGGGCGAATATCTTCGATTTAGATTATGATAAGGATATAAGGATAGCCATATTTGAGGAGAAGCCTGAGACACCGTTTATGGTTTCATATGATGATAGTCCTGTTAATACCGGGCTTTACGGGGAGCCGCTTAAAGACTATGATAATCTTAAGAAAACAATAAGCGTCTTCTGGAGCGAAGAGATAGACGATGTATATCAGATTATGTTCCATAAACTAAACTTTTGATTTTATCTTAGCCAAATTAGTGTTAACTTTATATATGATAAGTTTTTATATAATCGTAAGATTTATCATTTATAATTTATTATATGATAATGGTGTAATCTTTTAGACTAATAATATAAATCTAATGGAGTAAAAAATGCGAAAAATCGGACTAATATTCATTTTATTTATTATCATATTATCGTTTTTAACCTGCGATACAGCGTCATCACAGGATAATGACGGAAAAGTCTATATGACTTCCGTTGTCGGTGAGGTAGATGTAGGCAAGATAGATTCAGAGGATATCGAAGATGATGACACAATTGGAGAAGGATGGTTTATCAAAACTGGTGAAAACTCCTCAGCGATATTATATATAAATGACTTAGTGGTAAAGATTAACCAAAACTCACTCATAGAAATAACCAAGTCTAAAAATGATTATGTCAGATTTAATCTGAAATATGGCTCAATCAAAGTAGATTCAAGACAAACCTATGAGGATAAGGATATAATCGTGGACGCTGAAGACAAAAGCGTACAAACAGAAGAACCATCTACAATGTTTGAACTCGACTTCGATAGCGAGAAAGACGAACTCGATTATAATGTTAACCAAGGAACAATCTCTATAACCTCTGATGAAGTAAAGATTTATGTGAATACACAAGGCGTTGAGAAAATTGAGCCCATCGAAAATGATGTAAAACCTGATGTAGATGAAGATGAAGATGACGATGAAGATGTCTTTTCAATACCCGATTACGAAGACATATTCATTGATGATGAAGACATCATTGATGATGAAGACATCATTGATGATGAAGAACAAGGTGAGATTGAAGAAGATAACGAAATCTATGAGGATATTGATATATATGAAGAACCCGAATCCTTAGAAATCGAAGAAGAGGATACGGATAATGTAGAAACCATTGAAGAAGATGACACCTTAGATGACATACCCATAGCTGAAAACTCAATCGAGGAAGAAAAGCCTGAATCCATTGATGATGTAATAGATAAGGAAACACTCGATGAAATAGAAGAGTCCGGGATGGATTTAAACAAAGGCTTAGACCCGCCTGACATTCAGGGTAAGTACCTTGTAGATGATCTATACCTGGTTTATGACTCTAAATACCCTCCACACTACTTCGACCCGGGATATATTATGAAAGATTATATATACACTTTCTATGACCAAACGGATGAACATAACATCAAGGTTCAGTATCAGGCACCGGATAACCCAGGTGTTTATGGAGGTGGAGACGGAGCCTTCATCTCTGGCTCGGGAAACAAGTTCACAATCTATCTCCGCACAAAAAGCAAATTGACCGGAGCTTATCTAAGCACAATGCAGATAATATCTGGAGAGATTGTGGAGGAAGGGATAGAAAACATGAAGATAGCTCTAATCATTATGGGAAAAGAAGGAGCAGATGTTCATAATATAGAAATGGAAGACTTCCCGCCTATCGGTACAAAGAGGATAATCATATCCAAGTCTATTGCTGAAAGGATAGAATAGCTGGGTTGATAGATTATTATTTACCCCATATCTTACCATAAACTGATGTAGGATATAGAGTTAGGACTTTCAGCTTCTGTCCGGTGATTGATTCGAGATAACCCACATCAACTTTCCCTTTTATGAATAAGTCCATGTTCTGGTAGTCCCATAACTCGTCGGTGCATTCGTCTATTATTCGATAGGATTCTCTATGCCCTTCCTTATCTTTCTCGGTTTTGAATACAAGTTTGGTGAAAGGTTCATTGCCGGTTACTACGAGGTTTCCTCTCATTAGTTGAGATATTTCCCCATCATATTCGTTTACTGCTTTTAGGCATTCTTTGCTAATTTTCTGGTGTACTGACATTTTTATGTTTCCATCATCATTATCTTTCCCGCTGGTACATAAAACGAGACTTAGACTTAATATAATAATGGTTATAGATATGGTTATATTTCTTAACATATTATCCTCTAATGTGGTTTTGTATTTAGAAAGTCTAATGAATAGGATATTTTTATTTTATTTATTTTTGTCTATTGGCAACTCTAGCCAATCTATACCGGTTTCTGAAATAGGTTTCTTGATTAACCAGTCGACCCTCTGTGTTTTTGGTGGTTTTGGTAGACCTTTCATAGATACAATATCACCTGATGGAACAGTAACATCGATAGCACCGCCATTCGGGTTTGTATCTGGATTGTATATAGCGATATAATCTCCACCGCTGTCTATTCCACCGTTATCAAACCGTATATATTCAACTCCGTTTGGTAAAGTAGGATTATCAGCGGTCATACGATATATATATGAACCGGGATAGAATCCCCATGTCTTTTCTTCACTACCAATAACTGCGCTAACAGTATCGAATGGAGCTTCACCTAGGTAACCTAATTCACCGGTTCCTGAGTTAATCACATTAGCCATCATCCATGATTGTAAAAGCTCTTCAAAATTGCTTGTGAATGATAATTCATCAATTATAGGATTTAGCATATCGATATCGTCGTTTGTATCATCCATCATAGACTTGAATATATCAGAATCATCTGGATGGTGTATCCTTAAATACTGGAAGAATAAGAATGATGTAGAATAATTGGATAGGACATCATATCCGGAATCGCTTCTAATCCATTTAATAAGGGGATTACCTTCTACAAAGTAATCGGGATGATTAAAATAATCTATTCGTGACTTAACCGGCCATTCTTCTGGATTGGTTATGTTCTTAACATCAGTAGCCCATATGTGTTCTGAAGCCATAGCGAATCCTTCATCAATCCATGTTGGGACATCATCATTTAATATCAAATCAAGGTCAGGTGTAGCACTTCCCCCATCCAGGACATTTTCCGAGAAGTTAATCATATGTTGGAACTCATGAGCGACGGTGCTATAGACATCGTCTTTGGTTACATCTTGAGGGTTAATGTCAATGTAGAGTATTGCTTGTTGGTTGGTTTTATCGGTATAGCCTTCATCTTCAAGACTCTCCTGGGTTAGGTAGTCTACAGAATAGAAATAACCGCCAACATATGATGTATTCAATACACCATCATATCCATCAATAATGTCTAGAAGTAATATAGTGACTTTTTCCGTCCCGCCTTGATAGCTATTGTTATCGCTGGTTACTGGGTCACCGAATTTATTTGTTATTGTGGGGTACATCATGTCAAACTCGTCAGCCACCCTTTGAATAACGGTTGAATCGTAGTTATCATATTCCATATACACATTAGCATAATTGCCTTCGTATGGTTCACTGGTGCTGATTTCACAATAAGGTTCACCGAATAAGCCAGCGTTAAGATTTACTGTCCAGAATGAATGCGGTGCATTACTGTTGACTTCGGGGCATTCAGACCCAAATATAATATTACATGCCATAAAGCCTATGGCTATTATAAAGAATAAAATTAAAATGAGTATAATTTTTATACTTTTCATAATTTCTCTCCATGAGTAATTTATATATTTTATAATCATAACTGAGTGGTACATTTTTTGCTTATGTGATTTCTTATCTGAATGAGTAAAAATATCTTTTTATTTCACATAAAGATATATAGAATAATTTAACTTTGTAAAGTTAAGTAAAATAAGCGTTTCGGAGAAACGGTTATTTTGATTGTTTTTTGTTACTTTTTTCTAAAAAAAGTAATGCTTTTGCTTCTTTTCCAGAAAAGAAGAACACATTAGCAATTTTCATACCGCTCACTACTGTAAAAAAACAGTTTTATTGAGCAAAATTTATACCGCTCAATAATGCTATCAAATAGATGTTTTCCTTTATTTAGTTTCTTCCATAATTCTGAGAAATAACGAAATATAAAAATCA
>CAYUUC010000162.1:0-7863 GCA_964447635.1 uncultured Spirochaetia bacterium
ACATATAAAAGTAAGATGGATAATAATCAAAGGATATTTTGGGAAAAAGATAATAATACTATAACCAAAGCTAAGCCTATAGTAATTAAAGAGTTTATATTTGACAAACTTAATATAAAAGAGAATGACCAATCTGAATTGGAATTGAATAATCTGGATGTTTTCAGTATAGATTATGTAGGTGATTTTTTAACAATCGATAAAGATGTGCGAGAAGTCTTTAAAAATAAAGATAAAACTGGTATAGAAAATTTTGATTATAAAGGATATAGTAAGGATTTGAAAATATATAATATAATATTAAAAGAAATAGATACAGATAATGATATGATTTTAAAAATATCCACTATCAAAGAAAAATCATTACCTGTTTGGGTGAATAGTTTAAGTTGTTCGGTAGATTTCGGTACTGAAGAGTCTATCCAAAGGTCAAAGCAAGCCCAAAAGACAAAAGTATGGAATCTTTCTCAATTCATTGAACATATTATGTATGAGAAAAAGATTATATCTAATAATTTTATATATCTAGACACTCAAGACTCGCTACTTAATCAGAATAGCGAATCAGACAATAATTGAGAAGGACTAAACATGTTTCTATAAAAGAGTATATGGTTAATTTGATATTCTATTAATAAATGGAGGAGTAGATTAGTGATATTAATAAAACCTATAGTAAAACTATTCTTAATGGTTAGTAAACTAGAAATAACCGGCATAACATTTGAGGGACTTACCAGCACTTATAAAAGTTTTAATATACAAACCCATATAATTTTTTGGTCATTAGTATTCTTTACTGTACTATGGTTTAGCATATTTTACTTAGTTTATAAGCCTAAGGTAAAATCGATAAATACTATTGTCTTCTTCAATATAGGCTATTTTAGTATAAGTTTTGTCGTGGTTGGTTTTACTTTATTTTCTATTATCTATACAATCTTTAACTCTCAATTATTCGAATTAGGTATTTATTTTAAAGAATATCTTTCATCATTCATATTGGGTATTATCATAGTAATATTAATGGTGATGCTATATCAATTGGTAATATCGGTAGTAGTTTGGCTTATATATGTTTTCTTGTTCAGCAGGTTTATACCAAGGGTTAAGGCAATGAGAAAATATCCAATTTCAATTTAAATAATATAAAATAGCTTGGAGGATGATATTATATGGCAGAGAATCTTGTAATAGTTGGAATCGGGGGTACTGGAACTAAAATATTAGAGTCTATAATTCATTTAGCTGTATCGGGGAATGCACCAGATTACATATATCCGATAATAATAGACCAGGATAGACCTAACGGTAATGTAGAAAGGTGTTTGAATGCCATCGTTAAA
Source organism: uncultured Spirochaetia bacterium (assembly GCA_964447635.1). Taxonomy (GTDB): domain Bacteria; phylum Spirochaetota; class UBA6919; order CAYUUC01; family CAYUUC01; genus CAYUUC01. Next base: position 1,347 of record CAYUUC010000162.1, read on the forward strand.
TACCACCGATTGAAGTCAACTCAAGCCCCAAATGAAAAAAATGAATGGTTCTTTAAATCAGAATTCCCTAACTTTAAACCATACCCTTTAACAGAGAGGGATATAAGATTAGCCGAAGCAGAGTATAAGAATAAAATCTTGCTTCAACCAGATAAAGAAGGACAAAACTATCGAAAATCACTCGGGGAAGACCCTAAAAGCTCTGATTCTGAGTTATATGAAGATATTATCAATTCAATGTTTTCCAAATCGCAACTATATGATGAGATTAAAACTGGATTTAAGAAACGAGCAAATATGGGAGCTCCTCTGATTAAAAGTCTAATCAGCAATTTAGAACTGGAACTGGATACTGAGATAGAGGATGATGAAGATGAAGAGACAGTAAATGTAAGAAACAACCTGGTCTATATTATAAGAAAGATAGAAAACATCACCAATGAGGATTATAATATAGTTATATGTGGGTCTTTATTTGGAGGAACGGGTGCTTCTGGTATTGTCGAGATTGGTAAATATTTCAAGGAAAAGATAGCTTCTAATATTTCGGTTAATTCTATAATGATGCTACCTTATTTTAGATTGAGGGAGCCTTCTACCCAGAGGGTAGGTAATCTATTAAATAATGATTTGGATTATGTTGCTTCCAAAATCACTTTAAATATATATAAAGAAGAAATCGAAAATACTTTTGATAATGCTTATATTATTGGAACAACAGATACACAGGATTATATCGATGTATTCAGTAAAGGTGGACCAAAACAGAAGAATAATTTACATATTTTCGAATTATTTGGTGCTATCGCAGCTATACAGCCTAATGCCCCTTCTGATAAGACTCAATATAATGCTTATAGTGTCCTTAATAGCGAGAAGAAAGATATAGAAAAGTCTTATAATTTTAAATATAATGATATTGTGGGATTATATAACCTGGAACAGTTTAGAATTATTAATGATTTCTCCTCAATGCTTAATTTTATTGTTAAACCATACCTTTATGACCAATCAATCAGAGGTATACAGATAAATAAATGGCTTAAACATCAGCCATGGTACAATAATAAAGTGGAGAACAAGAGATTCTTTGATAATCTTTTAGATTGGGGAGTTTTCTACCATGATTGGCTTAGACAATTAAATAGCTGGTCACAATTTACTTTCAATTATGCCAATGAGCATGATATATACTATTTACAAAATAGAGATTATTACTATGATATTAGTTATAAAATATCAAAGAATATGCCTATTGGTAAAGATATATCCTCTTTATCTGATTTAGTTAAACCAGTTGAGAATATAAAAAAGAGGAAAAGGAAATAATATAATCTTTACTTTTCATTCAATAGAAAAAGGAGAGAAGTAAATATCAAATATATAAAAGAGAGGTTATTATGGGAAATTATCTTTTACCTAAACATCCAGAATCTCAAGAAGTTGGTTGGATTAGTGGAATTGATTTTGAAAATAAGATTTTAAAGAACCTAAAGGTTCGATATGTTGAAAGTGGTTTTGGTAAATGGGGAGAGGAATTTATTAATATTGATAGAGAGCATAAAGATAAATACTCCATAGGATATAGTATACCAAATCCCTGGTCTAATGTTTATCTTTTCGAACAGGTATTATTTGATGATAAAACCAAAGACAACAAAAAATTCCGCACCTTCTTATTTGAAAACCTACTCAGTCTGTTAAGAGATTTAAGAGGAAAGGATATATCTAAAGATAGATATCTACGAATAAAAAGGGTGGGAGAACCAGATAAAAAATCTTTCTTTCATAAATTTTGGCACATGGCTCCAGAATCTATCAAGTTTAACAATGATATTTATCTATTGATTAATAAAGACGGAAACATCATTGGAGGTTTTTCCAAAAAATGTTTGATTTGGGCTTTTTATCCTTATCAGAAAGTCGATATACCACTAAAAGAATTGAAAGATGAAATATTCAATTACTTGAAATTTATTAAATATCAAACAGGTAACCAGTATAATGGTTTATGGGATAGCCCGGAAATCGATATGGACAGAAGAGTGAATGAAAACCCACTCCACGAAAGCGACTACCCACCTTATGATGAAATTAGTGGGGTACCTGGTCTAGAATGGGTATTAAGATACGAAGAGGGTTATTACACTAATAGAGAGAGAATGGAAAAGATAGGTTATATAAATGATAACTTTGTGGAAAACGATTGGTTACAACTTAATCAAATAGATTTAAGTGATGAAGATTTAAAGAATTATGTAAAAACATATCATAATACTCAATATTTATTCCCCATTAATGAAGCAGGGTTGAAGCAATTCGATATAAATAATGAGGAGAGATTCAATAATAACTTAGTAGAACAAGCTATCAATGAGAAGATTGGAAATATAGTTGAGATAGATAATAAATCCCAAGAAGAAAAAAACATTGACAAACGCTCCTTTGCTATTTGGCCTCCATTCCCATCAAGGGAAATAGAGAATTATATTATGGAATTCAGTAATGATAAATTTGAAAAAGGGGCTAGTTTAGAATTCTATGATGAACATTTAGAATTATTGGAAGTAGAATCAACAAATATATCAGAATTACTACCTACAACCACTAAGAATAAAAGTAGCGGGTATTTCAGATTAAACAAAATATTAAAAAAAGGGGCTTTCCCTCATTTTATTAAAGTTATAAAGAACCCAAACACCAAAGGAATTTTGAAAGTTGTTCCCAGAGTGAAAAAGAATAAAGCCGCTATCCCTGATAATATTGTAGTGGGAGTGGACTTTGGTAGTAGTCATACCACAGTATCATATAGAATTGGAGAAAATGACCATATAATGAACTTTGCCAATTCTCAACCTATTGTTATAGCTGGAACTGAATTTGTCCAGAGTAAACTGCTATTATGCTTTATAACAAATAATCTCCTTAGTGAAGCCCCGGTTAAAAAAGAGGAGTATAATAGAACAAAGGCTTGGGTTCCTTTTAGAACAGTATGGAAGGATTTCATAGATTGGAAAAATAATGATAAAATAAATTCCAATGCTAAGTTCTTGAAATATGGGACGATCCCTCTGTATTTTGAACCTGAGTTTGCTCTATTACACCCGGATTTCACCAAGGTGAATATCAAATAGACTGGAAATCAAGATTTATTATATGGCTTCTTGACACATCTATTACATATGATTAGGGTGGAAGCAGAAGCCATCGGATATCAGAATAACCTCATCATAAGATGGGCTTATCCACAAGCAGCACTCCATTCACGAAGTCTAGTCTACATGATTAGCTTCTATAATTGGTATAAAACAGAATATCTAACAGATAGGAATGATATACAGTTTAATGATACTATAGGAGAAAACTCTGAAAAGATTTACTCCGAGTCTGTATGTGTAAAAAGGTATTTCATTAATAAGATGAAGAATGCTGGAATTGGTGTGATGTGTATAGTCGATATTGGAGGAGGAACTTCGGATTTAGCCTTTATATTAAGGGCAGATGAGATAGCCTGGGAAGATAGTTTTAAATTTGCCGGGTCGGATTTGGTTAATGTATTAAATGGTGTTTATCGAAAACTCATGAATATGGCTAATGATAACGAAAAGTTCCCCGTCCCATTATCTCCTGAGAAACAACATCCCGAATATGAAGAATTATTAAGAACCTGGCCAGCAGTCCATCCCTCATGGGATACGAAGATGCTAGATTTGAAAAAAGATGAAGGTAAAAGCCTGGAACCATGGCTACATGAGAAAATAAGCCTATTCTATGCCGGAATATGTTATTATGCAGGACTACATATGAAAAATAAAAAGAACAAAGAAATCAGTGATGATAATGACAAAGATAAGATGTTGAAAGAGATTAAAGATTTCAAACTCGTCTTTGCTGGTAATGGTTCTCAATTTGTTAGATTGATGAATGGCGGTATAATAACTGATACAGATTTTATCCAATTCCTAAAAGATATCGCATCTGATGTATTGGATAATAAGATGGGAGTTCATATTGAATTTTCAAACCAAAATATCAAAAAAGAAGTAGCTTATGGACTCTTATATTTAAACCATATGGAAGACCATGGTCATACTACATATGAATCATTGTTTGGAATTGATATTGGGGAGCATTCCTGGGATAAACATATCGATGATGTAAAATATGATGAGGTTAATTTCTCTCATATAAAATTCGATGAAAAATCCAATTTTAGAAATTTCCTGGTGAGTTTCTATTCATTGGCTAAAACGAAAAGCGAAAATGCTAAATTCTTCCAGGATCGAATTCACTCTATGGGTAAAAATAAAGATGAAATAAGGGAAAAAATCGATGATTATTTAACTAATAGTTCCAATATAGACTTTAAGAATAAATTTGCCGCTATATTCGCAAATTATAAAGAGAAGGATAATTCAGACTACCTGATTGTTCCACCCTTTTTCATGGCATTAAAAACATGGATAGAATTGGTTGAGAGGTTATAAATGATAGAAAAATTCATAAAGTGTTTAAAAATTGCTATTGTGGTCTTGATTCTACAAATAGCTTATCTTATTTTGTTAGAGTTAATCGTCAATTCAAATTACGATGCTAGTAGTAAAAATATTATAACTGTTATATTTATAAGTGCAGTTCCTATAGTTATATTCCTAATTTCATGGATTATTCTGGTGAATAAAGAAGAGAAAATGACCAAAGAAGATATAAAAAATGATATTATCGAACCCATTTTGAGTGAAAAGATAAACCAGGAAAGAGAAGTTAGAGATGAAATCAAAGAGGATCTGAATAATATTAAATATGAAATTAATACAATTAAAGATAAAATAGCTCGTATGCCCGATGAAGATTTGCTCTTAAAGAATGTTGAAAAGAAGCTGGAAGATAAGCAAAAGGATATGATAAAAGAAGGATATTTTACCGGTTCTAAAAAAGAAAAAGATATCTCTAGCGGAATAACAGATAGACCAGTCATTGTTGAGAGAATCGATGTAGTAGCTGATAAGAATAATCCCGATAGAATAAGGAAACAGGACGCGTCAGACCATTTCCAGATAATAAGATATTCAAATGCTAATAAGTATTTCTTAACTGTAAAAGATAATGTTGTACGTAATTTAGATTTAAATGACTATCATACGAGTTCGGAAATTAAAAAGTTTTTTAAAATATCTACAGGAGGAAATCTAAGGGTCAAAAGTAAACCAGAAGTCGAACAATGGAATGGACAAACCGGTATCGTATATGAAAGAGGGTATATAGGCTAAGAATATGGCTGATAGTAATGAAATATTAAATCTTAGAAATACTTTCAATAAAGTCATTAAAGAGGGATTGGTACCCAAAATAAACGATAATAATAGAAGTATTGGCGAAATTATAAAAATTTTAGAAAAGTATAAGGATATTGAAAACCGGGTAACCAAAATAGAGAAAAGCGTTAATAATAAGGTAATGCATACAAAAGATGATGAGGGGGGAACCGAGCAAGGTATTAGCGATGAATACAATAAAAGACTAGAAGAAGTTGAAAAATGGTTAGAAGACCTTCACCAGAAATACATAGAAGAAAAAAAGAAAAGACTCGAACTGGAAAAGGAAATCAAAATACTGAAATCCTTCGGTATAAAACAAGAAACCAATACTAAATCATATATTAATATAAGTGAACAGGAATATGAGAAAAAACTCAATCAGATGAAGGATAAATCAACGAAGCAAACTAGTAGTAAGTCCCAAAACATTTCAAAGAATAAAGAAAATATAGAATTAAAAATAGATGTCGTTCCGGATAAAAACCATGAAGACTTGATTAGAAAGCAGGATGCATCAGAGATGTTCTATATATATAAACTGAAAAGACAGGATGATTACTTCTTAACTATAAAAGATAATATACTTAATTCTCTTAATATTAATGACTATCTCTTTATTAAAGAAATAAAGAAGTTTTTTAATCTATCAGGAAATCAAGGCTCTCGTTTTAAGATAATTCGAGATGCCAAGATAGATAACTGGAATGGAACATCTGGTAAAATAATAAGCAAAGGAGATATTGTTTACTCATGAATAACAATTATGATAATAATGAAGAAAATAATAACGAAATTATCAATAATGAAGAATCTGGTAAAGATTTAGAAGATAAATCAACTAATAAGGTTAAATCAAATAGAGTTTTACCATATTTATTATTATTTGTAATTTTGCTTATATTAAACATTATACTAGCTTCTAATATTAACTTCTCTGGGCTTTTTAATCCAGGAGGTTCTAATGGAATCACCGATATAAATAAAAAAATCGAAAGAATTGGCGAAATACTCGAAAAAAGAAGTAAAGAAGAGAAAGATGAAAAAATGGATGAAAAGGAAGATGAAATAGTTGATGACGGTGAGGATGAAGAGATTACCACAGATGATGGTGAAACTGAAACAGGGGATGATGATAAAAATGAAGAAGAGAATAATGTAACAGATATAGAAGAAGGGGATGATGATAAAACGGATGACGA
>CAYUUC010000163.1:0-7823 GCA_964447635.1 uncultured Spirochaetia bacterium
TGCTTTATGATAGCATGAAAGAAGTTGACAAGATATTGAAGTATCTTGGTGTTGATTTGTAATTTTATACACCTTGTTAACAATTCTTGTTGATATCTGCATTTCATTTTCTCTCCCTATATATTTATATAAATAAATCATCAGGAGATTTTCTAAAATGAAAAGAAATCTTTTAAAATCATCCTTCAGTGGTTCACAGTATACTTCATGTAAAAAGAAATGGAATAGACCATATCAGAAATATATAAACAGGGAATGGTTTATAACTAAATTAGATATTTATGGTAATGTTAAAGTTTTTTTGACTAAAAAAGGAATGATTAAGTTGTATCTGAAAATTCAACAAATAATAGATGAACAGATAGAATCTGAAATGTGTGAGTTATTTCTTAGTTAGTAATTTAATTATCTGAATTATTGTATTATTATTTATATTAGTATTTCTTTTGGAGAGACATAATAATGGATATAACCCAAGAAAATAATGATATTATTATTAGATTCTCGAAAGATCTTATCTCTAATAATGCTTTGAATAAATTTATTGAGATGTTAAGATTGGAAGAACTATCTAAGCAAAATCAAATGACTGAACAACAAGCGTTTGAATTGTCAGAAGAACTTAAAGAAAACTGGTGGAACGAACATAAAGGTGAGATATTAAGTAGGATTAATAAGAATGAAGATAATAGTTGATTCTAATATAATATTTTCATCTTTATTAAGTTCTTCTAACAAATATATTGAAACTATTTATCAAAGTGGTCATCAATTTTTCTCACCTTATTTTGCTTATGTTGAATTATTTAAATATAAAGAGAAAATACTCAAATATAGTAAGATGAATGAACCTGCTTTATTAGAACAGCTTTATCTAATCCTAAAGAATATTACATTTGTTAAAGAAGCTATGATTAATGATGATAACTTAAAGAGAGCTTATGGACTATGTAAAGATATTGATGAAAAAGATATACTGTTTGTTTCATTGACATTTGAATTGGAAGGATTATTATGGACAGGAGATAAGAAACTTAAATCAGGCTTATTGGAAAAAAACTTCACACAGTTTTTTGATATTTAAGATATGGCATTGTTTGTTATTAGATAATGATAGAAGTAACAATAAAGAACTTATTCCTGGATTGAAGTAAACAGAGGTGATAATAATCTGCTTTATGACAGCATGAAAGAAGTTGATAAGATATTGAAGTATCTTGGTATGGAACTATAAAATCAGCAATAATTTTAATATCTATTTTGTCTTTCCACAGTGTTAAGAAACCGCTTGACATTGCTAGGGCTCATATGTTGACCTGTTGTGGTATTGTTTGATATATTAAGTTTTGATAGCGTATTGTTCTGTAATGCTGATTCTCCAAGTATGGCTCTTAATAAATCATTTTGTTCTCTTATTAATCCCATCTCCTCTAAGGCAAGCTGATTGGAATACTCCATAGAATTAAGTGGAGGTTGCATTTTGGCTATTTCTCCTGAATAGAATTGCTTCTCCAAATCACGCATCGTATCAGTGATAGAATCATCAGTCGGAATATCAAACTCAGCTCCAAGCATCTCCTCAATCTGTTCTGGAGTGTAACCCATACCGAGTAATGACATGTAAGCATCATTCAAAGTATCATCAAGTATTCCACTGTTACCAAGTTTACGAGCTTCGATGACCTGTCTCATAATTGCTCTGACATTATCATTCATCAATAAACCCTGTTCCTGAAGGGCTTCATTCTGTTTCTCGTAAAGGTCTTTCAGCTGAACTTGAAGTTCGAGTCTTTCCAATTCGGTGAGGTTAAGTTCATCAGCACGGGATAGCATCTCTTCTATCTGTCCAATCTGTGCATTAAGCATGCCTTCCTCGTCGTCATTGAGTTCAGCTTCCAGTTCTGCTATACGATAGCGTTCATCAATTTCAGCCTTCTTTAAGTCAACAATGTGGCTTTCGTTATCGAGGTATTCATTTATAGCTTCCAGTTCTTCTTCAGTCAAATTAGCAGACTCTTGAAGTATTTTAAGCAAGTCTTCCTTATTCAGCTTACCAGCCTCGAAAAGTTCCCTCCAGTTCGTCTCAGGGTCTATTTGATTGAGGAGGTCTTCGTATGTGTTGAACCATTCATCATCTGAGCTATCCAAACCGAACCAATCACCCCATCCAACTTCTTCCAGATCAGAAATAGCATCGGATATGTTGTTAAGGAAGTCCTCACGACCTATCACTTCATCGATTAGCTCTTCTTTGCTCTTACCCTCAAGTTCAAGTCGCTTCTCAATCTCCTCATTCGTCTTGATAATGTAATCCAGCTCTTCCTTAGCGGTATCCAGCTCATCAAGGTGTAACTTCTTAGCAAGTTCAAAGTATCGGTTACGCATATCCAGAAGTCGATTGAACTTCTCCTGTATATCAACCTGTTCCTCAAGGTTATCAGCAAACTCTCTGCCGTATTTCTGATACGCCTTCTTCGCAATGTTGAAAATACCTTTCCCAACACTGTAGAGTATACGGGCAACTGCTGCTCCTACAGGACCAGCAATAGCATTACCTGCCATCTCTAACCCTGTTTGAGCAAGGTCATCCAGAACAGACATAAACTCATCACTGGTAATGACACCATCTTCAAAAGCCTTAGCAAGTGCTTCGGCAGTATTTAATACGATGGCTAAGTCATCTGCTAATTGTTCAAAGTTGATTGATTTCTTTTCTTCAGCCACTTCTTCATAAGGTATCATAGGAGCAGCTGCTCTTAATAGTTGTTCCTGTCCAGCACCTTTTTTCTGTTTCTCTGTATCATCTTTGACATTATGATCGATTTCACCTTTACCAACAACATCAATCTCGCCATCAGCATCAATGTTAATATTAGTGTTTTCACCTTCCGTCTTAACATTTACATCTTGACCAATCTTAATATCTCCATCAATCGACATATTCAGATCATTAGGATCAGCCTCATCAATCTCTTCTTGTTTATTATTTTCATGGTTCTCAGTTTCAATTCCTATCTCCGATAGAATAGCGTCAATCTTATAAGAGAGGTCAGTGTCAATATATTCTATAATTTCATTAATTTTTCTATTTATAGTACTTATTAAGTAACTTTGAATATTATTTAGATTATAGCTAATTTTTCCTAAGTCATCTAAATTTTTTATTGTGTATTGTGGAGTTTGTATTACATCTTTTATCACACCTTCAACATAAGCCCTTTTTCTATCGGGGTTTTTATTAAAATATGATATTGTTTCATCTTTATTGTTATAATCAAAAGGTGAATAGATACCGTGAGGACTTACTTCTTCTTCAAATTCTTCTGCATAATCACTAAAAAGTAAATCGACTAAATCATTATTTACTGATTTTATAAATTTATCATGGAGTTCATTTTCAAAACTCATTTTGCTAGCTTTTCTTCTTACTTCTTCAACAGTTTCATTCAAACTTTGATTTCTAAGTATTGTATAATATATTAAATCAAGAAGTGTGTTATCTTTTTTATCACTATCAATAAATTGTTTAAAAATCATAGTTCGAGCTTTATTACCTAACATAAACAAGAATAATGCTATCATATGTTTATCAATTAGGTATTTTTCCTTATTTACTCTTCCACCAATCCAATCTGTTTCAGTATATGTTACTTTAAACTCATCAGCAGAATCCATTATTAATTCATCAGCAATATTTTTTTGATAAGAAATTATATTGTTTACATCCTCTGGTTGGTCAATATATGTATCTAATGCTATTGATGTTAGTCTCTCTTGATAGATCGCTTCTAATAATTCTTTATTATGATAACCATAAAATGCTGTAGTAGCAGCATTAATTCCTTCATTCAAAATAAACCATATAGCTGTTGCTAATAAACCTTCTAATATTCCCATTTCTCCATTTCTCCTTTCATCCAGAATACTACTTCACCTTTTCTATTAATGTATCCGCTTCTTCCTTTATAAAGATGATTTTCATCAGACACAGTGATTAACGCAAGACCATTTTTGAAGGGACTTTCTATCCAAATACCGTCCTCAAATGTTAAAATACTTTCACCATTTTTATTTATAAAAACATTTTCTTGTAATGGAACATTCCCATTTAACTTACTTAACAGCATACCAGCAAGACCTTCTGAAAATGATTTTCCCAAGAAGTAATCAAACTCTATAACAACTTTTCCTTTTTTATTTATAAATCCCCAATTTCCAATACCAAGTCCCCCTATATTTACCAAAGCAAGACCTTCTGAAAATGACCGAGCGTCATCATATAATAAGTCTACGACTAATTCTCCTTTTTTATTTATAAATCCATATTTATATTCATTTGGATACTCACCAATTCTTACCATAGCTAGACCATTTGAGAAATCTTGAACCATGTTATATTGACTTACATCTAAAACTAGATTACCAATTTTATTAAAAAATCCCATATCAACTTTTGATGTAGTATTATCAAAGTTAAAAAATCTAACAAGACCGTCTGAAAAGCTACTAACCTCGTAATAATTATCTACTTCAAAAACCAGTTCAGCTTTATTATTTATAAATCTTTTTTTCTTATCAATTTCTGCATAAGCTAAACCTTCTGAAAATAAACCGATTTTGTCATATATAAGTTCAATGGAGATTTCTCCATCTTTGTTTATAAACCCCCATTTATTGTTAATCTCTACTCCTGCTAGCCCATATGAGAAAGAAAATACATCATCATAAATTGGTTTAATTATCAGATCTCCATCTTTGTTTATAAACCCCCATTTATCGTTATCCTTAGACATAACTGCTCCCCTATCGTCAGAAAATTCTTCAGCCCTTTCATATTGAGGTTCTACTATAACCTCTCCATCGATATTTATATATCCATATAAGATGGAACCATCGGGTTGTTTCTCTGATATGAGATGAAGATAACCTTCATCATATTCATAATCAATGTTTTCTTCAATAACAAGTTCTTTTATAATGCTGGTTTTTAGTTCTGTTTCTCCTTGTCCTTTTTTCTCATCCATCAAATCTCTACCATCACCATCAGATGCATTGGAAAACCCATCACGATAACCTTGTTCATATCCGCCTTGACATCCAGTAATTATCAAAGTCAATACCAAAGCTAAAATCATAAATGTAGTTCTAATGTTCATAAAAACCTCCGATTTTTCAATTATTTCAATTTTTCATTAATAATACTGTAATAAAAATCCAGCTTTCTCACAATATCGGAAAATTTCTTTGTGAGGAGATTGTATCTATCCATTACAGTCATAAACGATGATATAATAGACTTATATCCATCGATATTTTTTTTAAGTTTGGATAAGTCGTCCTCACTCATCTTCGATAGTTTATCACGAATATTTTGCTTTTCTTGTTCTGATAGAGGCTTAACTTTATCGATATAGTCTTTCACTTTGACTTTATCAGTGAGTGTCTTGCCATCTGCTATGCCAAAAAGCTTCTTGAAAGCATTCACGATAAGCATTATGAATGCCGCCATTAGATTGCGAATGTAAGCTAATGCCTTCTTCACCTTTCCCCATAAAGACTTTGGGCTACGATATTGCTTTATATTTCTCTTTGCCTCGTTTATCATTCTATCCCACTCCTTTTTGGTAAGTGTATATGATATGTTACTGTTACTCTTTTCATTATTCATAAATGTATTCCTCCTATTTGTGTTGTTTTCGTCTTTCCTCAGTAAACTTAGCCTTCACCGCTTCATTGTATTGATTTGTATGTATCGCTGACATTATCATATTACGGGTGAGGTTATCTAAATCCCCATCAGGAAACAAACTTTTCATGTAATTCCTTGTGGTAAACCAGTTCGATATCAAATTAGGTGTCTTCACTTGATTCAGAACTGGAGGCTTTTTTTTTGAGGTACATCGTTATACTCAAGCACCTTCTTAGAAAGCCATATGAGTTTATCGAATGTGAGATTGGTCAACTGCTCACGAACAGCATTGTCAATAACGGTTTTCGCAAGCGATCTGATGTAATCAAGTGATGACTTACGGAAATCACGATATACTTTTGTATGAAAGTCAAACCACCGCCTAACTCTACCTGTTCCTTTATGAATAAGCAAAGCGTTGGGTATCTTATTGGTATCAAGTTTAAGTACTTCCTCAAAAAGAAGCCTCAAGTCCTTTCGGGATATGTTTTCAAGATACAACGCATTATACAGGTAAATGATAATCTCATCCACGATCATCTCTGGATTTACGCATTCGGTTAGTGATGCGATAATCGATGGCAGACTACTGATGATGAACTTCTCCATTACATTATGTTTTGATGTGTCAGCATTGATTATCGCTTTCAGTGTAACGATGTGATGATATAGATTCTGGTATTCCTTCATGGTAAGCTGTTTGATGTGAATAATGAGGGGATGGTCTTCCAACAAACGAAGATGTTTATCAATATCTCTTAATCTTTTGTTGATTTGCTTCTTCCGTTTCTTACTTATTTTATAGTTATCTAATAGGGATATTAACTCTTTTTTCTCTCGAAGCAGATACGGGTTACTCATCTTTAGCTCAAAGGGAAGCGGTTTCATAGAACCGATAGCCTCATCAGATATCGGAATATGACTATCACCATGAAGTTTCACTTCATCAGCCTTATTTCCTCTGTGGAACTTTATTGCCATAATACCTCCTGTTATTAAGAAAAACGGGAGAGATAACTCCCTCCCGCTTTGGTTACTTATTCACAACAAAAATGATTATGCAACGGTTAAAGCTGCTTTCAAATCAATTTCGAGGAAATAAGCTACGTTACTGCTTTGGTAGTCGTAGTATGCGTTTCCGTTTGTGTCTGTCTTGCAGTTGATGTTGAATTGAACTGTGTTGTTTCCGCCACCTAAGTTTTCAGAGCCAAACATCTTGATTTCACCTTTTGGTATAGATAAGAATCTGATGTATCCACCTACTGTAAACATAACGAGTAAGAAGTATGCTTCTTTTAGCTCTGTAGGAGATGATCCTTTAGCAACCCAAAGACCTGTTGTGCTATCCATCACATATTCCTGATCTTTAAACGGTACAGTTAATGCTCTATCGTTTATTTCAAGTGTTCCTGATAGTTTAAACATAGACTTTTCGATATTCTCTTTGATTGTCTCTTTTGGATATCCTTTCGTGATTTCCGTTGTTTCTACTGTCGTTTCGAGTGTTGGGGCAGAATCTACATCGATGTCTCCGATTGATACAAGAGACCCGTTTTCCATAAGTGTGAACATCTCAATTCCCTTTATATCCTTGAACATGTCAGCGGGTTTCTTTCCGTGTATAACATCGTTTCTTTGTTTGTAACTGTCTTCTTCCCAGTATAGAAAAAGTGATGCGGGATATGGTATCTCGTCTTTAGTTGGGTCATAAGGCAATGTTCCAACTTTATCTTTTGTTCCAACTGCTTGAAATTGTATCCTGTTGCTTTCCCCTGTTGTAACTGTTACTGATTGCCAATCTTCAAATTTGCCTGGTGCATCTATTGAGTAACTCGCATCCGTCCCAGCACTTGAGAGTGAAGCTGTTAAAGCGGCATCATCCACATCCATCTTGAAACTGACGCCAGGAAGTTTGGATGATACCATCGCTTTTAAGTTGTGGATTTTCTCATCAGCACTATCAATATGAACACAGCCTGCAGCACTGTAATTATCTGCTGATGAGCAGTCGATTGTTCCTAAGTCAATGGAATCGCTTCCTGATATTTCAGTATTGACTTCTGATGTTGTGTAAGTGTCTTGATAAATTTTAATTGTGTTATCGAACCTTTCCAGAGTTCTTTGTGTTCCCATA
>CAYUUC010000164.1:0-7775 GCA_964447635.1 uncultured Spirochaetia bacterium
TAAATTGTTTTTTGAATAATTCGGAACTTATTAACAAAAACTATTTTAAGAAACCATCTATCATTAAAAAGTATATTAATATAAATAAACTACAATCAGTATATAAAAACAAAATGATTATAGAAAAGGTTAATATATTATCCTCCTATAATTACACCATAGAAGAGGATATAGGTGATAATATAAAAATTGCAATAGACCCCCAGATATTAGAAAAAATCCTACAATACATTCATAGCAAGGATAAAAAGAAGGCTGGTGGTATATACTATACTCCTAAACCAATTATCAATTCCATGTGTAATCAAACCATTAAACTATATTTAAAAGATATTCCAAAAAAAGAACATAAAGATAAATTGTCTTCTTTAAAGGTATGTGACCCGGCATGCGGTTGTGGTAGCTTCTTAATTGGTATATTTGAGCAACTTTGTAAATATATAGATTCAGATAAGGATATAAAACAATCTAAAATATTAAACAGTATGTACGGTATAGACATTGATGATAAAGCTATTATGATAACCAAAATTAGACTGATAATGAAATACCTATCAATTACAAAACCAATTGATTTAAATAATTTAAATAGATTTATCGATTCTACAAATCATAAAGTTATTTGTAAAGATTCATTGAGTGATAATATTAACTTTAAATATATGAAAATGTATAATTTTGATATAATGATAAGTAATCCGCCATATCTTGGTCAGAAGGGTAATAAAGATATTTTTCAAAAAATTAAGAATCTTCCTAAATGGAAGCATTTTTATAAAAGGAAACAGGACTTATATTATTATTTCCTAGTGTTGGGTATAGATATGTTAAAAGATGAATATGGCATATTATCTTATATTATTCCTTCATATTTCCTCGGAGCAAGAAATGGGGACAGATTAAGAGATTATATACAAAGACACACATCAATCCTACAAATATACTCATGGAAACCTAACCAAAAATTATTTACTCATTTAGGAATAGATAATATCATTATATATCTTAAGAAAAGTAAAAAGTATAATAGCAAAAAAATCAATATAATAGAATCTGATTTAAGACCTAATAATAAGACTAAAAGTAATATTAAGTCTTATATGAGTAAGTATTCCACAATGGAGCTGTCATATAAAGAATGGGATATATTCAACTAAGGGAATGATGTTGATATTGATATAACAGAATGTGTAAGTCTTGGGAGAATTTCAAGAATCTCTCCTGGTATTCAAACAGGCTGTGATTTTATAAATAAACATCATATAAAGAAAAATAATCTGAATAGTAATATGATAGGTAATGGAATATTTGTATTAAGTGATAAGGAAAAGATTGATTTAAATTTGTGTAATCTTGAAAAGGATTATCTTAAACCGTTTTACAAAAATTCTGATATTAATAAGTGGTTTTCTGAAGATAGGAATACTAGGTGGTTACTATATACTAATGGTATAGATGATATAAACGATTTTCCTAATATAAAAAGCCATCTATTAAGGAATAAGCAGATTTTAGATAATCGATATCGTAATTATGCATTACAGAAAGCAGATAGAGAAAGGAGGTGGTGGGTTTTATATGGTTATCGACCTAACACAGATTTTGAATCTGAAAAGATTATATGCCCTTATCGTTCGTTTAGTAATATATTTGCTTATTCAGATAAACCTTTTTATGCTTCTATTGATGTTTTCTATCTTTTTATAGAAGACCCTCATTATGATTTATATTATATTCTTGGGATATTAAATTCAAAGCTGATTCTATACTGGCTCAAGAAAAAAGGAAAAATGAAAGGAAAGATTATAGAACTGGTTAAGAAACCATTATCCAAAATCCCCATTAAAATCCAATCAGGAAAAGAACAAGAGACTATCTCCAGTATAGTAAACCAAATCATTCAAATTAAGAAGGATAATGAAGATGATAAAATTCCTCCTTTGGAATGTAATCTAAATGATATCATATTTGACTTATATAAAGTTGACTCTAAAGATAGGAAGCAGATAGAGAATAATATCAATAAAGGAGAATGAATTGAATATTGCTATTATACTCGCTGGGGGAAGTGGTTCAAGATTAGGGTTAGATATTCCTAAGCAATTTGTCAAAATCAATGGTGAGGAAATTATCATAAGAACAATTAAAAAATTTGAAATTAATGAAAATATACATAATATCTTAATCATTATGAATACAGCTTGGATAACATATACAAAAAAATTGATTAGTAGAAAAGGCTTTAGGAAAATCATCGATATAATTCCAGGTGGTAAAACCAGACAGGAATCATCCTACAAAGCCTTATCCAACTTAGTTAGTAAGGTTAAACCAGATGATATCATAATCATACATGATGCTGTCAGACCTTTCATAAGTAATGATATCATCACTCGAACCATCTCAGAAACACAAAAACACCATGCTTGCTGTGTAGCTGTTAAGTCTATTGATACAGTAGTAAAAGCAGCCAACAATGTGATATGGGAAATACCGAATCGTAATACTATTTATAACGAACAAACACCACAAGGCTTTAGATTTTCCCTCATCTGGAAAGCAATTCAGGTAGCTAAAGAAAAAGATTTCTTTAATGTAACCGATGATGTTTCTTTTGTCCATAATATAGGAGAGCCGGTATATTTATTAGAAGGAGATTATAATAATATAAAAATAACCACCAAAATCGATTTATACTTAGCGGAAAAAATATCATATGAAATAGATGTATAATATGCATACTATCTTAATTCAAATGTTGTTGAATATATTATAACCTATTTAGATGGTCATTGTTTTTGGACTATAATTCTATAATTTAATTGAGAAGAGCTCATAGGAAGTTGGAATTACTTATTTAAATAGGATTTTTGTATAAGGTATTACTCATTAAAATTTATAGGATAAGTTATTAATAGTCAAGATTTGATAGATTGATTAGATTTTTATCAAAGAGTATTATATATGTTAAGAAACAGCTTCAGAGGATGGGTTATGTTCTCCAGTAATAGAGTATAACATATCAATTTTAGATTTTAATACTTCTTCTATGGGCTTGGATATGGAGAGCATTGGTTCACCTTTAATTATATTTACAAAAATGTTGCCCAGTTCTATTTGTAACTTAATCCATTCATAGAACGGCATCTTTAGTGAAAAGATAAATTCAGTATTATGAGTTTTTAATATCTTATCATATCTATCGTATATGCTATCTTCTAAGAGATTATATGATATACAGTTATCCATTTTTAATATTTCTTCAAAGACCATAAATTGACTTACTTCAGCCATAGCAGGATTGAAAAATGATTTATGCTTTTTGTCTTTCGATTTATCTTTGTTGGACACTGGATATTCTACGGACATATTTGAGTATAAATCTGTTCCACTGTCTTTTAATGAAGAAGTGATTTCTTCAATGTTCATAATTAATGGACTCCTTAATAATAATCTTATAAAAACATATTGATAAGTTCTTAACTTTTATTTATTTAGAATTATTTTCGAACCACTCTGTAATTCCTTTAATAAAAGAATCGGTTAAAATTGGGATGAGTTTAATATTTTCCACTTTAAGTTGGTTACTTTTTAATATTGCGTAACAGAATATCTGGATATTATCCTCCCATATGGTTTTTGCCTGGAAAAGTAAAGGAGCAAATTCTCCAATATTTAGAATTGTCCATTTTTTTGTCTTTGTGTTGATTATAAAATAGTCATCTTTTATTAGCTGGAAATGTTTTGGTGAGATTATAATTTTAGCAGGGATATTTTCTGGTATATATTTATCAATTATTTCTTCCAAAGCTTCAATAGAAGTAAGGTCTAGTAAATACTTTTGCGAAAGTTCATTTAATGAATGGTTATTGGTGATTCTTTCTAAGGCAGGTTTTATCTTAGAATTGTATATTTGTATATAATCTTCGTTCTTTTTCCATAAGGGTATATAATTCTTTTTACGATAGAATGATATTTCGATAATATTTTTTAAGAATTTTTCATTATCCGATAGCTTATCTTTTTCTATGAAACACAATTCCCCATATGCTTTACGAATTATACCAATTATAGATATGTCATCAAAAGGCTCATTGAATTTTTTTTCTTTTATATTGGTTTGTATATAATTATTATAATTAAGGTTTTTTCCATCTATTCTTGTATCTATATTAATGTCATAGCTTTCCGGGCTTAGCAAATAACTTACAATCCTACCTAGCAATGTATTTACCAGAACAGACTTTTGATGAAAATGGACATATTGATAAATACGATACCTTTCCATTAGGAATTGCTCTACAATAGAGGATGCGTATTGTGTTGGTCTTATAAAGAATTCTTTTTTTTCAGTCATAAGTAAATTCATGTTTTGTATTAGCCTATTTAAGTCATAATTACCCATCTCAACACCAGATGACTTCCCATCTCTCTTTAAATAGTCCCCTCTATCGGCGTCTATTTCATTATCAACGATATCCAATAAAGTTGCATATATGTCTTTTTTGTTCTTCACACTGTTTATTAGGGTATCATGGTGTTTATTCATTGTCTTAGACTGGAATATCTTAATCACAGTGTTATAAACAGGTATATGACCTTCGAAACAGTTTTTTAGTTTTTGGTCTTTAATTAAACGAATGGTTGCGAATTCATGATATTTCCCATTATAAAATCTTAAGTATTCTACTTTTTCTTCATCACTTAGTTCCAATAGATTTAAATTTTTGTTTATTATACCTTCTAAATCATGGCTAAATGGAAGATGACCAATATCATGAAGCAATCCGCATATCCTGACAGATTGCCAGATAATTGCTTCAAGTATCTGACTTTTTGAGAATTCTTTATTCAGACTTTTTAACTTATGTATATAATCATTAATTTCATCTTTATTATAATCTTTAGAATACTGTTCTATAAATGTATTTAGGAAAGATTCTTTTATTGTAATACCATCATTAGCATCTGATTGGTCTAAACTTATTTTAGAATAGACAGCCGAATTAGCCAGCATATTTTCTATGAATAAGCCTGATAAATACAAACAACCGAGTGAATGTTCAAAACGACTGGTCCTATTTGCTGGATAAACAGTGTGAATTAATCCGCTTTGAGATATATTTCTTAACCTTTGAAAAATGTCTGTTTCTATAATTTTTAGCTCAATCTGGGTTAATGATATATAATCATGAATTTTATCTTTTATCTTTACTTTGGAATCATAAATGCTATGGTAAATTGACATATGATAATCACCTTTAAGTATAAGATAATAAAAAAAAACTATATTTATATTTCAGTTAGAACTAGTATGAATAACTATAAAGTGAATTAGCCATTTTCAATATTCTCCTTTCAAGAAATATTGACAAGACTCATATAAATTATTTTTTAAAATTAGTATACCTTATTAAATTATAGATGGTTTTAAAATCGATTACCTAAAGTGAGGTTACTATGATTATTACAAAAAGTAAAGAGATGATGAAAAAGAGCTTCCAAAATGTTAAGTATAAATTTAAGAAAATCCCCGATTATCATTTCAATGAACATTATGGTATATATATTCATGTCCCATTCTGTTTTAGTAAATGTCATTTCTGTCCTTTCTATAAAGAAATATATTCCGAAAAGGACAAGAATATGTATATGAGAGCAATAATCAATGAAATTAAGCGTAAGAATATATCAGGAAAACCAGCATGGTTATACATTGGTGGTGGAACACCAAATACATTGAATGTTAGTGAATTGGATAATATAATCTCAGTTATTAGAGATAAAGTCAGTATCCACAATATAGGTGTGGAATTGCATCCTTCATTGATTACTAAAGAATATCTCTCCGGACTTAATAGTATTGGAGTTAATAAAATCAGTATTGGTGTAGAGAGTTTTGATGGGGAGATTTTATTGAATAGCGGTAGGAAAGCTTCTCCATTTGAACATATGAAAACCATCGTCGATTATGCTCAATCTATCGGATTATGGGTAACGATTGATATGATGATAGGCTTTATTGGTCAGTCTGAAGAGTTATTCCTAAAAGATATACAAAAATCTATGGAAATATTACCCAATCAGATGACCATCTATCCGCTTATGGTTATTAATAAAGGAATGATACAAAATAATGATATGAAAGAAGAGAGACAGTTTCAACTTATTGAAGAAGCATATGAGATGTATCTGCGAGAATTAGGCTATAGAAGGAAAACCATATGGACTTTTGGGAAAGATGATGATATATACGATAGCTCAAGGGATGAATTAGTCCAGGATTATGTAGGTTTCGGTCCTGCAGCATTTTCTACATTTGGTAAATGGAAGGTGGTTAATCCGGAGTTGGATGTATATTTAGAATGTTACAAAAGGGGTGAATATAAGGCATTAATTGCAGAAAAAACCAAAGCAACTGATGACTGGAGAAGATTTGCTAGCATGATTTATGAATGTAAATGCCATAACTCAAATGAATATCCTTCATATATCAATTTTTATATATGGTTATTGAAAATCTTCGGTTATTCCAAAAATGGAGTATTAACTAATAAAGGAAGAATGTTCTCTCATCACATAACTAAGACTGTTGTCGAATCTTTACCTTTTCCACTCCAGAATAAGCATATTATAGAGAATCTTGATGAATATAGTTCATATTCAAGTATGGATTATGTTTCTGTATCATAATTCATCTGTGAAAACAATTATTTCCGATAGACATGTATCAGAATACTTATTGCCTTTATAAATCTCGAGTATTGTTAGTTTTATATATTGAGTTAGTATAGGTTTATCAAGGTATATATATTGGATCTCTTGTGTATCATCTAAATGTATAATTTTTTCGTTCACATTATTGAAAATATCAGATATTTCTAATTTTGCTTTTTTTATTCTATTGTTATTCATAAAGGTTGTATAATCTTTAGTATAACCATTTATCAGTCCTATTTTACTTACAGCTCTGGTTGTATAATCACCAGCACTTTCTGAAATCCATATAAAAAGATGTTCGTTTTCACCGTCTCCATCAACACCTTCTACCCAAGCAGTGTTTTTATCGTTATCATAAAGATTATCTGTTCCATAATAATATGAATCATTTTTTAAAGTTGAAGATGCTTCAATATTTGATATAATAGGCATTGGAAATTGTAATTCTATATTGAAATCTGGTTCTATATCCTTAAATGTCATTTTATACAAATCATTGTCAATTTTTACAATCTCATCAGGATTGAATATCCATTCTTCCTTATTTCCATTTTCTTTAATTTCATTTATGTCATAATCATCATTATACTCAAAAGAATATGTATCATAGAATATTTGATCTGTTCTTTCGCTAATCTGTAGACCATCTAGATGAAAAAAGATTTCAATAAGTTCAATATTATCTTTCCAGTAAGCACCGGTTTTAAGAATATATGTAAGATACCTGTTAAATCCGCCGTAGTTTATGTAATACTTCTGTTTATACTTATTGGTTATCGTCTTAGTTTCACCTTGTTCAAAAGTAATATCAAAACACTCAAAGAATACATTACAATCCTTTGAACCCATCCCAAAATCATCATCATTGTTAGGAGTTAATATTTGGGAATATTCTTCTAAGTTATAGAAGCTATCATCTGCTTTTTTGGTATATATATCAAGCTTTCTCTTTCCATCATAGGCAGTGAAATTGTTTATGGGAGAGGTAATATAGCAACCTTCTTTATCAACATTGGGAAAGCTGTTGCAGACGTAATCTACGGATTCGACAAAGA
>CAYUUC010000165.1:0-7760 GCA_964447635.1 uncultured Spirochaetia bacterium
ACTCATTCAGATAAGAAATCACATAAGCAAAAAATGTACCGCTCAGTTATGGTAAAATATACACATGTTAATATAAAGTTGGAGTAAATTCCTATGATTAAGAAAGCTATTAGATGGATTACAATACTTATTTTTCTCTTTATCGTAATGTCAATATCGGCTCAAGATAATAAAACCATTATAGGTAAAGAGAATGGTCCTGAAGAAACCAGGATGGACAGATTAGCCATAGTTATCGGAATAGATGATTATCTAAATGATAATATATCCGACCTTAGATATGCCTGCTCAGATGCTGAAAAAGTGGCAAAAGTTCTTGAAGAACAAGGTGTATTCGATGTCCATCTCTTCACAAATGATAATGGGTCTTATCCAACAAGAAATAATATTTACCAAGAACTCGAGAATGCCAACTATCTGTCTTCTAAAGAGATGATAAAGTCCTTCGTCTTCTATTTCAGTGGGCACGGCTTCCAGAATAAAGGTGAGAACTATCTTGCACCTATGGAACTGGATTCGAGTAATATGGTTAATACCGCAATTAGTTTGGAAGAAGTATTAAGAATTATAAACGAAATACAAAAGGAAGCTAAAGCAATGGTTTTTATGGACGCATGCCGAAATAATCGAGGGAATAACAAGTCTGTAGGTGAAGGTTTTTCTCAGGATGATACTTCTCATGGGTATGGTATATTATATTCTACACAACCCGGAAACTTTTCATGGGAGATAAAAGAACTTGGTGGAGGAGTATATACATATTTCCTAGTCAAAGCTTTAAAAGGTGAAGCAGACTCAAAACCGGTAGGCAACGAAGATGGATATGTATCATTCCGGGAAACCGTAGTAAGTGTTACCAATGGAATGCGTGAATGGTCCAAAAAATACCCCAATATATCACAAATACCATGGGAAAGCACGGATAGAACAGGCGAATTCTATATAACAAAGTCTAATAAGAATTATAATAATGTTGTCGTGGATGATGAAGATATTGTAGATAATAATGAACCGGATTTTAACAATAACTATTTCGAAACCTATGAAAACCCACCCTATTACGCAGATAAGCATTCTAGAATTGCTCTTTTTAACGCATGTTCTGATGATTTAAAGGTGGATATTGTTGATAGTAATAATTTAAGATTATTCTCCAATATAAACACTAATTCTTTTTCCGATTATATTAATGTCCCTATTAAAGACCTGAATTTCTCAGTATACGAAGCTAATACTAAACAAGTCCTTATGAATATAAATAAAGCAAATATAAATAAAGGTAGAGACCATATTATAATTATTTACGGTAATAGAGATTCAATGGAAGCTAAACTCATGGTAAAGAAGACCAGACCGGCTTTCATAAGAGTATCGAATAATTCCCCAGATACAGCTAATAGAAATATAAAAGTATTTATCGATGGTCGTGAGATGTTTTACAATGTGGAATATTCTGAACCAACCGAATTTATAGAAATCGAACACGGGATTCATGAAATCCTTGTAAAAGATGGATATAAAAATATCATATCAAGAAAAACAATGGTAGACTCCGGCGAGGCATACTTGCTGAATATAGTGGGATACGTTTCTAAGAATAATTTAGATTTGATGCTTCTTAATGAAAAATACAAATTCGGATTCTTTAATGCTGGGAATGATTATGGAAAAGTTGATTTATATGTCGAAGGGAAGAAATACTTCTCTAACATTTCTCTTTATGATTACATCGTATCGAATAATCTTCCCAATAGAGGATTAACGACATTCCATATTACAAAATCAAATAGCAACAAAGTAATACTTGGTCCGGTTAAAGCTGATATAAAAATAGATAAAGATAGTATCCTCTCATTAAATGACTCTGGATTAAAACTCTTAGTTAAAAGTACTAGACCATCATTTCTAAGATTTGCTAATTATATGAAAGATAAAGAAGATATTGATATTTATATAGACAATAAATTAATATCTAACGATTTATATTTCAATGAGATTTGTAAATTCCATAAGATTGGAAATCTTGACATCAATATAAAAATCAAACATAAGGGCAGAACAATAAAAGAAAGTAACGTAACATTAAACCCCGGAGCTTCTTATACCGGAATCATCACCGAGTCAAAAAGTAATTCGACTAAATTAAATCTAATAAATGAATAGTTTGTTTTTTACGGGGTTGTTTCCAGCGGGACTATCCTCCATACATCGTTATAATACAGTCTATCCCCGTTACCATCTAAGCCGTAACCGCCTATTATCCAAATCCTGTCATTAAACACCAACCCGGCATGAAGTCGCCTCTGTCCCCATTGAGCACCGTATGTTGACCTTTCCCACTCTTCACCGTCAGGACTCATCCATACATCATTCATGAGAGCCTCGTCCTGCCATCCGACAACGGCATAACCGCCCATCACCCACATCTTATCCTCATAGACGACGGAGGCAAAACCCCATCGAGCTTCCCAATCTCCATTCTCTGCATGTACCCAGTTCTCACCGTCTGTGGTGTACCATACATCGTGTTTATACTGACCGAAGATGCCCGGTTCGTTTCCACCGAGTATCCATAGTTTATCCTGATAAACCAGTGCGCTGAAGTATTTCCTTTCTTCCCACATATTATCATAATCGCTATGATCTAATACAATCTCGTTCCATGTTATACCATCGGAAGACCAATATGCATTGCTGTTACCACCGACAATCCACATCTTACCATCATATACGGCACTAGCAGGGTGTATCTTACCCGGTCCCGCTGTAGATTCGAGTGTCCAATCCACACCATCACTGGATGACCACACTTCCTCATATTGTATAACCCACAGCTTATCGTTGAAGGCGAGTGCTGAGTGTCCTTCACCCGGGTTCCATATCGTTACACCCCAGTTGTCGGAGTTTGTATCGTTAGCCCTGACTTCTGTCCAATTGACTCCGTCTTCGCTTGACCATACATCGTTAAAGTTGAAGTAATTGGTATCATCAATCTGATAAGAGCCGCCTAGTATCCACATCTTATCATCGAACACCACAGCGGCATGCCCTTCTCTTCCCTCCCAACCGGGGTCATCTGTTATAAGCTCCCAATCCTGACCAAGTTTGGGAAAGCATGCGGATATGGTAGTTAAAGCTAGGGTTATGATAAGTATAACCAAACCAAATCTTAATCTGTTATTAAACATAAAACTCCCTCTTAAAAAGTTTATTTATCATCACGCTATATTGTAATGCTAGATTGTGTATTAGTATGATTATCAAGTAATCCAGACTATCCTGATACTTAATACTACTAATATTAATAATATTAATAATATAAAGTATATCTTATTAAGTCAATCTATTATGATTTTATATTTTAAATTAAATTGAAGAATTTGGACAATTATGTTATTATATTTATACAATAGTTAGTGGTATGAAAATCATCGAAATCTTCTATTTTCTAGTAGTAGGGATTTAATATATTCAATTCCTACAAAGAAAATTAGGCAAAATTCGTTCCATCAGAATGATTTTTATAGAATTATATCATAATATATCAGTAAAAGGTGGAATAGAGTAATGAAAAATATAACATTAGTAATATTCCTTTCAATAATCATCTTATCCATACCGGCAGTATGCCTCGCCGGAGGACAGGATGACCCAGACTCTGAAACCTATACCTACCACGATGCCCTATACCTAAAGGTTAGCGTTGCTTTTCGATTTGATACCAAGAAAGGCGAAATCACCAGCATTGATGATGAATACATCAACATTAAGGTTGATGACAAAATCCAAGAAATATGGTTAGATAGAATTGACTTTATTATCTTCGACAGCACAAACATCGAAACTGCAAAAGAAAGAGAGGATATATCCAATATACTGGAAGACAGGTTCAAAGATACAAATGTAGCCTTGGTTTATGAAGAAGGCGGGGACGATTCATTAAACCAGAGGGTAGATTCATACGATATCGACCATCACGGCAGTATCCTATACTACGATATAATCAAGTACAAAAGGGATGATTGGCTATCATTCAAAAATAAGGCCAAGGGCAGAATCATTGAGATAAACGGCGGGTCGGTGATACTAATATCGGATAATCGGTATAAATCCTTTACTGTAGTTAATCTCCCGGTGACGAGATGGGGGATTAATGTATATAAGCTGGCGGAGATAGAATCTATAGAATTCGATATGGGAGACAAAGACATAAAAACTATACCAAAAGAAAGACAGGAATTAGCCGGGGAGTTGGAAGAATTAGCAGATAAACATAATATCACATTCATCAGAAAATTCATCGAAAAAGTCCATGAACATATCGTGTTTTTTGGAGTAGGCTCTAGATTGAATATGGGGTTATTACTATTCTTAAATGATGCTTTTGGTGAAACTAATTATGCTACATACCCATGGTTCAACTATGGTAAAGTTGGAGCAAATATCGCCTACCTAAACGGGAATTCCGTATACGGCTATATAGGTATCGGGCATATTCCGATACCCGAGTTCCAAGGTGATAATGGTGAGAACTTTTATTTGGAGATAGGAGTCGAGTTTCAAAAACCTTTGTTCTTAGGTCTTATCAATGATTATGTTTATCCTACTGTTATGGCGTCTGTTGATTTTAACTATATGCATCTACAGGCTACACCATCTAATGAAGAAACCAGTTATATAGGTCTCAGTCTTTTAGGAGGGTTTGATTTACGGATGTTTAATAGGCTTGCACTTTTCTTCCAGGCTGTATTATTCATTCATGGTGTATTACCCAGATTCGATTATTATTATATTAATATAATTCCGAAATTTGGAATAAGATTCTATCTTTAGGTAAATAAAACTAAAAAACCAATTTTCCTAGTATGATATTCACACTGTATCATCCTTCAATCTTATTCTGATAAGCAGATACGATTTGAGAACCCTTCAAGGCTTCATCTATGAATGAACCATGCGATGCTTAATCTTGCTGAAATCAATCTTGGAAACAATTTACTTATCATCAAGGCTTTTAATCATATCAATCACATTATCGGTGAATTGATATGTATCCCTATAGAACTTATCATGCGGATTATTAACGATATCATCACTTCTTAACCATTTAATATATTACCATTGGAATAGTCTCAATTTATATTACTATGTGAATGTTATACTAGGAAATCGGATTAATGACAATATCTGTTAATTTTAGGCAATATTGAGAGAATCCCTCTTCTATCTTATGCCTTGTTAAGGGAGAAGAAATAGTAAAAGTTTGTGCAATTCATCTCCAAGTACCCATTAATTGCGTCTTCGCAGAAGACGAGGGGATTAGGGGGATTCTTTTATCGAATTTTGGTATAATTACCCTATGACATTAAAAGAATTAAAAATACATAATATATTTTAATATTATTAATGTTTTATTGAACTATACTTTTTCATATTTAAATGAGGCTATTTTGACAATGACAAAAATAATTATAATATTACACTTGAACATCCAAACATACTTATATTACTGATTTTGATAACCATTCAATATATAGGAGGCTCACGAAAAATGACCAACAAAAACATATTCGGATTTATATCTATTCTTATTATTGTCCTTATCTCTATGTGCAGTTACGAAAGCAACGGAGAGGGTAACGATTCTCCAGACCACACAATCAAAGACAACACTAATCCAGAACGAATCGAAACTCTACCGGATGAGTCAAAAGTCCTATCCCCGGAAAAACCCTATGAAAAAGATAAACATATCATCGCCATAGTCCAAAGCGGTGATTACTATAACTACCGAAATAACTTTGCCGGCATACTAGAGAGACTGGTTAAACTAGGCTGGCTCAATCCTGTAGAACCAATTAGAGCTACAGAAGACCGACCCATCCCACAAACCATCAATATGCTACAATCCCACCAATACAGCAACTATCTCACTTTTGAACCAGACCTGTTCTTCGATTTTAACTGGAATGACTCGGAGATGATGATAAGGGAGGCACGCTTTCAAAGGATAATCAAGCTGGAAGACATTGACCTGATCATATCATTCGGGACGATAGCAGGTAGAATACTATCTGGAGTAAAAAAGAACAGCTATGATAAACCCTATCTACCCGCTGACTTCGACACTCCTGTCATCCTTGCTGGTGTATCCAATCCGATTGAAGCAGGAATCATTCCTTCAGAGAATGACTCCGGGAAAGACTACCTGACAACCGTTGTAGATAAGGAAAGATTTGTAAGACAGGTTGAACTGTTTCATAAGCTAGTCGGCTTCGATAAGCTGGGTGTAGTATATGCTGATACAGAGATAGGCAGGGTCTACTCCGCCATAAACGATATCAGAAAAGTCGCCAGGGAGAAAGGCTTTGAAATCGTTAGCTCCACCGAAGGAGTAGCTCAGGAAAACAACGAGGTTAATGCTAAATACAGATACCTGGAAGCTTTGAAGGATATAGCCCCTCATATCAACGCTGTTTACCTCGTCATCGCTGGTGGATTGGAGCTTAAGAACATCGATGAGATAATGGAGGTGGTGAATAATCATAATTTAACCTCCTTCGCCATGGAAGGTTCGGAATATGTCAAGCATGGAGTGCTCTTCTCCATGAGTACTATACAGGGTAAGCAAGTGGGAGCTTTCCACGCAGAAAAGATGGTCAAGATACTCAAAGGGGAAATGCCGGGAAATCTCGAACAGAAGTTCAGTCCCACACCATCTATAGCAATTAATCTAGAAACCGCCAATATGATAAACTTTGAAGTACCAATAGAATTGCTTAGATTAGCTGAAGAAGTCTATTATGAAATTCACAGCTATGAAAGGAAATAAACTTTGTTGCATAGATTAATCGACATAAAAGTTATAGTAATAGCAATAATCATAATCATCATCGGGCAAGTACTGAACGCAGTTTTAAGCATATCTTCATTCGAGGAAGAGTATCGCTCATCTTTAGTATCTAGCTATAAGATAGTAGCGGATAACCTTAAACGGGACATCGAAACCAGGGTGAGCTTCGGATACCGTTTCGATGACCTGCCACATATCGACAGAAGGATAGATAACATAGCCAACCAATCAGAAAACATAGACGCTGTTTTCATCGTATATAAAGATGAAGGATATAACCGGATAGTCAACAGCACTAAAGATTCCTACCTGAACAATAATCTCAACCAAATAGTACCTTCAGACGGCTTCGCTGACCTACAGATTGATATCCCAATTGAAATACCCGAACAGGACTTCCAACAGACGATTATGGAAAACCTTATCGATGTCGACCTGAAAGAGCTGTTCAACAAGCATTATCAACATAAAAAAGGAGACACCGCCTATCTATACAAGGATAAAGAGATAAGCCATGAAGAAAAACTAAAACTGTACGATGCCCTAATAGACACTGGTTATATAAACCCATATGACTACAGGGTGACCAGGTATAAAGGCGATTACTATGTCGGTGTCCCCGTCTATTACAATGTTACTGAGTTGGCCGGCGTTGTATACATACAGTTCAAGGAAAGCCTTATCAACAAGGATATAAACAAGATGGTGAAAGAGGATATTCAATACATACTGCTTACTCTGGCAGTCTCGATAGGCTTTCTACTATTAATACATATAATCACCATGCGCTACTATTACAATATACATCGGGTGGTTAAGGTTCAGCTAAGGACATTAAACTTTACTGTTATCGTAATTAGCCTGCTCATCGCCCAGACTTCCTTTACATACATGAATAATACCTACT
>CAYUUC010000166.1:0-7757 GCA_964447635.1 uncultured Spirochaetia bacterium
CATTATATTGATAATATAGATTAATCCGCATTTTATTCCTTTATAACCCTTTAAAAACCAATGATTATTTAATATAATTATACACATTCTACTTAAAATAAAGTTGTATTAAAGAAACCTTTTCAATCTATGATTTAAGATATAAAGGAGTTGTTTTAGTAAGGTAACGACTCAAATTATATACTATTGTTAATTTAATCCTTTTTGTTTATCTTTAATTTTGAGTTCAGGTTAAAAAGTATAAATGTTAATTCTATAGAAACAATTATCACAAGGAGAATATTTAATGCTATTTGATGAGTATGAACCTCTTATCGGAAAGACATTTCAGGTGATAGACGATAATGGAAAAGTCGTCAATAAGGATTGGATGCCTGACCTTTCCGACGAAGAATTGATAAAAGCTTATAAGACAATGTTACTGGCAAGAGTAGTCGACCTTAAGTGCGTATCCCTACAGCGACAGGGCAGGATGTACACACTACCCCCCAACAAAGGACAGGAAGCTGCAGCTGTGGGTAGTGGGTTAGCTCTGGATGAGAATGACTGGCTTGTCCCTGCTTATCGTGAATTAGGTGCGTATCTGGCAAGAGGCGTTTCTCCGGAGAAGTATATGCATTACTGGCTGGGAAACGAAGCCGGCAATGTCTATCCGGATGATGTCAGGGTATTGCCTTTCTCAGTGCCTATCTCGTCGCAGTTGCCACATGCTACCGGGCTTGCTTTCTCCATAAAGTATCAAGAGAAGGACGAAGCGGTCATCACCTATTTCGGCGATGGCGGAACATCTGAAGGTGACTTCCATGAGAGTATGAACTTCGCTTCAGTATGGGGATGTCCGGTGGTGTTCTTCTGTAACAACAACCAATATGCGATATCCTTCCCCAGAGTGAAGCAGACCAAATCGAAGACACTCGCCCAGAAAGCGATTGCCTATGAGATGCCCGGTATACAGATTGACGGTAACGACTTCTTCGCCGTATACAGAGCGACGCAAGAGGCTTTGAAGCATGCTAAGGATGGTAAGGGTCCGGTATTAATAGAAGCATTGACATATAGGATGGGTGCTCATACCACATCGGACGACCCGACCAAGTATAGAACAGACCAGGAAGAGAAGGAGTGGGAGAAGAAAGACCCTCTCAACCGTATGAAGAAGTATCTAATGGATAAAGGTATCTGGGACGACGACAAGGATAAGGAGTTCACCGATAAGTATAACCAGCAGATAGAAGAGAGTTTCCGTAAGGTAGAGAAGATACCCCCACAGGACACCGAAGACATCTTCAAATACATGTTTGATGATATGCCAGATGTCATCAAGAAGCAGATGATGAAGCTCAAGAACTATCTAAGCAAGAAGGGAGGCAAATGATATGGCAGTAATGAATATGGTAAAGGCTTTGAACTCAGCCATCGACATAATGCTGGAAGAGGACGAGAAAGTGCTGGTCTTCGGCGAGGATGCCGGCAAAGAAGGCGGAGTCTTCCGTGTAACCGAAGGACTACAGGAGAAATACGGTGAGAAGAGGGTATTCGATGCACCGCTGGCTGAATCCGCTATCGTGGGAGCAGGACTGGGCATGTGTATCGGGGGTTTGAGACCCGTTGTGGAGATACAGTTCTCGGGTTTCATGTATCCCGCATTCAATCAGCTTATCACCCATGTATCCCGATACAGGAATCGAACCAGAGGGCGATTCCAAGCACCGATGGTCATGCGCATGCCTTATGGTGGTATGGTAAAGGCTCTCGAGCTTCACAGCGAAAGCATGGAAGCCCTATACGCACACATACCGGGACTTAAGGTGGTCATACCATCTACCCCTTATGACGCTAAGGGTCTTCTAATAAGTGCTATCGAGGATAACGACCCGGTTATGTTCTTAGAGCCGAAAAGGAGCTATCGTGCCGTGAAGCAGGAAGTACCTGATGGTAAGTACCGAATCAAGATTGGTAAGGCAAGGATAGCACACGAAGGAAGCGACATCACTCTGGTAGCATACGGAGCGATGATGAAGATAGCCCAGCAGGCGGTGGCGATGGCTAAGAAGCAAGGCATCTCTGTAGAGCTTATCGACCTTAGGACTATATACCCAATGGATACGGATACGGTGATGGAGTCGGTGAAGAAGACAGGCAGACTCCTCGTGACTCATGAAGGACCGCAGAGTTTTGGTGTAGCGGCTGAGTTGCTTGCTCAGGCTCATGAAGAGGCTTTCCTCTATCTGGAAGCACCACCAACGAGGGTGACGGGCTTCGATACGATTGTCCCGCTCCCCAAGACGGAAGACCTATATTATCCTAATCCGGAGCGGATTTTCTTAGAGATAAAGAGGCTGGTGGAGTTCTAATTCGCTTAACACTTTATCAAAAAGGAAGGGAGAAAGCATTAACCGTATGAATCTAAAATAGGAGGAATTATGCGTCATATTTTCAAGTTTCCCGATATTGGAGAAGGAATCACGGAAGGTAAAGTCCTCGAAGTCTATATCAAGAAGGGACAGGAGGTCAAAGAAGGCGACTCACTCATCAAAGTGGAGACTGATAAAGTCGTTACCGACATACCCAGCCCCGAAACCGGCTCGATAAAGAACATCTTCGTTAAGGTCGGCGAGACTGTCGAAGTCGGTGAGGGTGTGGTTGAGCTCGAGATAGAGGGTGAAGCCGGTGAGGAAGCTGAAGCGACCGAAGAGAAAGCAGAAAAGGGTGAGGAAGCTAAACCCGTTGAGGAGAAAGGCTTCGGCGTGGTAGGCGTTATTGAAGACGCTTCTGGAGACTCATTCCTGCCATCTACAGGTGAAGGCATGGATGAGGAGGTCTCTAAGGATGAAGCCAGGAAGCACAAGAAAGCCCTTGCCACTCCTGTAGCCAGAAAGATGGCTAGAGACCTCGGTATCGATATCAACACCGTTAAGGGAACAGGTCCTGGCGGTAGAGTGATGAAGGCGGACATACGCAAAGCCTTCGAGGCAAAGCAGAAAGGCGGGGCAGAAGGCGAAAAAGTTACCACTACCGGTGGCGAGCGTGTGGAAAAGGAGAAGGGAGCTAAAGGACGAGTGGAAGTCGAGGAACTCACCCAGCTACGGCGAACCATAGTTAAGAAAATGACCGAATCCATGTTCACAGCCCCGCATGCCGTAAGCATGGAAGAGGTGGAGATATCAAAGCTGGTTCAGCTCCGTGAAGACAAGAAGCAAACCTTCGCTGATAAGGGGGTGAAGCTGTCTTACCTCGCTTTTGTGGTGAAGGCGGTAACCAACGCATTGAAACGGCATAAGAAGCTGAATAGCCGGTTAGACCTCGATAACAATCGTGTCATCTATCATAACTATTTCAACATAGGGATGGCAGTGGATACGCCGAATGGTCTCATAGTACCGGTAATCAAGGATGCTGACCAGAAGAGCATCTTCGAATTGGCTGGTGAGATTAAGGATTATGCTGAACGGTCGAGAGAGCGTAAAATCACCTTGGATGAACTGAAAGGCGGGACTTTCTCCATCACCAATTACGGTTCGATTGCGGGCATATATGGTGTCCCTATTATCAATTACCCTGAGGTAGCGATATTAGGTGTAGGCAGGATAGTCCAGAAGCCGGCTGTTAAGGATAATGGGGTAGTAGCGGGATACTTCCTGCCCTTATCACTCAGCATTGACCATAGAATCATAGACGGCGGAGATGCAGCTCGTTTCCTGAAAGATGTTATGGAACAGCTTGCTGACCCTATGACTATGCTTATGATGTAATTAATATTTATTTAATCTATCATTAGAAAAGGGAATCAAGTATATGAAAACAAAGATTTTAGGTTTAGTTTTAGCTATGACTGTAGTTTTAATCATTATCTCATGCGCTCCTCCGGAGTATGACCTGCTTAAAGGCAAGTGGGAACATGTAGACGGGGATTATCAGTATGTCTTTGACAGCGAACAGATAACCGGGAAGGACTTTACTCAAATCAACACCTTCCCCGAACCCGATGTACAGGTCGCCAAAGGTACATTCGATGTGGTTGGCAATAATATAGACATGTCTTACGAGGTGCAGGGCGGTGATGTCATAGATATAGAAGAGTCGGTACTATCAACTTTCGGTGTGGATGGCGAGAAACTGCTTATCATTCCTATGGATGCTGTTCCTATAGTCGCCGGAGGTAACGCAGAGACCCTGGAAGGTGAATGGGTCGGCGTCTATGAAGAGCGGGTAGCAGGAAACCTAATCGTGACTGCTAGCAAGACTTTGACTATAAACCTGGAAAACGAGACGATATCATACAGCTACCTCCGTGAGGAGGATGGTAATGAGACGGATAACGACAACCATGGCGGGAAGATAGAGAATATCAATTTTAACAGCATGACTTTCGAAGTGAACAACTCAACCGACATTCAGCCCGGTGATGACGCCGACCTGCCTAATGGTATATACAACTTCATGGTGGTGGGAAACGCTCTGATTATCAGTCAGGATGAGATTAAATACTACGAAAAACTAGAATTAGAATAAGTCTCATTCCTGAGGAAACAACACAGACTTGATGTGATTTCTTGAAAATTTGAGTTAATAACATTTATATTGGAAGGTTATCTTATGAGTAATAAATACGATGTAATCATTATCGGGTCGGGTCCCGGCGGATATGTAGCAGGGATTCGTGCCGGTCAGATAGGATTAAACACGGCTATCATCGAGAAGAAGGATATTGGCGGGATGTGCCTGAATTGGGGGTGTATACCATCTAAGACTATGCTGGAGAGTGCAAAACTGTTCAGCAAAGTAAAGAACGAAGGCATCACCTTCGGACTAGAAGGCTACGACAAGAAAGAGCTGTCATTCAATTGGGAAAAGGCAGTCTCCAGAAAGAACAAAACAGTTAAGAAACTGGTGAAAGGTGTCGAGTTCCTGCTTAAGAAGAACAATGTCGAGAAGATAAGGGGTGAGGGCGAAATCATCAATAAGAATGAAGTCAAAGTCGGTGATATGACATACACTACGGATCATATCATCATCGCTACCGGTTCAAGACCAAAGAATGACCATCTGACTCATCTGAAAAAGGTCAAGGTAGCGGAGCTTGATGATTTCTTCGAGATGAAAACCATTCCGGACGACATCGTCGTTTACGGGAACAACCCTAACACCTGTGAGGTTGCCAACATGCTGAACCTTGTCGGGAAGAGTGTATCCATCGTTAGCGATAAGAAAGAGCTTGTCCCCTACATGGATAGCGATGTGGCGGAGTTCATCAACAAGCGATTGAAAAAGAACGGGGTCAAGTTTTATATGGATAAGCAAGACCTTGAAGATGCAGAAGACGGCATCATGGCGGATAAGGAGTTCATCAAGTGCGATATGATTGTGAACTGCTCGGATAGGCGACCTATCCTGCCGAAGATGGGCGAGATGGAGCTGGAGATGGAGCGGAGCTTCGTTAAAACCGATGAGTTTATGCAAACCAGCATTGATGGGGTATATGCGATAGGCGATATCACCGGTTCGATGTATGCTCAGGCAGCATCAGCCGGCGGTACGACTGCGGTTAACCATATAGCTGGTGTAAAACAGCCTATGGACTACGATAAGATACCATCCAACATGTACACAGAACCGGAGATAGCCTCCGTCGGCTTCACCGAAGAGCAGATGAAAGAGCACAGCATCAAGTATAAGGTGGGTAAATTCCCGCTTTCCGCTAATAGCAAGGCGATGGCAGAGGGGCATCGGGAAGGCTTCGTCAAAATCCTTGCTGAGGAGAAGTATGGCGAGGTGATGGGTGTACACATCGTATCACCGAATGCTACGGATATGATTAACGAAGCGGTGGCTATCATGCGGATGGAAGGCTGTTTGGAAGATGTGTCTGCCGTCGTTCATACTCATCCTGCGGTGAGTGAGACACTGGTTGAGGCGAGTCATGTTGCTCTGGATAAGCCTTTGCATATTTAGATATGTTTCTCTTGTGAAATTTCTGTTGATATTGTAAGCATTATTAGTCGAATCTTCTCGCAAGGGTCATTGTACTTCGACTACTACTCGAAAGTTCTTCGAGAAGAATCGGTGTCTAGAATTATTTAACAAAAACAGCTTTTTCGCAGTAGGAAAAATTACTTAATCACTGATTAAGTAGTTTTTCTATAATCTAAATACAACTTTTGTATCTTATCAAGTTTAAAAGCTTTGTTATTGTGAAAATAAGTCATTCATATACTTTAACATTTTTCTCTTCTTTTGGTCTTCCTAATTCGGTAATGGGTTTTGTGTCTCTTTTGAGAGATGCACTCTCCCTCAAGATTTCGTCCATCCTAACTTCCCAGTTTGAATAGTCATCATGAACCATGTTACGGTATGCGAGATTAAACAGTAAATGAAGTAAAGGATGGTTTAGATTTCCTGTAAGTCTTTTTAGAATAGAACCGAATCCGTAATATTCCATTTTTACTCTTTGATATTCCTCTGCCAATTTCTCCGGTGATATGTTTTTAGGCTGATAAACCACATTAGTAGTATCATAGTACTTCCAGTTTTCGGTTAGGAGACGGCCTTCTTCTTTGAACTGCTTATATATTTGTGTTTTCGGGTATGGGGTTAGAATGTTAATAGATGCCGATTGAACTTTATTTTTCATCAGGAATTCCAATGTTTCATCAAACACGCTTTCCTTATCATCATCGAATCCGAATACCAATGAGGCCATGAATATAATGCCATTGTTCTGTACTTTTTTTATGGCTTCTTCGATGTGTTCAATCTTCTTAAAGTTTTTCCTAAAGCTGTTAAGCTGGCTTTTAGAGACAGTTTCCAAGCCGAAGAACAGACCCTTGCACCCGCTTTCTCTTGCCAACTCCATTAATTCGTAATCTTTCACAAATGAAACAGATGATTGACCTACCCATCTAATGTTCAGCGGTTTTATCCTCCTAAATAATTCCTTCGCATATTTAGGATAACCCATGATGTTGTCATCAACAAAGATGAAAGTCTTTTTACCCGAGGAAACGATATAATCAACAACCATGTCAATAGGCATATGACGAATCTTGTTTCCAAACACATTATGTATACTACAGAACGAACACTTGTAAGGACACCCTTTCGTGGTTAGAATAGGCACGATATTATAAGCTCGAACCCTCTTCTTCTGTTGTTTCAATATAGGATATGGATAATCGCTAAGCTCCGGATGAAGCCCGTAATATTTCTTCTTGAGCTGGTTATGCTCATAGTCTTTTAAAAGCTGTGTCCATGAACCTTCAGCTTCTCCAATCACTACAGAATCTCCGTGTGCCAGTGCTTCATCGGGTCTTACGGTTGGATGAATGCCCCCGAAAACAACTGTTTTCCCCCGTTTCTTGAATTCATCGGCAATATCATAAGCTCTATTGGAGTTAGCCGTCATACAACTAATGCCGACTATTTCACAATCATGGTCAAAATCAATTTTATCGGTTTCCTCTTCTACAATATCCACATCAAACTCCTTCGGTGTTAAAGAAGCGATAATCCCAAGAGCTATCTCGGGGATTTTTATAACTTTAGGAACCCTCTTTTCTGTGTTTGAAGATGGAGACACTAATAATATCCTATTATTTTTCAAATTTTAACTCCTTAATCACAATATTATTAAATATATAAAATAAAATCTATATTAAGATAGATAGAGAAAACTTAACTATATAATCAAACATAGTCAATATAAAAATTTTCATACACTCCACCAATGAAATAGACATACTTTGTTCTAAACTACATTT
>CAYUUC010000167.1:0-7757 GCA_964447635.1 uncultured Spirochaetia bacterium
ATTTAAAAACCATATTAAAATAATTCAAACCAAACGTACCATACTAATAATTTAAATAATTACATTTTATTGAAAATATGTTTACTGGTAATCTTAAAAACAAATAAGCTAAATCTAACCTCTACTAAGAGTTATATCATATTGTAATATATACAATAAATGAGTGAAGATTAACATAGTTTAACCTAACCGAAATTCTTTATAAAAAAAGTTCTTCTGTATTCTATAGGTTTACTTTCAATGATGAAAGTGTTATAATTTAAATTGAGATTGATTATCATTTCTATTGATATGATTATCCTTTTTACAAAATTTAATAAAAAATACAAAGAATTAATAAGCATAGCCATATTTAGATTATTCAGGAGGAATACAAATGAGATTAAATAGAATGATTATCTTATTAACTTTATTAGTGTCAATCACAATCTTATCTTTTGCTATAGTGACATCCCAGGATACCATCAACGCAGAAGAAATAATGAAAGATATCGACCGGAAGCTGACCATAAACAGCGACCTATACGCAAGGCTAAGCCTTGTAACCAAGAAACCGGACCCGGACGGTAGGGATGAACCACTCGTCGAAAGCAGAATGGGTGAGTTCTACCGTAAAGATGACGAAAACAAGTTCCTGTTCATATTCACAGCACCAAAGGTTGACGCAGGAACAGGATACCTATTCATCGACGATAATCTATGGTTCTATGATAAGAACTCCCGCGAGTTCTCCAAGAGAACGGCATCAGACTCCATCGGAGGGAGTGATTCACGCTCCAGAGACCTCCGTAAAAGCACACTCGCCGAAGACTTCGACTGGGAATATGTCGGCGAAGAAACCATCAAAGGGGTAGAATGCTATGAATTCTATGGTGAAGCGGCTGTTCAGGATGTAGCCTATCCTATATCCAGAGTATGGGTCAGGAAAGACGTCCTACTACCTTTCGTCAGGAGAGAATACTCCCTCGCTTCTGCCAGCTCTGAGGATAGAGATAACAAGTTGGTTCAAACCATTTACTACCTTAGATATAAAAGGAAGAGTGCAGAAGGTAACGACCAGATAGATAAATACACCGCTTCCAAGATACTCGTCCAGAACCATCAGGATAATAGCCGAACCGTGCTGGAATTCGAGGATGTCTCATTCGATGACCAGCCTGATAACATATTCACTAAAGCTTATCTGGAAAACAGGAGTAACTAATTGTTCTAAGGTTTTATCAATCTCTATTGATTTTAGTGAATAAAACTCTTAGACTTATATATAACACAAAAAAGAGAGGAGTATATATAATGGAAATAGTTATCTGTAAAGATGTAAAGAAAGACTACCACCTGGGTAAAACCATAGTCCACGCCTTGAAAGGGATTAACCTGGAGATAGATAAAGGTGAGTTCGTATGTATCGCAGGTCCTTCAGGAAGTGGTAAGACGACACTGCTTAACCTGATAGGCTGTGTGGATACGGCAACATCAGGACAGGTCATCATCAGCGGAGAAGAGACCGGTAAACTCAGCGAGTCACAACTTACCGACATCAGACTGCATAACATCGGATTCATCTTCCAGACATTCAACCTGATTAAGGTGCTTAATGTGTATGAGAATGTACAGTTCCCGCTTCTTCTGCTAAAACACATATCAAAGAAAGAAAGAGACGAAAGGATAAAGTACTTCCTCGATGAAGTAGGACTCTATGATAGGATGAGACATAAGCCTAATGAGCTTTCCGGCGGTCAGAGGCAGAGAGTTGCCATCGCTCGTGCTTTGGTAACCAAGCCGGACATCGTCCTGGCTGATGAGCCTACCGCTAATCTCGACTCGGTCACCGGCGGGAACATCATCGAAGTTATGAAGAAGATTAACGAAGTAGACAAAACCACATTCATCTTCTCTACACACGATTACGATGTTATGAAGCTGGTTTCCATGAAGTATAACCTAAGGGACGGCTTGATAGAGAGCCACGAAACAGAACCATTACGAAATGAATGATAGGAGGCTTATATGCTATTTAAGACTGCATTACTATCACTGTTCAGCCATAAGAGTAAGACGATACTCCTCTTGGTGATACTGTCTTTCGGGGCTTTCCTGACCATGACCAGCTTCAGTCTGATGTTTACATTTACCGAGAACCTTCGTAAAGGACTAACCGAAAGTGTATCAGGGGACATCGTCATCCACTCTTCGCTGATAGAAGGCGATATCGACATCATACTTCCATCACCGAACATGCCCACGATTGAGGACTTTGACAATGCAGAAGAGGTCCTCGACAACATGGATGAGGTTAAGTACTATACACCGCTTATCAAATCAGGTGCCTCCATCACAGACCCGGAGACTAATGAGCTGGATGAAATCATTCCTACCCTAGGGGTGAGGATTGATGACTACTTCAACATCTTCAAGAATGCAGGCATCATCGAAGGACAAAGGATACCGGAAGGTGAAACCGGCATCATCATCAGTACCAAATACATCGAAAACGTCTCCGCTAAGTATAAAGACGATATGAAAGTCGGAAACACCATTAAGATAGCATCATTCACCAAAGCAGGTGCTATTAGGATAGTTAACGCTAAGATATGGGGCATACTCGACTTGCAGGGGTCTGAATGGGGTGTTTTGAACAACCTTATGGACTTTAAGACAGCACAAAGGCTTATGGGATACGACCCGGAAAGCAAAATTAAGAGTCTAGAACAGATGATAGCTATCGAGAAAAACCGGGATTTGCTCTTCTCGGAGGATGCCGACGATTTTGACCAAACCAGCACGGGCGAAGATGACCCTTTCGCCGATGTCTTCTCCACCGATGACTTCATAGAAGAGGAAGGAGAGGTCGACGAGGCAGAAGTTGAGAAAGAGCAACAGATAAGAGAGTCCATCGACGAGGAAGAGCTTAGCAAGAAAGGAACAGGTGAAACCCAATACATCGTGCTAAGGCTACACGACCACCGCAAAATCAATCAGACAGTGAAGAAGCTAAACGACACCTTCTCCGAGAATGGATACAACTACAAGGCTGTCCCATATACTGAATCCAGCGGTAATCTCGGAGCATTCATCTTCTTCGCAAGGATAATCATCATCAGTATCATCATCATACTACAGGTCATCTCCATCATCATCATCACCAACACAGTATTGATGAGCGTACTGGAAAGGGTTAACGAGATAGGCACCATGAGGGCTATTGGGGCACAGCGAGGTTACATCTTCTCACTCATCTTTACAGAGAGCTTCATCCTTGCTCTTATATCATCGATTATAGGTATAGGTGTTAGCTTGCTTCTTCTGTGGCTGGTGGGATTGATGGGTATAGAGGCGACGAATCTGGTAACCGCTATCCTGTTCAACGGGCAATATCTGCATCCAATTACCCACATCATCTATGTCCTTATCTCAATCGGGATTCTGGTGGTAACCACATTCCTTGCCACCCTCTATCCGGTTAGGATAGCGACTAAAGTATCGCCACTTGAGGCTATCAATAAGGAATAAGGAGGACTCATAGTGATAAAGTATTTAAAGATTGCGTTCAGAAATGTAATAGCAAACAAACGGCGTTCTTTGTTCATCTCCATTGCCATAGCTATCGGGACAATCATCATGGTCTTAACCTCCTCTCTATCCAATGGAGTGAGGGACAACATGATTAAGAACTCCCTCGCCCTATTCACCGGTCATGTGAATGTATACGGCATCGAGTACAAGAGGGGGGAGAGACTCTTCCGCATACCTGATGTATCCCCAATTAGGGAAG
Organism: uncultured Spirochaetia bacterium; assembly: GCA_964447635.1. Lineage (GTDB taxonomy): Bacteria > Spirochaetota > UBA6919 > CAYUUC01 > CAYUUC01 > CAYUUC01. The sequence goes on from CAYUUC010000167.1 coordinate 3,773, forward strand.
TGCTTCAGAACGAGTTCCCGGAAGCAGAGGTGAAATATCGCTCATCTACATCAGGAAAGATGTTCAACCCAGATAAGAATGTGCCGTTCCGTTCAGTGGTTCTGCTGGGTATAGACATAGAGAAGGAGAAACGGTTTAAGGAGGCAGTTATCGTTATCGACGGCGAACTAGACAGCATAACACAAGACTATGTAGCGATGATAGATAAGACCACCGCAGACCAGTTCCAGCTTGATGTCGGGGATACATTCTCCTACGAGACTAAGGTCGATCATCCGGAATTCGGATTGGTAAACAATACAGCTCGATTCAGGGTAGGGGCTGTCATACAGGGATTGTCACTGGGACCCTTCGCCAGCTTTGTCAGAGTCAACCTGGACACCGCAACCGAATTCCAATACCTGGATGAGAACCAGGTCAGCCGTATAGCCATCTTCATAGAAGATAAGGACAACGCAGGTGAGTTCGCCGATAGACTGGAACAGGCTCTCAAGGATACCAAATACAATATCGACGACTATAACCGTGACCAAGCTGATGCCGTCACTCAAGCAACAGGATGGAGCATCGAAACACCGCCTGACGGTCTCGAGATTAAGGTCAGGACTTGGCAGGAGGAGCTTTCATTCCTCGAACAGATGATAACGGCTATCGATATCGTTTCATTCGTATTCATCACCATACTCATGTTCATCGTGCTGATGGGCATCTCCAACACTCTCGTAATGACTATAAGAGAAAGGACAGGCGAGATAGGCACACTGAGGGCTATCGGGATGCAGAAACCATCTGTCCTGCTGATGTTCATACTGGAAGGGCTGATACTGGGCTTCTTCGGCGCATTGATCGGTATACTTATCGGTGGATCAATATCGCTATTCTTTACACTGAATGGGATTTACATAGGTCCTTCCGTGATATCCCTATTCCTGGTTAACAACTCGCTCTACTTTAAGATAACACTTGGGTCAGTGCTTATTATCATGGGTGCTGTGATCCTGATTGCCGTTTTAGCATCGATCTATCCATCCTACCGAGCATCGAAGATGAAGCCGGTAACCGCCATCCAGAAGGATTAGTTACGCATCATCGGTCGGGGGGACTATCTCCGACCATTACTCATCCACCGGATGCCTTCTCATCCACCGGATGCCTTCTCATCCACCGGATGCCTTCTCATCCACCGGATGCCTTCTCATCTCATTTACGATTAGTATCACGGCCAGAGATATGGATGTGATGTCCGCCACAGGGAAAGCATACCATAAGCCATTCAAGCCGAAGAAAGATGGAAGTATGAACAGTAGCGGGAACAGGAATAAGACTTGTCTTGAAAGAGACAGTATGAGAGCAGGGATAGCCTTACCTATCGACACAAAGAGACCCGACCCCAGCAACTGTATCCCAACCAGCGGTAAGACCATCAATATGAGTCGAAGGGGTAATACACCATGTTCCACGAAAACAGGTTGTGCATTGAATATACTGATGATCTGCTCCGGGAAGATCATTATAAGGATGTAGACTGCTGAAGCTATCGTTATGCTGGTTATGAGGGAAAGCTTCATCACTTTCCTTACCCTGCCGTAGTTCTCAGCTCCCCAGTTGAACCCGGCGATAGGCTGGAAACCGAGCATGATAGCGAATAGGGGCATCATCACGAAGATGAGAACTCGGCTAATCACCCCGAATATGGCTATGTATATGTCAACAGCATTCGGTACATCCAGTCTGGAGGCATAGACACCAATCTGGTTGTTCATAAAGGATACAATGATGCTGTATGATATCTGCATCAGGAAACCACCCAGTCCTAGTATGAAAATCTGTTTCAATCGGGCAAACTTAAGCTTGAAGTCCTCCCGCTTAATCCGTATGGTGCCTTTCCCACGAATGAAGTAAACCACATAGATGAGAGCCGCTGTTGTCCTGGCGATGACCGTAGCAATAGCCGCACCCTTGACCCCCATGTTAAGCCCAAAGATGAATATAGGATCGAGTACGATGTTGATTAGGGCAGAGAGAACCATTATCACCATCACCCGTTTAGCATTGCCTTCCGCCCTTACCGTGTTGTTAGAGATGATGCTGAACAGAATCGATGGAACACCGAACAGGATGTAGGTTAGGTACTCGGAAGCATAAGGATAAATGTCCTCCGTAGACCCGACAAAGTATAGTAATGGCTTCATGAACACGAATGCCAATACTACAGCTATGATGGCGATGGATAAGCCAATCAGGATAGCATTGCCAGCGGTATGTTCAGCTTCCGGCTTATTGCCTGAACCGAGTCTCCTGGAGACTACCGACGCTGTCCCGCTTCCAATCATAAACCCGATAGCACCGAATGCCATTTGTATGGGGAAGACTACGGACAGACCGCCCAGAGCCTCCATGCCCACTCCCTGACCAACATATATGGTGTCGATGATGTTGTATAGGGCGTTAACGAAAAGTGAAACACTAACCGGAAGAGTCATCTTCTTGAGTAGTGTGCTTATCTTTTCCGTTCCAAGATTCACTTCTTTCGCTTTCAGCATTAACTTTCCCGCCTATATTGCCTTAAGATTGAATTGATAAACGATGATGCATTAAAAAAGGGATAACCGCTCTTTGATTATCCCTTTTTCAAAAAGATATTTCAATTAGACAAGTATTTATATTACAGCTTTAATTCCTTGCTACTCTCCCATAAGCCGTGTACATTGCAATAGCTTTCTGCAACGAAAGTTCCCGGCTTATCCAGCTTAACATTGAAGATAGCTTCCGGATTAGAGTGCAGGTTCTGCGTGTTAGGTCCTTTAGCCGTAGCACCATGAGAGCTGAACTCAGCCTTGCCAATCTCGTAGATGAAGTTCGCCCCTTCAGGATGGAAATAGAGCTTTATCCATTGGATAAAATGTTCGGTGGTGTTGGGATGGGCAATCTCTTTACCTACGCTTACCCTTATATCGAAAGACTCGTTAGCTTTAACACTCCCCGGCAGGTCGATTACCGGTACATGCTTCTCATTCTTAAAATCGTCAGTCTTAATAAAATCTGATATCTTAGACATAATTTTATTCTCCTTGTTTGTATGTTGTGATAATCCTTCAATCCTGCCAAATAACGTATATAATATGTATTGTTATCTTTTTTGAAGACTTTTAACAGGTGAAAGGTCTTATATAAATAAGATATGGAAATCCGATAAAAAAGTAAACGATGGTCGGATGAATTTATTAAATTTTTTTCATAATTGGAATTTATTATAGATCGGATTAAACCAAAAACTCGCTTAAAATAAGAAAAGCATTAATTATCATACTCATAAGCCCCGATGGATAATGGGTCTGTCCTTTCCGCTCCTTCTATGTCTACTAATTCGCTTGTGTCTCCGTCGTCGTCCATATCGTCAGCATCAACCGGATAGTCTGAATATATACCTAAATCTACTAAATCACCTCCATTGTATACAGACAAATTTAACGGGTGTAAATCATTATCTGCTATGTAGCTAATGCTACCATCAGCACCGTTTATATCTAAAAATTGGGGATTATCTGGAATATTATCTTCAACATCATAAGATGAAGTACCATTTAATCCATACACACTTGTAAATTCATTGTTAAGATCCTTAAGAACTACATTCAAATTATAAAAGTCATTATTCATAATTTTGCTTGAATCTTTTAATGCATTATCAGTATCTATATATATACCAATATCAGCCGGTATATTGTATGATTGAATAATATTATTAATTACATCAATTGTCTCATCAGGCGAAGTATCAAGATTTCCGCTCATTAGAATACCAATAAAATTAGTACTATCATTGATATACAAAATAGTATTGTTAATGGCGATAAATTGTTGTTCTGAGAAAGAAGAATTCATAGAAGCAAATTCCATCCCTACATTAGCTTGGTTGGAGTTACTATCATTGTATATAGCATTATTGTAAAATCTACAGCTATACGAAGAATACACATATATC
>CAYUUC010000168.1:0-7751 GCA_964447635.1 uncultured Spirochaetia bacterium
TATTAGAATTACCATGATTATTTTTTTATATTTAATATAGATTCAATTTTAACATGGGAGTAAAAAAAATGAAAAGATATATCTTTATACTTATCTTACTAATCGTTCTGGTGATAAACCTATCATGTACACCAGAACCAAGTTTAAGATTTAAACCTTCTCCAGGCTGGCACGATGAACCGGTCAGCGTAGAAATGACCGCACCATCAGAAGCATATGATATATACTATACTACCGATGGTAGCGAGCCTACAGCAGAATCAACACCATATACCGAACCAATAGAGATTAACGAAGGGGAACTAATGCTTAGGGCTATCGCTATTGGTGAAGGATTGGAATTAACCGAGGGTGGCGAATACGGCATAGGAAAATTCGATTTGGATTTCATCCTGGAGAACCATGATGGCAAGCCAATATCATATAATGACTTCAAAGATGAATATCAATATATGCACCTGGTTTTCAGTGCCGATTGGTGTCCACACTGCAACACACAGGCAGGCTATACCAACGACTCAATAGAAAACCTTAGGGACAGTGGATACACCATCGAATCACTAACCATATTAAGCGATGGTGAATCCCAAAATTCAGATGTAACAGATCAGCTTCTTGATTTATGGAATGTGAATTATGGATTGGAATATGTTTTGAGAGACGAAAATAAAAGGACTCTCTATAAACATACTGCTGAATATGGTAATTATACAGGTTTCCCATATAACCTCGTCTTCGAATACAACGAGACTACAGAAGAATATGACTTTCTCGATTCATGGAGTGGTGGGTATCCATATGGAAGTAATTTTGAAGATGCTATTATATCAATAATAAATTCCAATTAAGACCTATCCAACCAATTTTCTCAATAAAGACCTAATTAAGTACACAAAACACTTCAAATTCTTTACACTCATAATAAAATTTATTATATTACTATATGGTTATATAGTTATATAAAAAGTTAAAGGTGAACCTAATGAAGTATGACCAGCGATACTTAGAGAGATTAGCCAACCAGTTTAAGATATTAGGTGATAAGACCAGACTGGGGATATTGATGTTATTGAGGGATAGAGAACTGCCTGTTCACAATATTGTCGAGCAGATGGACACCACACAGGCGAACATATCTAAACATCTCAAAATCCTATATGAACACAATATCGTAAAGAAGCGTCAGGTCAAATCCTCCGTCTTGTATTCCATCAAGAAAGACTGCATCTTCGAGATATGCGAAATCCTTTACTTGAACAGTACCAAACCTACCGACACTCCCATCATGCTGGAAACCGAAGAGAAATAACTATCCATCTAACTAATAAACTTAATGTCCTTAGGGGTTTTAGGAGCTTTGATGATTAAGTATCTCAGCTCTTCATTACCTCCATTCCTCCACCGATGAGGTATCTCGGCGGGACATTCGATGAGCATGTCCTTCTCCACATCACGTCTATCCGAGCCGATGTCTACAGTGCCTTTCCCTTCCAGCACATAGAACACGACATCAGTATATGCTACATGCTCTTTCACTTCCTCGCTGGGCTTTATCGTAACATGGTCAATCTCTGCTGAGTCTTTATCATATAGGGTCATAGCTTCCACACCCAGCTTGTTGTGTCTGTTAGCTTTATCTTTAATGTTTATGATTTTCATGTTTTCTCCTCCTATCCTTATTTTATAAACACCAAAACCCGGACTCCCCCATAGAGAAGTCAGGGTAAGGTTTACTTGTATCATAGTCAATGACTCATCTTACATAGATACATAGCCACCGTCAACCAACGGAGCTTTACCCGTTACAAAGGATGCTTCATCCGAACTTAACCATGCAACATAGTTGGCAACCTCTTCCGGTTCGCCCAGTCTACCTATGGGGTGCATCTGTACCAGTTGCTTCTTCAAGTTTTCATCCAATCCGGAAAGCAATGGTGTATTGATGAAAGCGGGGCAGATAGCGTTAACCCTTATCCCCTTAGCGGAATACTCTAAGGCGGCGTTCTTGGTCAAACCTATGATGCCGTGCTTGGATGCTACATAAGCGGGAGCAGTCTGGAAACCGACATGACCGAGTATGGATGCCATGTTCACGATAGCCCCTTTGCCGTTTTTAAGCATCTGAGGTATCTCATACTTCATACATAGCCATACGCCTTTCAGGTGAACTCCGACAACCATATCCCATTCTTCTTCGGTATAGTCTGCTGTAGGCTTCTGTGGCCCACCTATGCCAGCATTGTTGAATGCTATATCCAGTCGGGAATAAGTATCGATAGTCTTATCTACCATCGCCTTAACCTGGTCTGATTTTGATACATCACACTTGACGAAAGCGGCTTCACCACCATCATCCTTAATCATCTTTACGGTCTTGTTTCCGCCATCTTCATCTACATCGGACACAATGACCTTAGCTCCTCGTTTGGCATATAGTATAGATGTAGATCGACCTATACCAGAACCTGCTCCAGTGACTAATGCTACTTTTCCTTGAAAATCTTTATCCATGATATTCCTCCTAAATTAAGTTATATCTTTGTTACTTATATAAAATGTAATTAAAAGAGGAGTGAAATAAAAACACCCCCCTTATATTCATAATCTAATGTCCGGCTAGTGCCATATCCATATCCTTATTCACATTCTCAATCGGCATTAGATTGAACTTCTCCTTAAGCACCTCGAACACCTCCGGCTTTATGAATGCCGGCAGAGATGGTCCTAACCGCATGTTCTTAATACCCAGATAGAGGAGTGACAACAGGATACAGACCGCCTTCTGCTCATACCATGAGAGTATGAATGACAATGGAAGCTCGTTCACCTCTGTATCAAAGGCATTAGCCAGTGCAGAAGCTATCTTAATAGCGGAGAAAGCATCGTTGCACTGACCCACATCGAGGAGTCTTGGTATACCGCCTATATCGCCGAAGTCTTTTTTGTTGAACCGATACTTACCACAAGCAAGAGTCAGTATCACACAGTCATCCGGCACATCCTCAGCAAACTCTGTATAGTAGTTCCTTCCCGGCTTCGCTCCATCACATCCTCCTATGACAAAAAAGTGCCTGATAGCACCGGTCTTCACCGCTTCCACAACTTTATCCGCTACATTAAGAACAGCGTTTCTGCCGAATCCGACGGTGATGTACTTCTCCTCGCCGTCCTCTGTAAAGCCTTCCAGCTCCAAAGCCTTCTCTATAGCCGGAGTGAAGTCTCCATCCGATATATGTGTCACATCAGGCCACGCAACCAAACCGGAAGTGAAAATCCTATCCTTATATGACTTCCTCGGCTTCTGTATACAATTGGTCGTCATAACGATGGCAGCAGGAACATCATCGAACTCCTTCTGCTGGTCTTGCCATGCCCCGCCGAAATTGCCGACGAAGTGGGGGTACTTCTTAAGTTCTGGATAACCATGTAATGGTAACATTTCGCCGTGGGTATAGACATTGACGCCTTTGCCCTCTGTCTGCTTGAGTATGGCTTCCATGTCCTTCAGGTCATGCCCGGATACGATGATGGCTTTGCCCTTCTTCGGTGTTATCCTGACTTTGGTCGGCACGGGATGTCCGTAAGTCAAGGTGTTAGCTAAGTCCAGTAGACCCATAACCCTGATGTTAACCTCACCTGCTCTTAAGACCATCCCCAGCAAGTCATCAACGGTGTGGTTATGTTCGGTGATGAAGTTGAGTGCTTCCTCAAAGAAAGCGTATATCTCGTCGTCTTCCTGACCCAATACCATAGCATGGTCAGTATAGGCAGCACTCCCTTTCAGACCGTACATGATGAGTTCTTCCAATCCTGTTTCCACCTCGCCGTATTCTTGGGAACGGGTTTGGATGCCGATTTCTTCTCTGGCTTTGGCAGCGGCTTCTTTGGTCTCCACCGGATATACTTTTTCATAACCGGGGAAACTCTCCGAGGTTATGCCTTTCTCCTGACATGCTTTTTCGTAGATGTCTTTAGCTTTGTGTCTAATTTCGTTTCCTTTTTTAATGACCTTTCTAATCCTATCCGGGTCAAAGTTAACATTGGTCACGGTTGTGAATAAGGCTTCCACGATGAACCTATCGATATCCTTATCGGTTTTACCCATCTGTCTTGCTCGATAAGCGTATTTGGCTATTGCTTTAGCTTCATAAACGATGACGTCCTGTAAGTCTGCAGTTTCCTCATCTTTTCCGCATACGCCTTTTATGGTACAGCCTTGACCTTTCATTGTTTGTTCGCATTGATAGCAAAACATAGATTGACCTCCATTTTATATTTAATTAAGTATTTAGGTATTGAATAACCTAAAATAAAGTAAAAAAACCATGCCTCTAAAGTTATACTTCCCGCTTCTCTTTAAGGAGTTGTCTTTTTGCCATTATTCGGGACATTCTTTTTAAATTTGATAAAGTCATCCAAAGTCTTATTCTGCATGTATTCTATCATCTCATCGGATATCTTATTAAAGATTCCATCGAAGATACACTTATCGAAGGGACAAACGCCCTTCTCTTTCCTAACTTTACAGAAATCTCTATCCAACTCCCCCTCTATGGCTTGATAGATATCCAGGAAAGAGATTTGTTCGGGACTTTTATTCAGCGAGAAGCCCCCTTTAGGACCTCTAACTGATTTAAGCAGATTGGCTTTCACCAGTCTCTGCAGAACCTTAGATAAATGGTTTTCAGAAGCATTAGTAGCCCGGGCAATATTCTTTACGCTCAACAGCTCAGCATCTCTATTCCTTGCGATATAAGCCATGCTGTGAATAGCCAGGAATGCTGCTTCTGAAAGATAAAATCCTCTAATCATATTATGGTTATCACCTCAAAAAACGAACTTCGGTAAAAAGGTACTAAAATACTTAATTAATGTCAAATGATTTTTGATAAAATGTAAACGTTTTTATACAATCTTATTTAAGCTCTGCAGGTAATAAAATTTACACAAATACTTTATATTTATTTAAAAAAAAATATGATTTTACTATCTTTATTATGAGTAAATTGCCCATAATAAATATATATACTTATATTATTTATGAGGTTGAATTATGAAAAGAATATTTATATTACTAATGATTTTGTTAATCATATTACCTTCTTTACTTATAACACAGGATAACGGTAATATACCAGAAGAACCGAGATACGGTGTATTCCTTACCAGGAAAGGTAATTGCGAAATAGGCAGAGCTGTCGAAGAAAGGATGTACTTTAATTCTACACCAGAACCCAGGGAGACGGTTGGTACCAATAATCTGCTGTTGATAAAGAAAGACTCCAAAGGTGAACTGCTTATAGTGGAAGGTGAAACCATATTCTTTGAAATGACTACATTCTATATCGACCTCTTTACCAATTATGAACTAATTACCGCTCTATACCATGGTCTTATGGAAATGAACCTGTCTAATGTAACCGATAACTACCCCATCTCCATTGAAACGGAAGCAATTATAGTAAAAACAAAGAAGAACACTGTCTTCCGTATGAGAAACGACAGGAAGACTTATACATCCGGTGTCCTGGTCAAATCAGGCTATGTTTGGGTCTTTGATAGAATAAATGAAGACCAATGTGTCATTATAAAAGAAGGACAGAGCATAATTTTAGGTGAAAACCAAACACTATATGAAGCTAAAATGCCAGATGGTATAGAGATTATGGATGGATGCATAGAAAAATTCCAATCCGGTGACTTTAATGTTAATGATAACGGCGAAACTTCATCACAGTTCAATATCGATGTAAAAACCTATGAACATGAAGGAGATGAATACTCCGATGATACCAGCAATAATAATACAAATGACCAAGATTACAATGATAATGATAATGATGATGAGAATGACGATGAAGATAACGATGATATTGAAGACGACGAGGATGGTAATGATGACGATGAGGATGAAACGAATGAGGGTAATGATTGATATCTAATTTTGTAACCATTATTATTATTGAAAGGAGTCCACATCATAACTGAGCGGTACATTTTTTGCTTATGTGATTTCTTATCTGAATGAGTAAAAATATCTTTTTATTTCACATAAAGATATATAGAATAATTTAACTTTGTAAAGTTAAGTAAAATAAGCGTTTCGGAGAAACGGTTATTTTGATTGTTTTTTGTTACTTTTTTCTAAAAAAAGTAATGCTTTTGCTTCTTTTCCAGAAAAGAAGAACACATTAGCAATTTTCATACCGCTCACTACTGAGTCCACATAGTTATGTTAGCACCATTTAGCACAATAGGAATAATTTTTTTGATTATGACATCTCCTGTCATAATGGCTAGTATATATTTTGTATTTTTTTTGATTATTAGAAGATTTTAGATGTAAATCACTTTAAAGGGAGAAAGCTATATGAATCTACCAGTTCTGATTGTTACGATAGCAGGGACGATAGCACCAGCATTGATCATTTTGTATATCTTTTATAAGACAGATTATGTAAAACCAGAACCGGTTAGTATATTAGCCAGGGTCTTCTTCATTGGAGCAATACTAACATTAGTTTTGGCTGTCCTGCTATCTTTTATACCCCAGGGGGATGATTTCACTGAAAATGATATCTTAAGAATCATAATCGACTCGTTTATCATAGCTGGTTTAATAGAGGAGACTTTCAAGTTTATCTTATTCAAAGTACTTATCTATAATAATAAGCATTTTGACGAAGTCCTGGACGGCATCATTTACATGGCAACCATCAGTCTTTCATTCGCTGCTGTGGAGAATGTTGGATACGGCATTACAGCGGTCACTGCAGGAGGCTTCGATTACGGGGTTAGCATCATCATTATGAGAGCGATAAGTGCAGTTCCTATGCATGCTACGATGAGCGGTATCATGGGCTACTATATAGCCAGGGAAAAGATGCTCCATGAAAGCGGTGCTTCATATAAGGGTCTATTCATTGCGGTTATTATACATGGTTCATACAACTTCTTCGCCTTCTTGAGTGTCATCTTGCCAGAGGATAGCCCATTATCCATACTTGTATTGGGGTCTTTTGCGGTATTAGGTATATCTATTGCGGTATTGGTTAAATTGATTAAGAATGCTCGTAGGATTGATTCTAATGAGATTAAGTCTAACTATAACCGTTTATAATACTAGAGCTTAATAAGGGGACTACCTGTGATAAAAGGAAACATGAGTAAAATATATATAACCATTATTATGATATTGTTTATAAGTCTAAGCGTTTCATGTGGAGATGAAAATGGCAGGGTTAGCCAATCTGACCTGGATAAGGAATTAGACCAGCTTTCCCGGGATAGCAATGATAAGGTAGGAGAAGCATTAACCAAAGATAAATCGGAAAACAACTTCACCACCCTAGAGCTTGGATACATAAGAGATTTAAGAATAATCCCACAAATCACTTACAGAACAGAAGAACCTCATGTCAAAGGCAGGATAATACGCCATAGAGATGAAATATCAAACATAATTAAGAAGAAGCTGGCTGATGAAGGAATAGAAAAGAAAGAAGATTTAACCAGCAAGAAGAAACAGCTGGAAGAACAAATCAAAACCCTTATTAATGAGTTCCTCAATGATAAATACCAAAATAATGAAGATAATATCAAGGCTTTTTCACTTAGTGATTTATAAACCCTGTATCCGTGTTTAATAAATAAAAGGGCAATCCCTTCTATCTAATAATCGAATTTGAGTCAAAATGACACGTGATTTTGAACAGTGAGTAAACCTATCAAAAATCCCAAATTTTTTTTGG
>CAYUUC010000169.1:0-7680 GCA_964447635.1 uncultured Spirochaetia bacterium
GCATATCAATAACGGATGCGATGTCGATTATAAAAAAGGAAATAAGGTTACTGGATTGCCATAAGTAAAAACCTCCCTCTTCTCCCTTTACCACAGGGAGAAGACGGGTATAGGATTTCATAAATTTTTTTATTTCAATTTCATTAAATTAAAGAGGAGGAACATAATAATGAAAAAATTAATTTCGCATTTAATTCATATGTTGTTGATTTTAGTTATTTCCTTTTTGAGACTAATAAAGATACAAAGAAATCAAGTATTTCCCGTCTATCCTTTTTCTGTAAAGCGGTTTCCATAATCACAAACCATTTTATGTATTTATGTAAGTTACTTTTATTCACTCCCATATGAACATACATAAATATTCGAAATAAATTATGTATAATACAAAAATAGCTAAGGATTTTCAAAATTTTAAATATATTGTAATTACTCACAAAAGCAAATTAATCATAAAACTTAGTTGAATAATATAAACATCTTGTTATAATGTTATAACATAGAATAAAAGAATGAATATAAATAAAGAAGAACTTTTAAAAAAATCAAAAGAAGATTTGATAGATTACTTCATCGATATAATACAGCTGCTAAACGGAAGAATTACTGAATTAGAAAAAGAAAATAAAGAATTAAAAGCCAAGCTTAATATTCCTAAGAAGGATTAATAAAACTCATCTAAACCTCTATCATCTGATTTTAATGAAAATGAAATGTTAGTATAAATTTTCAGCCTTGTTTTCAATAATCTATTAATAATTTTTCTTGATGTTCTCATTAACCAATTTCAATATCTCATCTTTAATCTGATTAGCCTCTTTTTCCATACCTTCCAGCTTCTTTTCCATATCATTTATATAATTCTTATCGGTAATCTCAGCAAAGTTAATCCTACAATTCATAATAGCACCCATAACACCAGTATAAGCACATAGAGCACCAACTCCGCCGTCGGATATTGAATTGATATTACCTTTTGTTACAGCGACTTTTAATAGTTTCATACACTCTAATGAATTAATAGCTGTTTGTAGTGGAACTTCTATTGCTGATTTATAACCTTCCTGAATTGCTTTTTCTCGTATATCTTTTTCCTGTGGAGTATTCTTCGGTAATCTAGTAGCTTTAATTACATCGTTGAAAGCGTCAGTATCATCATCGATACCTCTAATTAACTTTGCTATATGCTCCTGAGCTTTAAATCCCATTTCATCCAATGCCTGATAGTTTTCTTCATATCCTTTCTTACCAATGGTAAGGTTGGCAATCATTGCACTTAATGCTCCTCCCATAGCACCGCTGAGTGCAGATACACTTCCACCTCCAGGAGCTACGCTGTCCATACTTACCTCTTCTATGAAGTCTTTTACTGTCATAGAAGCGAGTGGGGCAGGCTTTTTCACCCTATATTCAATGATTTTTTCATTTGGATCGAACTTGGTTGTATGGTTTAGTCCTAGTGATTGAATAGCAATATGGACCAATTCCTTCTCTGGAACTCCGGTTGGTCTCCCTGCTTTCTTAAGGTAATGGATGCCTGCATCAGTCATTGCTTTCTTGGGAACCAATCCTACAATTTCACTTCCAGTAAGTCTAACACCAATTTCATCTGCGATATCTTTAGAAGCATCAAAAGCATGATGAACCGATGTTTCCAAGAAATTAGTTAGATTCATAGTAACCTGGGCATATCCAAATTCTGGAATATACCATCCCGTAGCTTTACATGATTCTAATCCTCTTTTACCTGGTCTTCTCACCAGGTTTCCTTCTTCATCTCTAATCTTATTTCCATTTTCATCTCTTTTAGCTCGTCCTTTTTCTCTAATCTCTAAAGCTATTTCCTTTGCTAGTTTTTTATCTCTGGAATTAATATCGATATTATAAGCTATTAAGAAATTTCTAGCACCAACAGCCGTAGCACCAGTTTTAGGGTTGAATTTAGCTGGTCCGAAATCGGGTTTCCATTCTGGCTTTTTTAGCTTTTCTTCCAGGGCTTCATATTCACCCTTCCTTACTTCAGCTAGATTGCTCCATTCTGGTTTTGATGCGGCATTTTCGTATAAATAGGTTGGTATTTCTAATTCCTCTCCTATCCTTTTAGCAACTTTTCGAGCTATTTCTACACAGTCATCCATGGTTACACCACTTACAGGAACGAAGGGGCAGACATCAGTAGCTCCCATTCTTGGATGTGCTCCAGTATGCTGACTCATATCGATTAGCTCCGATGCTCTTTTAACCAGTAGGAATGCTGCTTCTTGTATGTTTTCTGGGTTTCCTATGAAAGTGATTACGGTTCTATTTGTTTCGAAACCAGGGTCTACATCTAATAATGTAACGCCTTCTACTGTTTCTACAACTGAGACTATATCATTGATTTTATCTTTATCTTTGCCTTCACTTATATTAGGTACACATTCTACTAATTTATCCATAATTATTACTCCATTGTTAAGATTAGATTTTATGTTTAATCAAATAAATAATCAATATAATATTAATAAAAAATTTTAATTAAATTAAGAGGTATATGAATTGGATATGGAAATGCTTAATAAGATGTATGATATAAACTATTCATTGTTATTCTTATTATCGTCTATTGGTTGTATTATGTCTTCTACAATATCATCATCTGTAATAATATTATCATCGATAATAAATTCTTCTATATATTCCTCATCATCCTGATCGGATTCATTATCCTTCTCTTCTTCCTCATTAGGTTTTTCTACTAATAGTTGAGTATTTTCATCATAATATTCATCACTGTCCGATTTTTCTTTATATTTTTGGTTTTTTTTCTTTTGTTTACTATCAGAATCTTTTTTATCAAGTTTTTCTATAATATTTTTATTATCTTCTTCTTTTTTTAGTTTAATTTGCAATTCTTCTTCAGGATTTTTAGAGATAGTAAAATATTTTAAAACTTTTAATATGGATTCAGATTTTGATATAATCATATCGTTTTTATATTTAATCTTATCCGAAAGTTCAATATTTTTTTCATTAGTATTGACCATATCTTCAATTGAATGAAAAATACTGTCCATACCATTTTCTTGGTTTTTATTCCTAGTAGAAAATTCCTCTATTTGAGAGGTTACTGATTTTAAATCATTAAATATCTGATAATAAACTTTAGTAGATGAATTGCTTAATTTTACAGTTTCTTCAATTTTTTCCCCTGATGTATGTATTAATTCACTAATCTGTTTTGCAGCTTTTTTACTCCTTTGTGCAAGACTTCTAATCTCAGCTGAGAGAACCGAGAAACCTTTTCCATGTTCCCCAGAACGAGCGGATTCAACAGCAGCATTGAGTGATAATAGATTAGTCTGGAAAGCAATATTATCCATAACGGATATGATTTCAGATATTTTTTTACTAAATGTGTCTATATTATTGATTGAATCCATGGTTCTATTTACAATATCCTGTCCTTCTGTAGCGGTGTTTATAGCTTTTCGTGCTTTTTCTTTTAGATTATTTGCACTATTTACATTATCCTTTATCATCTGGTTTAATTCATTAAGGTCATTATTAGTACTCCTACAAACTCTTTTAGAATCTTCAATATTTTTGGATAAGTCTTTATTATCATTTTTCATCACTTTAGCATCTTTTATAATCTCTTCAATATCATTTTGAGTATTCCATACAATATTTTTTAGATTAACATTAAGACGATTTATTGATATGCTAATGTTTCCAAGGTCATTATTATTACTTTTTATATTATTTTGTTTATCTAATATATGTCCATCAGCTATCAATGATACCTGTTTAGAAACTTTTTTTACTGGATTTATGAAAATTCTGGTTATTATATATGAGAAAATAAGGCTTATGAATATTAAACCTATTAATATTAAAGAATAATACCAGGTATTAATTAAAAAGTATGAGGTAGCGAAATCTATAGGTAATTCTATAACTCCACCAAACTTAGTCGTAGCCATATCTATCCAAAACCAACCACCATAAACATCATTACCTGTTAAACCTATATAACTATTTTTCATTACTTTGATTTTATTTGTTTTAAATGTTGTATTGATGGAGTTTGTTACCGGTAATGATACATAATCTCTATTATATGGTATTATCTTATTTTTAATGAAATTCTCTGGATATTCTTTATTAGAACCATAAATTATTGGATAACTTATCGCCCTTTCCTTTTCATCATAGAAGTATATAGAGTAGGGAAGCATGTTAGGGTCTGAGGAAATGGTATATTTAGCTATTTCATTGAGCTTTTTTGGGTGAGTGAAAGCTACGATAAGACCAATAAAATTATTTTCATCATCTATAATCTTACTGGTTAAAGCAAAAGTGGTTACATCTTTTTTCTTTTGGGTTTCATCATGATATAATGGTCCAAAAATCCCAGGTATGGATATACCTATAGTTTTGTAATATTTATAGAAGCTAGTATTATCAAAAGAACTTCCCGCTGGATAGGTTTCATTATTTGTACTTAATATTGTTTTGCCTTCTGAGTCTAAAATAAGGAATTCGCTTATAGAATTTCCGGTTCTATCATTTTTGGTAGCTTTTATGGTTTCATTGAAATGATTTAATATAAAATTTTTGTTATTTATTATCTCATCTTGGTTTATTGTTGTTTCATTAATCTCATTGATTGTATTTTTGATAATAGTATTAAGGATTTTATTATTATTCAGCAACTCAACCTGTTGGTTCATGTATTCCAACCAAAGAGTAATTTCTTTTTGTATATTATTTAATTTGTCAGTTAAAATTTTCCTTTTAATATTATGTTCAATATTATAATTATTTGCTATGTAGATGATGCTTATGGTTATTAAAGGGATCAAACTTATTATAAATATCCATATGACTAGTTTTCGATTCAATTTCATCGGGAAAGCCTCGCATGTTTGATAGTAATAATAAAGTAATAAAGCTTATTGGTTTTATATAATTATAATAATATTTTCGACATTTTCTGCTTAATAGTTCTGCGTTTACATAAAAAAATGATTATTTCTTATTCCTCATTTTTTTCTATGGTTGCTTTTTGTGTAGAATCTTGAATATTTATTCTTACATTATCGTCTTTATTTGTATCTTCAGATTCAGTTTTTCTCCTTTTGTTTTTTTCTATAGGTGGTTCATTGGTGATATTGTTTTTATCATTATCACCATCATTATCATCCTCATTATCATCCTCATTCGTATCAGAACCATCTGTTTTATCATTATCATCCTCTGTTTTATCTTCTCCTTCTTTTTCTTCGATAATTTCATCAGTGGTTTTTCTTTTGGTTTCTGAAATTCCTTCTAGATGTTTCTCTAGTTTATTAAGGTAAATCTTATCATTTTTTAGGTAGGGTAGTCCTAATTCTTCTCCAATATTAACCACTTCCCTCATATAATCAACAGCTTTCTGAATATTACCTTTCCTTTCGTATAGATTAGCAAGATTAAACATAACAGAAGCCTTGTCAGCTTTATTATCTTCTTTATTTCGGATATCAAGAGCAGTGAGAAGTTTATCTTCTGCTTCATCAAGTTTACCTTGTTCTATTAGTATAATCCCTAAGCTATTAAGAGTTGTTGCTACATAGTCATATTCTTCGAGTTCCAGGAAGAGATTACCAGCTCTTTGATAATAGGTTTCAGCTGTTTTGAGGTTTTGCTGAGGATTATCTTCTTCTTTGCTTCTATTGTAATGATATCTACCGTATATTAGATTAAGCCTTGCTTTGGTTAAACCTTCGGGTGATAATAGTTGAGCTTTTTGCAAATAGTTTTCTGTGGTTTTTGTATCTAATCCTTTCTTAATTTCAATCTCAGCTATTGATATTAATGTTTTAGCTAAAATATCATTATTCTTACTTTCTTCAGCATAATCCAGTACATATTCAAATAAATCATAAGCTTTGGATATTTCTTCCCTTTCTAAATGAATTTCCCCTGCTTTGTAAATATTATTTATTTCTTTTTGAACATCACCAATCCTTTTATATAGTTCAGAACTGACTTTATAGAATTTCAATGCCTTATCATAATTGTATCTATTGGAATGAATATCTCCTAATATAGATGCAAAATAAGCCTGTTCAGGTACCATTTCAATATCCTTAGCTAATATAAAAGCCTTGGAATAATAGTCTAGAGATTGTTCTTCGTTTTTCAATATACTATATAATTCTGCTATTCTTTTATATAGATTTATATTTTCTTTCGGGTTATCACTTTTTATATAGCAATCAGCAAGATATTTATAGGTAGAAATGGCATAGGAAACCGATTCGTTCTCAGCGTAATTTTCAGCAAGATTAATTAATGCTTCGATTTTTTCTTTCGTATTTGCTGCTTCACATTCAGAAGCAGGTTCAAACTCTCTAAGTATACTATATTGTGTATTTAATGATATATTTTCATTAGTCATAGTTGGTTTAATAAAAATAAAGAAAATAAGAACAAATAATACACCGGTTAATAGGATTGAACCTAATACAGAAAACAAGAATAGTTTGGGATTGTTAGATATCTTGGTAAAAATGTCTTGTTTTTTCCATTGCTTTTCCTGGTTTAACTTTTCTTCCTTTTCAATCATAAGATTAGTAGCTAAATCACGAAATTCTTTTTCTAATTCGCTTGAATGTTTAAATAATTCCTTTTTGTTTACTAGCTCAAATTCCTTCCCAACAAAAGTAAATACTTCAATAGGATTATCCCTAACTTTACTATAGACCAAACTTATGGGGAATGAATATAGCTTTATTTGTCTTATTTCACTCTTATACTCTTTTTCCTGTCTTTCTAGGAATGGGATTATGGATACAATCAGATTTTCACTCATTTCTGGACTTATACCAAGGTTATTAAGGATATTACCTAATTCACCATGTGTTATCTCTTCTTGAGTTAGTATTGTGAGGAAATCAATATCGGTATTAATCTTTTGATGTACAATCTGTACACTACCGATTTCATCTATTATAAAAGTCTTTTCCAGTATTTCTTTGGATAACTCTTGAACTAGAGAGTGTACCAGTTTTAATTTACCAGTTCCATTACAAACATCACAAATATAGAATCCATGACCATTACACTCAAAACATTTAGAACCATCGTACTCATCAATGATACGACCTTTACCATTACAATTATTACATACCAGCTTTCCTGTTCCACCACAACTTCCACATACCTTATTTTGTTCGTTTATTATATATGTATTTTTAATGATTTTATTTTCAGGTAAATCTGTGGGCAATTGATCTCCTATTTCACATTCCCATGGATTAATAATAATAGTATCGCTTGAATCTTTTTGTATATTCTTATCATCAAATTCATTAACTGGGAAGTAACCTTTTTCTATATACCTTTTTTCTGTTTTATTATCAAAAGCTACTAATATGCCTAATTTGTGCTCGATAAAGTTAATGATTATATCTTTTTCAGTATATAGTTTATTATCTCTTTTTGAACAAAATTCTTCTAAAATCTGTTTATAATATATCTCTGGTTTTTGCTTATATATCTGTGAAAAAGCCATTTTATTAATAATACCTCATATAAATATTTTTAAGTATAAATAAATTTGTGTGTTTTGATATTCATTTATTACTAATGTTTTTTTATTCGATAATTATAGATATAAACCCCAAAAATCGGTTTATAATTAAATCTATT
>CAYUUC010000170.1:0-7657 GCA_964447635.1 uncultured Spirochaetia bacterium
TGACTGGACTCATCCTGGTTTGCTTTATTCTGATTAGAATCGCTGTTAACCTGTGGTATAAGGGGATTTTGTACCTGTTGGGTTGTATTGCTACTATTAGAACCATCATATGAGCAAGTGAATAATGCTATTAAAATCAAAGATAAAGACACAATTATTAATATAAAATTAACTAAATTAAATTTTCGTCGAAATTTCATGATATCCTTCTTTACTGTGTTGAATTTAGTTGGAGTTTTGAAAACATTTACCAATTACAAAATATAAAAAAATAGTAATAAAAGGAAATCTGTTTTTTGGAAAAATTCCGAATACTGAATAACTTTGAATAGACTTACACTCTATTTGGTTTAACTAAAAAAGGTCAATATAAATGAAAAGAACCACATTGATTTTACTAATCATCATCATTATCGTGTTAATCACAACTGTTTTCGCAATCAATCAAAAACCTAACCTCAATACTACCAAGACTCACATCCTTAAGAAAGACCTCACCAATAGCATAAGGAAAACTAAAACCATCCCACTCCAACAAGAAGACCCCATCGAAGCAATCAAGAAAACCCTATCAAAGGCTATTACTAAACTCGAAAGCCAATTCGCACTGGAAGATGAAGATATGGCTATCGTGGTCATCATATCCGAACAGAAGCTGTTCCTCATTAAAGACCGCAAAGTAATCAACCTATACTCGGTATCTACATCTAAATACGGTATAGGGAACGAATACGGTAGCTATAAGACCCCACTCGGTACCCATCGAATACAGGATAAGATTGGCGAGGATGCACCAATTGGAACTATCTTCAAGAGTAAAATCAATACTGGTCGTATAGCCGAGATAACCACCACAAGCGAAGACCTTACCGATGAAGACTATGTCATAACCCGGGTATTACCTCTAGAGGGGCTGGAATACGGTATTAACCGTGGGGAAAATGTTCAGGACGGCGATACTATCATTGTAGACTCTTACAAAAGGGCTATTTACATTCACGGCACACCAGAAGAAGGATTGATAGGGACTAAAGCATCGCATGGCTGTATCAGGATGATTAACACCGAAGTCGTAGAGCTTTTCGATATTGTAGAGACTGGAACATTGGTGGAGATAGTAGAATAAGTTTAATTAGAATTCTTTGGAAAAAGAGAATCGAAGTCCACCCTTTCAAACACCTCTAACTCACCACCTTTAGTAGCATTATAGATTTTCCGCCCATTTGCTTCAATTGCCTTCCTGCAGTAGGTAAACACCCTTTTCATCTCATCCACATTAGGGTCATGCCATAATGAACCTTTTCCGAAGTAGTTCGGGGCGAAATGGTTAGGGTCATCATCCTGTGTGCTTTCTAGTTTAAGCTTGGTACCAGTACCGAACATGTCCGGTCCTTCTTGCTTTACCGTATTCAAAATCTTATATGTTGTATCAGCTCCTATTAAATATATCTCGGTGAAACCCAAATAATAAGCGATTTGTATGGCAGTAAACAGTATTGTTCCTTTACCTCTTACTCCTTTGGTTATATCAGTATTGAATTGCTCCTTGATATTATCTCCCATTAGAACAGACCAATACCAATAGACATCGTCTCCTTCTCGAAGTAGTCCTCTAAATCTTTCAGGGAAAAAGAAAGTCATGCCCCTTAGTTGGTTAATCATATAAGCACTGTCTGGTATTACCCTCCAGTCCAGGCAAGTATAAAAGCTAGGTCTCCAGCTGATTTTATCAAAAAGGAGGTATATTTTATTTACTCCGAAAGTATATTCATTCTTTAATTTATCCAATGGGAGCTTATTTAAACTTGGTCCGTTTCCAATGATAAAAATCCTATTTCCGTAGTATCTATTGTGTAATGATTTTAGCCTGCTTATTTCTTCATCCTTTGAAGGAAGAGGGTAGAATCTGCTAATTAACTCCACTCGTTCATCCACCCATTGTGCTAATATTTCTCTGGAGTTTAATTTATCTTTATCATTGCTGATATCAGGAGTTATATGTCTTATATATTTCCTGATTTCATCGATGGTTGTATTTGTTTTTTTTATCTTAACAGTAGAGTTTCTCACCGCTTGAACCATTTTTTTATATAAGCGATATTTTTTTATAAAATTAAACTTAGAAACAGATATGCACTTTTCCACTATACTTTTAAAGTAAAACGGTTCTTTTTTAATCTTCTCATAATAATTCGTAATATCTTTATAAGATTTATACTTCTTTCCGAATCTTAATAAAGGAATACTCCCGCTTTTTAATATAAGATTATTCAAAGTAAAACTTACAATTTCTCCAGTAGGTTTTTTAACAGCAGGTTTATTTACTTTTTGAGGTATAGGTTTAATTCTTATATTGATTTTTGGATTCTGAATAGATTTAAAATTATATTTTTCTAGATTTACCAGGTAATCTTCTATGGCTTTTCCAATTCTATCCAGGCTAAGATTTTCCTTAATATCTCGTCTGGCTGATTCTGCCTTCCTTATCCTTAAATCTTCATCCTCATAAGCATGTTTAAATTGTTCATAAACATCATCTTCGTTAACATCAGGCCACATCTGGGCTGTATAGAGCTTCTTATTCGTGATGAGGCTTTGGTCTACGAAGACCATATTATCCTGCGGTTTTACCAAGAATGAATTATCATCATTCATAAACTCCTGGTTAGCACTCCAATCAATACCGATAACCGGTTTACCACATGCCATTGCCTCCATAGCGGGTACGTCCCAGCCTTTACCCCTTTCTATAGATACATATATATCGCAGGTTTTAAATAAAGCCCTAATCCTATCTTGACCGAGTGTGTTTTTAAGAAAGTATATGTGAGGTATATTAGGGTCATCTATATCATACTCAGGTGATAAGGAATCGACTATATACCTATCAAAGTCTTTATTGGAGAAATTCGGCATGGTTTTTAAAATCAAAGAAACATCTTTATAACCATAAAATGTCTTAATATATGCCCTAAGGAGCATTCCTATGTCCTTCCTGTTGAAGTTTGATACAATACTTAAAAACACAAAATTATTAAGCTCTTTTATATCCATTTTAGGCACATCAGTGCTGAAGTATTGGTAATTTATACACAAAGGAAAATGTTTCAGCATAAAACCAGGTATACCAGCATCACTAAACACATCTTTATTAAATTGTGAAGCAGTCCAAATCTCATCACAATTCAACATCGTTTCTAACCACTCTACAGGCAGAGAATTGGTTTCAAAGAAAATATGTCCAATGAATCTGTTTCTACCATAGGTATTAACAGCTTTCAATTTATCAGGTGTTTCATTCATTATTGTAACAAAAAAGAGATTTGGGTCTTCAGTGCTGATTATGACTTCATCTTTTTTCTTTTCTATATCAATATCAAACCATCCCGGAGAAGGACCGACAATTTCCATTATGTCACTATCAAAAGCAATAACCTTCAATCCGGTTTCCTTTAATGCTCTAAAGTAATTTCTGGTAGCTTCCCCATATCCTCCTAATCTAGAGAATCGCCCTATCCATATCACAACCAGAAAATCTCTGTTAATCTTCATTCCTATGCTCCTTGAGTATTTTATTATACATACTGTCTATTACTTTTATTATATCTTTGAAATCGAAATCTATGATTCTCCTTAATTTACTATTATCACCAATAATTTTCGGTGATTCAGTGGGTCTGAATCTGCCTTTATCAGTAATCACATTGATATTCTCACCGGATATCTTTATGATATAATCCAGAAGCTCATTTATGGAATAACCCCTACCAGAACAAACATTATACACCTCCCCTACTTCTCCTTTCTCCATCAATTGTCTGTATGCTTTTACCACATCTTCCACATCGGAGAAATCCCTTATAGGAGACAAGTCTCCGGTATATACTTTATAATCCTTATCTATAATGCTTTTTATCACCTGGTTTATAAAGCTGGGTATAACAAAGGTATCTCTCTGACCAAAGCCGGTATGGTTGAAAGACCTTGTCCTAATCACTTTTAAGTTAAAGTTCTTGTAGTATTGGTAACATAGCATATCAGCGGAAGCTTTACTAACAGAATATGGGTTTATTGGTTTTAGGGGTTTGGTTTCCGGCACTTTCTCATCTTTTATTACCCCATAACAATCGGAAGAACCGATAAACAGCATCTTAACACCTATTATATCATTTTCTCTAATACTTTCTAATAGATTATGAGTCCCCCTTAGATTGACTTCATAAGTCTTCCATCCTAGCTGGTATGATTGTTTAACGTTGCTGATAGCAGCAAGATGATATATTTCATTCGGTTGGATATCTTTTAATAATTGACAGGTTTGGTCAAAGTTAGATATATCCGATTTATAGAAGCTATCAAAACCATGATTCTTTGTATAATCAATATCAGTTCCAACCACTTCATAATCATTATCCTTAAGCTCTTTCAGCAAATACTTACCGACAAAACCGGAAGCTCCAGTTATCAATGCACTTTTCATTTCATTTTACCTTTTAACAGATTTAAATCACTTTCCACCATTATCTGAATCAATTTATCGAAACTAACTTCAGGTTGCCATTTTAGTTTGGTTTTTGCCTTCTCTGGTTTGGAGATTAATAGGTCTACCTCCGCTGGTCTGTAAAACTTTTCATTCACCTTTACAACAGTTTTTCCATTATCCTTATTAATACCTTTGCATTCCAATCCCTCACCATGCCATTCGATGTCTATACCCACTTTATTAAAGGCAATCTCCACGAACTCTCTCACAGAATGGGTTCCACCAGAGCCAACCACATAATCATCAGGCTTATCCTGTTGTAGCATAAGCCACATCGCCTTAACATAATCACCAGCAAAACCCCAATCTCTTTTTGAATCAAGGTTACCTAATTCCAGACAATCGGTCATACCCAGTTTAATCTTAGCAACATTATAAGTGATTTTCCTGGTTACAAACTCAATACCCCTTCTCGGTGACTCATGGTTAAAGAGTATACCGGAACATGCGAACATATCATAACTCTCCCTGTAATTGATGGTTATCCAATGTCCATATACTTTAGCTACTCCATACGGACTTCTGGGGTGCAGTTTTGTGGTTTCTGTCTGTGGTACTTCTTCCACCTTGCCGAACATCTCCGAGCTTGATGCCTGATAGAACTTGGCATCAGGTTTGGTTAATCTAATCGAATCCAGCATACGAGTGACACCCAAAGCGGTAAACTCTCCAGTCAATACGGGTTGATTCCACGATGTGGGGACGAATGACTGAGCGGCGAGATTGTATATCTCATCCGGTTTACTCACTTGTATAGCACTTATAAGAGAGTTCTGGTCAAGCAAATCACCTTGAATTAGGGTCAATTTGTCCTCAATATGGTCAATTCGTTGGAATAGTACTGTACTGCTTCTCCTAATCAATCCGTAAACATCATAACCTTTCTCTAAAAGCCATTCAGCCAGATATGACCCGTCTTGCCCGGTGATACCGGTTATTAATGCTCTTTTCTTCATCATCACTCCTTTATCTATTTGTTTTTACGGTTATATAACAAAACCTTTGAATAAGCTATAAATGTTATATGGTTGCATTTTTCCCATAATAACAGTATTTCTTAAACAATGATTATTTCTAATTTCATCAACTAAACCATATTTAATCCCTTTTTTCCTCAACTGTATTCTTATATACTTGAAGTAATTTATTAGCATTGTCTACTTCATTAAACCTTTTTAAATTATCTATTCCATTTTTAATTAATCTATTCTTTATATCATCATTACTTATGAGTGTATTAACTTTCCCAGCTATATCCTCAGGGTCAGTTGGGTCAAACAACAGACCAGCATCCCCGACCACCTCTGGCAAAGCTGTTCTATTGGAACATAGGACAGGGCATTTCATTATCATAGCATCAATAGCAGGATAACCGAAACCTTCGGCAAGGCTTGGTAAAATCACTGCCTCTGCTAATGAATAAAAAGCAGGAAAATCTTTTTCATCGATATAACCTATTACTTTAAACTTGTCCTCACCGTATTTGTTATTGGCTATTGTCTTCAATTCTTCAAATCTCTTAGGTCGATGGGTTTCCCCCGTAGTAAATACAAACGACAGGTCAGAGGGAATCATTCCTGCTGTTTCGAAAAGTATATTATGGTTTTTATGAGGTCTATACGCAGCAGGATATAATAAGAATTTGTCAGGGAGTTTATATTTTTGCTTTATACTCTGAAGCTCATTATCATTATATTCCTTTTCAAACAATTTATTTAATACAACATAAAGAGTAACCACAGAATCATCACTTTTATGGTAGAATTTCATGATGGTTTTTTTTGAGAATTCTGATATTGTTATGATTTTATCAGCAAATGAAGCAAACCTTTTCAAGTTCAACCTAGAACCTTTGGAAAACTTATCAGGGAATAATTCTGGTATTAAATCATGTATGGTCACAATGGTTGGGATTTCTTTTTGAAAAAAACTGATTTCATTAAAAGGAAAATGAATTATATCGATTTTTTTATTATTTATTTCTTTGATGATTTTATCATTTGAAGTGGTTTTTATTTTTATATTTGATGATTTGAATTCTTTAAACTCGTTGTAATTTTTTTCCGTTACATAGAGAATAAGTTTATCAGAATTCAATATAGACTTTAATCCTGATAAATAACCTTTGATATTATTTTTCATTCCACTTTTTATATGCGCTAGCTTTGAAGTTAAATCTAGACCTATATTAATGCCTTTGTTCTTCCTTTTAAAAAACATATCATCTCCTATCTATGATGTTTAAAATAAGGATTCAAAATCCACCCGTTCAAATACTTCTAATTTCCCGCCTACTGTTGCATTATATATATGCCGGTTATGTTTATCTACAGCTTTCTTTATTAACTCATATCCTCTTAACATATCCTTAACATTAGGATTATGCCATTTTTTTCCTTTTCCGAAGTATCGAGGGTCAAAATGGTTAGGGTCGTCATCCTTTGTACTTTCGAGTTCAAGTTTAATACCATCGCCAAATTTATCAGGTCCGGATTGCTTAACAGTATTCAAAACTTTATAACTAGCATCCACCCCGATTAAGTATATAGGTTCAAATCCCATATAGAAGGCTAATTGAATCGCTAGATGGGTTATAGACCCTCCTCCACCAAAACCGCTATACAATACTTCCGGTTCAAATCGATTTGATAAATCATCCCACCTTGAATTATCATAATACCAATAATGGCTGTTCTTTTCCCCTAATAGTGAACGATATCGACTGGAAAAAAACTTATAATCAATATCTAATGATTTTATTTCTTCAGCATTATCCGGTACCACTCTGATATCAAATGCACTATAAAATGATGGCTTCCATTCTATTCTATCAAACAGCAAATATATTCTGTTTACACCATAAGTATATTCGTTTTTTAATAGATTCAAATCCATCTTATTAAGACTAGGTCCGTTACCAATAATAAATATACGATTATTTTTGAATTTATTATGAAGAGATTTGAGTCTTTTAATATCATTAAGTTTAATATAAGGGTCTGGACTATTTTTATGTACTATAGAAGGTGGTTTTATATAATTCTTATAGGATATATCAGGTTTAGGACTTTCTTTTGTTCCTTTTATCATCATTTTATGTGCTTTTACTTTTCC
>CAYUUC010000171.1:0-7553 GCA_964447635.1 uncultured Spirochaetia bacterium
GTTGAAGAAGCACCTATTAAAGTTTATGAATTTCCTAAAGACGGCTTAGACCTAAATATTTATGATTTTCGTGGTAATATAAATTTGGATTGGTCCGATGGAAAATCTTTTGACGGTGGTTCTTTTATAAAACTCTACTCCCCAAAAAAAGGCTAAACCAGGTTAACCTAAACCCAATACTCATTCCTCTTCCAGCAATCTAACTTCATGCTTCTCACCTTTTGTTCCGTTCTCATCACTAATCTTGTATGCCTGGGTTAATTCATTGAGCATTTCCACTGTTCGTCGATTAGTCCCGGCTATCTCCTTCAGGACATTTACTGAGTTCAATATTCTATTCATAGAGTCACTCTGCTTATCCGTGGCGGTATCGATTTCTTTAGATGACTCTACGACCTTCTCCGTAGACTCTTTAATGTGGGTGCTTTTCTCGTTCTGGACTTCGACCATCTCCTGTACACCTTTAGCCGAGTCGACCATATTGCTTATTGCCTTTATGATGTCCGCTGTTCCTGAGTCCTGCTCTTTCATGGCGTGTGCTATCTGCTGAATTAGTTGGTTAGAGTCTTCGATACCTTTCAGTATGTCGTTAAATGCTTTCCCTGTGTTTTTGCTTAGTTCCACTCCGTTATTGACCACCTGAAGCATCTGTTCAATCTCTGCTATGATTTGCTGGGAGCTTTCCGAGGAGTTCTCGGCCAACTTTCTTATCTCTTCGGCGACCACAGCGAATCCTTTACCGGATGTTCCAGCATGTGCTGCTTCTATGGAGGCATTCATAGCGAGGAGGTTGGTCTTCTTGGCGATGTCCTTGATGGAGGTGACCAATTCGGATACTCTCTCCGAAGCATCTTTTATGTCCATCATGGCGTTGTTGTTATCCTTTATGTAAGAGCTTCCCTTGCCGGTTACTTTTAGCAGGTTGGAAGCGATATTGCTTGCCTTAGAGGTCATCTCCTCCACTCTGCTTATATTTGTTACCATTTCGTTGACGGAAGCGGATGTCTGCTCGGTGATAGCGGTTTGGTTTGACATTTCATCGTTGATGTTCCTTATTGACTCTACGATTTCGTTAATGTTTGAGCTGGTTTCTTCTATAAGCTGGGTCTGCTCTATGTATAGGTTATGGACTTTGTCGGTCTCTTTGCTGATATCTATTGATGATTGGCTAACCTCGTCGATGGTTTGTCGAAGTTCCTTTTCGGATTTTGATACACCAGCAGACATATCCCTTATCCGCCTGATATCCCTTTGTTGGTTATCGAAGAGGTGGTTTAGATAAGAGACGATTTCGCCGAATTCATCTATGGTTGTAATGCTTAGCCTTGCTGTCAGGTCTCTTTCATCTTGAATGAGTTTCCCGATGGTTGTTTTGATGCTTCGTATCTGCATCCTTAAATCATAAAGCATAAGGAGAGTTATCAGCATGGTTATCCCTATCATAACTAGTATGAAGACCAATGCTTCTGCATAAGTCCCATCCTGATACTCTTCTATTACTTTAAGTATGGGATTACTCCTGATTCGTTCATCGGTAAGGATAGCCGGTTCATCTTCGGTGTTGTTTCCAGGATTATAGCTTTCCACATCTTCCTTGAACTCTTTTAGGAAAGAGCCGAATCGCTGGTATGTTTCCTCCATTTCATCTATCTTTTCCTTAAACAGAGTGAGCTTTTCCTGAGGGGTGTCTGCTGAGTCTTTTTCCGGCTGAGTATAGTATAAACCGAGAGCGACTTCCATCTTGGAATAACCAGCATTAGGAATAGCGGTAGAATAGACGGAGGCGAAGACCATGATAGAGACCACCGTTATACCTATCTTATAAACAATCCCGATGATTTTGTCCCGCTCGCTTATATACTCTATGCCAATCCTTTGTCTAGTTCTGCCTATAACTATGTTGAAAAGTATAACCTGAATAGCACTGGCGATTAGGAAAGAGCCGAAAACCTGGGAAAAGTTCGCCCAGAATAATACACCAAGATATGCTTTATACACAAAGAAATGTCCGATAGTGTAGGCGATAGACACAGCAATGTTTTGTAGTAAAAAACCATATATGGATACCTTACGATGGGCGGTATTGACTTTGTGTTCGGTTTGTTTTGATATATAGCCGTATATATCGAATTCTTGTTCCGCTTTCTTTATCGGTTTAGCTATATACGCCATCACAAAGGCTAGCGGAAGGAAGATTAATATCAAAAGCCCACCAGCAGAGATGATAGCGTTTAATACACGACCGGTGCCACCATAGAATAGGTTCAGATTAAATACATATATGAAAGCGGCTGCCGTATATGATAGAAATGATATCAGAAAGATTTTGCGATTTAGCTTCATAATTATAGATAGCCCTCTCTTAACTGAAGATATGTTTAAGGAAAATATAAAGATAAAAAATCAAAAAGAGAAATATATATTAAAATTTAGGATGATAAATTAGGAAATTTATAAACTATATGGTTTTTGGGTTGTGGTATATTAAAACTGATTATTATATACACTGAAGTCGAAGTGTGTTGTATTCAACATCCAGGATGGTTCGGTCATTTCGACTTCGCTAAATGTTACTTGATGCTAAATGACCTGTGCAGTAAGCCTTAACTAATAATGCTTACTATATAAACAGAAATTTCACCGAAAGAAAAAATTAACATTCTGTTGGGGACAGATATATCTTAACTGAGCGGTATCTTTGATGGTTCGGTTACATAGTACATCTTGTTTATTGAGTTGAACTCGCCATCGACTATCTCAAACACCTTCCACACTGTTCCTTCCTTAGATGGCACATTGTACTCGAAGGTAAGGTTCTCTCCCTCGCTACCAACAATCACTGTCACTTTCGCTTGAGAGTTGGCTAATGCTGATGAATCTCCATACTCTTCACGGTTGGTATAGTCATGGACATAGTAAGTATAGACTGAGTCCCTATCCAGATTGAAGGTTATCGTCTCCGGTCCGTAGGACTCGGTATCGTCTACATCAAGGTTATCTCCGTTGGGTAAAGACTTTATATGGTAATAGATATGACCCTCCCTATCACCGGACACTATCTTAAGGTGAGAGTCGAGGTCTTCCGGCTTCTCTCCCCAGGTTAGGATAACCCGGACCTTACCGCTCTCTATCTTAGCGGAGATGGTGAAGTCTCTGGTCAGGTCGCCCGTTATAGTTATATTGTAAGAGGCATCCGTAACATTAGAGCCGGACAGCACCAATGTATAGTAACCTGATTCTATGCTAAGGTCATACTCGCCACCTGTCTCCGATGATACAGACATCATTTCATCCTCGGATGTATTGTTGAAGCCCTTGTATAGGGTGACCTGGATGCCGGCTAGTCCACCCCCGGTCTGAGCATCTTTTATGATCCCCTCCAGGTTGGCTATCTTTCGTTCAGACTTGAGTAGGAAGAGGATTTGGGGGAAGACGGTGATTTCGTCTTCCACGGTGATATTACCGTTTGCTGTGATGTAGTTGGGATGCTCCATCACTATCTTGTATTCATCTTCCGGTAGGTTAGGTATGATGTAGTTGCCGTCAGTGTCTGTTAGGGTGGTGTATTGGTTACCGTCTGATGCTATTATGGTTATCAGTACATCATCGACCGGTTCGCCTTCATTATTGGCTATGTTTCCTGTTATCCCACCACCATAGAGGTAATCCATGACGAGTTCTTCCCTACCGCTAATCTCGCCGGTCTCGCCTATCTGGAAAGTTGTATCCAGTCTCTTGAACAGGTCTGCTTCAACTGTGACATCGTATTCACCAATAGGGAGGGATACAGAGTATCTGCCATCTGTGTCCGTCTGAGTGGTTGCGACGACGTTACCATCTTTGTCTCTCACTGTGACTTTTGCTCCTACGATGGGCTTATCCATATTGTCCACAACCCTTCCTGACAGTGTGAACTCCGCTCTATCCATAACCATGTTACCACCGAAGAGCTCGCCATCCATTACGCTTATCTCTCTGGTTAACGGTTTATATCTTTTAGCGGTTACATCCACCGAGTAAGAACCGTTCTTCAGTTCTAACTTGTATGTCCCGTTCTCATCGGATTGTGTGGTATAGATAGTATTGCCGTTCTCGTCTTTTACCGAGATAGACGCCCTTTCGACGGTATTGCCGTCCCGTCCTCTCAGCTGTCCCTTAACCGTATAGACGAGTTTCTGCATTACGATTTTGCCTTTGTTGAGTATGCCTTTGGAGATAACAATCCCGCTTTGGTTTGTCTGATAGCCTTTCGCTCTGGTTCTCACTTTGTATTCACCATTGGTCAGGCTTACCGTGTATTCGCCGTTCTCATCAGTCCTCACCTCGGATACCAGCATCCCTTCTTCGTCATAGATGGTCACCACAGCTTCAGCCACTATCTCGTCATCCTCATCGCTGACCTTCCCCGTGATTTGGTAAACGGTGAGTTTCAAACTGAGGTCCTCTCCGGTGATGCTCCCTTCGTCTACATTGATGGTACCTGTCTTGCTATCGTGACCGGGTGCATGAGCAGTGACCGTGTAAGCACCGTTGGAGAGCCTTATGGTGTAGTAGCCCTTAGCGTCGGTCTCCAGTGTCTCCATCAAGCCGGCAGTCTCATCATAGACCTTGACTTCCGCTTCCGGAATGGCATTACCTGTTGTATCGGTAATCTGCCCGGTGACATCATAGAAGATGATGCGTATCCTGTTGCCTTCCTCCCACTTTATGGATACACCATTAGAGAGGAGTTCGTCTACTATCTGCCGGTTGATTGTGTCGGGTTTGATGTCCATATCGTTATTAGTAATGACGATGTTGTATTCATCACCTATCCGGCTTCTGAACGCCCCGTCTTCATAAAGCCTCTTAAGGGCGGTTATCTCTTCGATAGAGTTTCCGTCCAGCACGATGCTCCTTAGTTTGGTTAGTCTTGAAAGGGTGCTTATGTCTTCTAACCTTAGTGAGCTTAGGTTTAGATAGATGAGCTTGCTTAAGCTGGATAGGGGTCTTATGTTGTAGATTGGGTTTCCGCTTAAGTCCAGCTTCTCCAGTTCCTTCAGGTTGCCCAGCTTGGTGATGTTGCCTATCTCGTTATCGCTCAGGTATAGCGTGGTTAGACTCCTCAGATTGGATAGCGGTTCGATGTTACTTATCTCGTTATCGGTGAGGTTTAGTATGGCTAGCCCGGTCATCTCTGCCAATGGGGATATGTCAATGATGGCGTTCCCCTCTAAGTTGAGCAGGGACAGATTCAGTCCGTATAATGGGCTTATGTCTTCGATGGAGTTGTCCTTCAGATGTAGGTATGCCAGGCTGTTCAACTCGGATAGTGGGGATAAGTCTTCGAAGGAGTTGCCGCTTAAGTCTAAAGTTAGTATTATTGTGTAGTCAGCTAACGGTGATACATCGGTGATGCTGTTATCGCTTAGGTTCAGGTAATCCACCCTGGGTAGCGTGGATAGGTTAGATATGTCGGTGATGTCGTTCCCTCTCAGGTCAACCATGATAAGGTTCTCGCAATGCTGTAGTCCTTCAAGGCTGGAGATGCCCTTATCCATTGCGTTAAGGTAAGTAATGCTTTTCAACTCTTCAATCGTGATATCCCCGTCTTCTTTGCCGATAGTCTCTCTTATAACCTGCTCCAGGTTCGGGTCGCTTATGACGCTGGTTTGGGTGAACAGGTAAGAGCTTGCTATCATAATTAATACTGCAAATAATGTTAAACCTGTCTTTTTCATTTTTAATTCCTCTTAAGCCTACAAAGAATATTAAATATGCATCTAGCTAATCTTTATGATGAAGTCTTCTCTAATATCCTTAAATATATCAATTTTTCTTAAAAAGTCCACATAAACTAATCCATAACATTTAAATATATTAGTTATAAAGATTTAATTAATATTCGGTTATTATGAGAATATATTTGAGTATATATGTTTATAGTTTTTATTAGCGGCTATTGGTTCAAGGGGTAATTCTTTCTGGGGATGAACATGCCGGTTTTATTCCTATAATCGATATAGTCCTTGCCGAACCTTAACAATAGGTCTTTCTCCTCAGCTATACATATAAGGTAGAATATAGGTAGCCATATAAACGAATATATGATTAAAAATGGTGAGTTCAAGATAAAGGCAATCACCCAGAATAAGAATACCTCGCCCTGAGCCTGGGGATGTCTTATCTTATCGTATATTCCTTTATAAAGGGTTTGTCCTTCCTGAGGGGCTATTGCTTCTTTTCCAGCATCGATAATACCTTTTATCATCAATGTAGCAGATGGTATCAAGATTACTATGCCTATTATAACTGAAATCCAATGGTTTACGAAAAGCCTTCTACTCAAAGAAATGGACAATGGGTAAAAATAGTAAATGACATAATTAATACATGTTATGAACATGAATATCATTGATATAGTCCTATATATTCCGCATCTTTTATATGCTTTCTTGCCTATCTCCGTTTCATAGAAGGCAGGACTTACACTCAAAACATAAAAGTATAGGAATAGTATTGTGGAAAAAATGAGTATAAAGAAGTTTACCAATTCAATCATCTGTTTTAAACCTTCCTATATTTTATATCTTAATCAAAAATAATAGATTAGCCATGTTATAGACTAAAACACACCGGCTTCCTTCATAATGCTTATCACTTCTTTATCCGGTACATCATGCCAGTTCCTGTAGACCTGAGCGACTGCCCTGAAGAACGGTGGCGTCTCCAGCACGATGATATCTTCCACCAACTCGCCGATGTTTCTAGCGGTGGATTTAGCGGTAACCGGTGTCCCCACCACTATCTTTCCCGCTTCCTTGTTCCTACACATCTTGATGGAAGCTATAATGGTCGACCCCATGGCAATACCATCGTCCACGAGTATAACCGTTCTATCTTTTATATCGGGAAATGGCTTACCATTTCTCAATACTTTGATACGTCTTTGGACTTCTTCTTTCTGGCCGGCGATGATTTTTTCCTGTGTTTTTTGGGGATACATTCTTGCCGCTTCTTTATAGATGTATGATGAACCATCCTCCGCTACGGCTCCGAAACCGGCTTCCAGGTTTTCGGGCATGGGTAGTTTTCTGGTTACGATTAGTGAGAATTCAGCATTGAGATTTTTGGCTACTTCATAGCCGACTTCCACACCGCCTCTGGGTATAGCTAAGATTATTGGATTTTGGTCTTTATACTTATCAAGAGCTTTTCCCAGCTTTTCACCAGCATCTTTCCTATCTAAAAAAATAATCCCACCCCCTTTTGGATTAATATTGATTATGATTAAAATGTAACGATAAAAAGTGGTGGTGTAAATGGGATAATTTTGATTAAAGGAGATTTATAAAGATTCTCTAAAAGGATATATATCTTTGATGATGAATACAAAAATCAAATGATATGTGTTAGAGTAGTTTAGGAAATATCCACACCTACATATTTCAAAGCTCAATAAGATGAAGATGATTTATGTGATTATATTTTGTAAAAGATTGTTTAATAAAGCTGGTAAATTTTTCCTTCTGTGAAATTTCTGGTTTTAAAAGAGACCCTCCTAATATCCTCTT
>CAYUUC010000172.1:0-7528 GCA_964447635.1 uncultured Spirochaetia bacterium
ATAAATTTACTAATATTTTTCAGTATGTATAAATTTAATATTCTTAAAAGAATTTTTACCATCAGTTCTTTTTTACTGTTTTATAATACCAATTCCTCTTCGGTTATTTTGGAAAATAGGTTTAATAAAAGAATAAATACCGATTATATACCTAGGGTTTGCAAAATTTATTGTCTGTGTTATTGAGTTAAATTTCATTTTATGTTTATTTTATATATATATATGGATTATGTTCTCAAGCGATGTTGAATATATTATATAATGTTAATAATCGATTAGTCCCTTATGGAGGATATCGTATATAATGTCCGACAAAGATGATACACCAAGAAAACGCGCAAAAGAATTCGCCAGAAAAGTAAAAAACAACGAAGACGCCAGCCTTATCCTAACCATAGAGGAAGCACAGCAAATAATCTGGTGGTGGGTGTATACCGAAGAATTTCGTGAGGAAGAAGACCAATCCGAAATTCTACAAAACTTGAGGGTGGAATTTAGATACCAGCATTACGATGAGAAAGATACAAAACCTGCTGAAAGAATTATCACTCATAGAATTTATAATAAAAAAACCAGCGACCTTACAGACGATAGAATGTGGCTACCGATAAACGCAGAAATATTTATCCAGCATATCAGCAAAAACTGGTAGCCAAAACTCATAACATCATCTAACCTATTGATACAGTCTCCTCAGGACTCTTTATGTCATTCTCCTTAACCGGTCGAAAGAAAACGAATAAGAAGGTCAATACGCCTATCCTACCGGTAAACATAACCAAGGTTATGATTATCTTGCCCATAGTGCTAAGGTCGAAGGTTATACCGGTGCTTAATCCTACCGTAGCGATTGCGGAAACCACCTCGAATATGGTCTGAAGTAGGTTAAAACCGTCGGTAAACAATAAGATGAACGAAGCAAGGAAGACTAAGAACATATAGGAGAAGAATATCGCAATGGAACGGTTTATGATGCCGTTATTGATGCGCTTGCCGAATGCTGTCACATCTTTAGCTCCTTTGATGATGGAATTGGTAACCTTGAACAGGATGAAATATGTAGTAGTCTTAATCCCACCGCCGGTAGACCCGGGAGACGCTCCGATAAACATCAGCAGTATAAGCAAGAGATAGGTCGCCGCATTCAAAGCGGAGGTGTCCACAGTATTAAAGCCAGCCGTCCGCGGGGTTATCCCCTGGAAGAAAGACTGCATTATCTTATGGGGAATGCTATCCCCCTGTAATACGCCGTTCCACTCAAAGATAAGGAACAATACCGTTCCTACTAAAATTAGGGAGACCGTCGTCGCAATCACTATCTTGGTCTGAAGCTTCACCACCACATTAGCTGTTACCTTCTTACGGAAGCGGTTCTTCAGCCAATATATAGCATAGTTGCGGATGTTCATCATTATAGGAAAGCCTATCCCCCCTAACACGATTAGACCCATCACCGTAGCATTCACCGAAAAGTTAGATGTGAAGTCCATCAGATTGTTGGCATTAAGCGAGAAACCTGCATTACAGAACGACGAGATAGAATGGAAGATTGAGAAGTATATCTTATAGCCTAAGTTAGGTGGGGAGAGCATAGCCTTATCTATGGATAGGAATAGGATAACCGCCCCTACCAGCTCGATTAGGAATGTCCCAACGATGATGGTCTTGATTAAGGCCTTCAGAGTGTTGAACGAACTCTGGTCGTATATCTCCAGCGAGGTGTGCTTGCTGGAAAGGGATATCTTATTACCTATCAGTATCGCAATGAACGAACCAAAGGTCATGATACCCAAACCACCTATCTGGATAAGTATTAGTATTACAATCTGTCCAAACAGCGAGTAGTAGCTACCCGTATCAACCACTATAAGACCGGTCACACATACCGCCGAAGTAGAGGTGAATAAAGCATCGATATAGCTTATACTCTCACCATCACTTACTGAGACAGGCAAGGATAGAACCAGCGACCCGATGAGTATCACCAGAAGAAAGCCTATTACGAATGTCTGTGCCGGGAGGAACTTCACCGAACCGACTAGGAAAGTTCTTCCCTGCTTGTTGCTGATGATAGCTGATATGACGCTTAAACCACGCAGAACGAGTATCAGTATAAACAAACCCTGATGGATAAGCCCCTGCTCGAAACCAGGCAGAGCGTATGTGTCCATCGCCATTATCCATAAGTATATGATAAGCAGAGCAAACCCGTAAAGGTTTAAGATGGCTCTTGGATTCGATAAGATAGACAGGATGAAGTATATAACATAGGTTACCAGGAAAACAATGTCAACAATATGGAAATACTCATTAGTATAAGTACCGAAGATGATTAGAAACAGAAACAAAGTTATGACATGTATAGCAAAGATAAACGCATATATAAGGCTGAAGAGGTTCTTCCTGGTCTTGTTCATTAAATAGCTAATACGGTTTAACTTCCTGATTATGTTATCGATTAATCGTCTAATGGTTCTACCTCCATCTTAACCGGATTTCGTGCCGTCCGTCTGCCTTTCCTAATGCCAATAAACTGGGCTATCATTATGATACCTCCGCCTACAAACTTAACCATTATCGGCTCTTCTCCAAAAAACAGTAATGCAATCATCATAGCGAAAACGGGTTCCAATATGTATATCATGGAAGCTGTGCTTGCATCGGTCACCCTTTGACCTATACCCATGAATACATATGGGATGATTGTCCCCATAAAGATAAGGAAGCCCATATTAAAGTATGTTGAAGGACTAAGTTGGGATAAAGCCTCCAGAGTAAAAAGAGAATGCCTACCATCCAGGATAAAAGCCAGGGGTATGGATATGATGCCGGTAACCAAAAAGACAAAGAACATCAATACACCCGCATTCACCTTCTTGGATAGGATGTCCACAAGGATGATATAGAAGGCATAGGCTAGTGCGGATAATAGTGCTATCATATCACCTGCTATCACCCTCTTGGGAAGGGAGAAGCCGTATGACATGATGTATATCCCGACTAATAGAACAAGCACCGCTACCTTGATGTTTGTATGAACGGGCTTCTTACGGAAGATAAACTCTAAAAAAGGGACTAAGAGCAAGGCAAACGAAGTAATGAAACCGTTGTTCGAGGCGGGTATCTCTGTTAGACTAACTGTCTGCAGGAATATGGCTAAGAAGTTCACCAATCCCAGCAAAGCCAGCCAGGGAAGCTCCCTCTTAAGATGCGATTTGAAAACCCATATCACCTGCGGGAAGAACATAGCCAGGAGTATAAGTGCCGTAATGCTGAACCGTATAGCAACCACCCATAATGGTGTCAACTCGGTGGTTAGTTCTTTGGTGAAGGCGAAAGTACTCCCCCAAAAAGCTGTAGCTAAAATGAGTATTAATATACCGCTGGTTCTGTTTATTTTTCTCTTCATAAATTTATATGATATAAAAGTTTTGGGTAAAAAGGCAAGAAATGAATCGATTGAACAGCATCTTTAGTGTTCTGTTCAAAGGAATAGATGGTTTTTTTGAGAATTGGATATGCTTATGAACAACCGGTAGTAGTCCCGCACTCCTCACACACCGAGCATGTTCCATTCCGCCTTACTTTCATCGAACCGCAATTGGAGCATTGCTCTCCGGTGTAGCCTTTCAGCCGGGCATCTTTAACCTCATCCAGGTTTTTCTCCACGATACGCTTTATGGGGTCGATGAGGAGCTTCTTCTTGTTCGGGTTCAGACTGTCCTTCTTCTTATCATCCGGCTCTATCTCTATCTCCTTACTATCTTCTGGCTTAACATGAGCGAAGTCGGTCCTGCCCATATACTCCACCGCCAGCATACGGAAGATGTAATCCAGTATCGAGGTGCAGTTCTTGATATACGGGTCACCAATGACCATACCGGACGGCTCAAACCGTGTAAAGGTGAAAGCATCCACGAATCTCTCCAATGGTGTGCCATGCTGAAGGGCGATGGAGATGGCGATGGCAAAAGAGTTCATCACACTCCTGAACGGTGCACCCTCCTTATACATATCGATGAAGATTTCACCCAGGGAGCCGTCTTCATATTCGCCTGTCCTTACATAGATGTTGTGACCGCCAATCTTGGTTTTCTGAGTGAAGCCTGCTGGTCTCCTATTGGGTAGTGGACGCTTCTCGCCCCTTGCGATGACCATCTTGTGTATGTCTTCTTCAGTGAGTGTTTCATCGATATCTTCTATGTTTTCGAAGTCGAATAGGTCAGCGAACTCGAAATCACTCGTCACATTCAATGGCTGGGATAGCTTGGATGTATCACGATACAGGGCGATTGCCTTCAACATGCTTTTCCATGATGACATGTACACCTTCTTAACATCCTCTATGCTTGATGATGCTTCCATGTTGATGGTTTTGGAGATAGCTCCGCTGATAAAAGGCTGAGCCGCCGCCATCATGTTGATGTGAGCAGAGTAATCAAGCAGTCGTGTGCCATTCTTACCGCAATTGTTCGCACAATCGAAGACCGGATAGTTCGCTTTCTCCAGGTGTGGTGCTCCTTCTATGGTCATGGTTCCGCATACATATCGGTTGGTCTTCTCATACTGCTCCTTGGTAAAACCTATTTCCAGTAGGATGTTGGCATCAGGCTCATCAAGTATGTCCTGGTCTATCTTAAGGATATCCCTGCAGAACCCCTCACCCAATGACCATACATTAAATGCATGTTTCAACTCGAAAGCCTGCGGTAAAGTCTGTTCAATCTTTTCCAGTATATCTTCAGTGAAGCCCTTCCTCTTCAGCGACTCATGGTTAATCTCAGGACATTTCTTAAGTGTACCGTGTCCTTTCAGATAATATACGATATCTTTTATCTCATTCTCTTTATAACCTAGCACTCTTAACGCTTTTGGCACTGACTGGTTCACAATCTTGAAATAGCCACCACCGGACAGCTTCTTGAACTTCACCAGGGCAAATTCAGGCTCTATTCCAGTGGTATCGCAATCCATAACCAAGCCGATTGTGCCAGTGGGAGCGACAACGGAAACCTGTGCATTACGGTATCCATGTTTCTCGCCTAGCTTCAATGCTCTATCCCAGCTCTCTTTAGCTTTCTCTCTAAGATTGCGGGGTGCTATATGCTGGTTTATGCCTTTAGGCCTTACGGTGAGTCTCTCATACTCATCCGGAGGTGCATTATAGGCAGCTCTACGGTGGTTTCGTATCACACGGAGCATGTCATCCTTGTTCTTAGCGTATCCCCGGAATGGTCCATGAACGGAAGCCAACTCTGCCGAAGTAGCATAAGCGTCACCGGTAAGGATAGCGGTCAGCGTACCAACCAGGGCTAGCGCTTTCTGGCTATCATAGGGTATACCCATCCTCATCAGAAGAGAACCGACATTAGCATAACCCAGTCCTATGGTTCGGAAGTCGTAGGAGCGTAGGGCTATCTCTTTACTCGGGAATTGAGCCATGAGGATAGATATCTCTAATACGATTGTCCATAGACGGATTGCGTGTCGATACTCCTTAACCTTGATTTTGCTGGTACTCGAATCATAAAACTTAGCCATATTTAGGCTGGCGAGGTTACAAGCAGTATCATCGAGGAACATGTATTCGGAACACGGATTGGATGCGTTAATCCTTCCATCCTTCGGGCAGGTGTGCCATTCATTGATGGTTGTATCGAATTGTAGTCCAGGGTCAGCACATGACCATGCTGCATAGGCTATCCTATCCCATAACTCATGAGCCTTCACCGTCTTCCTTACCTTATTATCCACCCTATTCACCAGGTTCCAGTCTTCTTTATTCAATACGGCATCCATAAAGTTATTAGTTATCCTGACACTGTTATTCGAGTTCTGACCACTAACCGTCTCGTATGCATCCGACTCATAGTGTGTATCGTAAGTACGGAAGTCAAATTCGGTCAGACCCTGCTTAGCGAGTTTCAACGCCCTATCGATGTAGTTGATGGGTATGTTGAGCTTATGAGCTTTGAAGATGAGTTTTTTCAGCTTGGGGTTCTTCTCTTCGTCGAAGCCTTTTTCCACAGCGCTTCTCATGATTTTGTTGAGGTGCTTCTTGTTTATCTTGGAGCCGGCAACCATGGATGCGACCTTCTGCTCCTCTATCATCTTCCAATCTATGATTTCTTCGATGTCCGGATGGTCAATATTCACTATGACCATCTTAGCCGCTCTTCGGGTGGTACCACCGGACTTAATCGCCCCCGCTGCCTTGTCGTAAATCTGCAAAAAGCTCATCAGCCCGGAGGTGACTCCTCCACCTGATAAAGGCTCACCACGACTCCTTAATGCGGAGAAGTTAGTCCCGGTTCCCGAACCATACTTGAATATGCGTGCTTCCCTTGTTAATAGGTCGAAGATGCCCCCGTAGTTCACCAGGTCATCCTCCACGGACTGTATAAAGCATGCGTGGGGTTGCGGTCGGGTGTAAGCATCCTCAGACTGTTTGAGCGAGCCGGTTTCCGGGTCTACATAGAAATGCCCTTGTGGCTTACCGGTGATGTTGTAGGCATACTTAAGCCCCGTATTGAACCACTGTGGCGAGTTTGGAGCGGCCATCTGCTTAAGTAGCATATAAGACATCTCATCCCGGAATGCCTCTGCATCTTCTTCGGAAGCGAAATAACCATATTTCATACCCCAATCAGCCCAGCACCAAGCCAGGCGATGTACTACCTGTTTGATGGAGTTTTCCGAACCGGTTACCGGTTTGCCATTCTCATCCTTGATGACTTTGCCGTTCTCGTCCTTCTGCGGGACGCCGGTTTTACGGAAATATTTCTGAGCGAGGATGTCGGTAGCCATCTGCGACCAGTCCTTAGGCACTTCGACATTTTTCATTTCGAAGACGGTCTTGCCGGTATGTTCTCTTATGGTTGAGCTTCTCATCTCGTATTCGAACATAGAGAAGACATCCATGTTTTTTGATGTAAAAAGACGATTTATCTTCAATCCCTCATTTCTTTTTTTCTGGTTTAATGTTTCAGGATTATCAGATTCGGTTTTTTTCATAGCTAATCTCCCAAGTAAAAATATGCTTAATTAAGTATACATGATTATATAAAAAATTATTCGAAAAAAAAGGTTAAAATTTATTAATTTGCCTTTAGGTTTATCATATTGAAACCAGACGATTCATAAAACGCAGGAATCTTTCCAAAAACCTATTTTATGCGGGTAATCCCTTACCCAACTTTATCTTAACACTAAGTTAACAGAATCATAAAAACTGCTAGCCGGTAATAAATTTTATCTATGTGTTAAGTCTTAAAAATTAGGGAAATTCTTTTTAATTTTCCCAAATATTTTTTGTTTAGTTAAGATATTAATACAGTATTAAGAAATAAGGAGAATTTTATTCAGAAAGCTGATAGCGATAAGATACCTTTTCTACAAATAAACCACATTAACATTTAATACCAATAATTGATATTATTGGTATTATAAAACCAATATCAAATATTAATATATTCTTCAGTATTGATTTTTAGATAAACCTAATTTTATTTATTACCATAAATTAAAT
>CAYUUC010000173.1:0-7475 GCA_964447635.1 uncultured Spirochaetia bacterium
GTTATATCATCAAATATAAACTTATCAAGCGTCAATATAGAAAACAATAAGGAAGATGCATTTTATATACTAGATAAATCCAACATAAAAGCAGAAAACCTCTTCATATCCTCTAACCAAATCGGCGGTATCTATTCGAAGGGAAAATCAGATTTATTGATTAGCGACTCCATAATAAGAAAATCGGATGAGTATGGAATAATCATAGCGGACAACAATAGCCCGGATATAACCTTTAAAGATATAGATATGACCTATTTAAAGTATGCTATATATATAGAAAATAGTAGCGCTAGATTAAAAAAAGCTTATCTAGATTATATAACCGATACTGGTTTTTATATAACCAGGAATGGCGATTTATCTATCAGTGATATAACCTATGGTGAAAATGTAAATAACCCATTCTTCGTAGACAATTCTTCTTCAATAAATGAGCAGAATAACTAATTTAGTACTTTTACTATTCTGTTTAACCACCTATAATCTGGAAGATAAGTTGAGATTTGGAGTTAGCCTGAGCTGTCATAGCTGCTGATGATTGTGATAGAATTTGGTTTTTGGTAAACTCTACATATTCCAGTGCCATATCTGCATCTCTTATTCGTGATTCAGCAGACTGAATATTCTCCGCACTCATATCCACGCCACGCCTTGCCATCTCTAACCTATTCTGAAAACCACCCAGGTCAGCCCTTTGCTTATTAACCTTATTTAGAGCCACATCTAAAGCAGCGATAGTAGCGGTAGCATTCTCCGATGTAGTAACATCAACTCTATTACCATCTTCAGGAGCTAATAAATTAATGGTGACATCATTTACAGGGTCTTGAATCGCTGCTTCCAGGTATAAAATCTCATCAAGATTTACTGGGTTCTCATTATAGAATGATGTTTCTCTCCAAACCTGATGGTCATTATTAACCCCGTTTAAGTCTCTATATGTTTGTCCAGGCTGGTCAGTTAATCCAAGAGCGTAGGTATTAAATGCTTCTACATCTACAAACATCCTTTCGTCTGTATTAGCACCCGCTTGAATAACTAAACCATTCCTTCCCGCATCTCCTGCCTGGTTATTGAAATTGGGATTTCTAGCGGTGTCAATAGGTTCTGTAGGAGGGTTACCTCCAAAACTGTTTGCTCCTAGGGTATATCCATCTAGAAGTCTAAGGGTATTAAACTTAGCATCTTCATGAACCCGGTTTAATTCCTTAATCATCTGGTCTATTTCAACATTTATTTGAGAACGGTCTTCTCTGGTATAAGTACCGTTCGCAGCCTGTACCGCAAGTTCCCTCATCCTCTGTATGACAGAATTACTCTCCTTAAGGAAACCTTCGGTGGTTTGTATTAAAGATACCGCATCCTGAATATTCCTAGAGGCTTGTTGATAACCTCTTATCTGAGCTCTCATCTTTTCTGATACAGCAAGACCAGCCGCATCATCTGCTCCACTATTTATCCGTAAACCACTGGATAACCTTTCGAGGGTTGTATCGAGCTTTCCTACATTTATGCTGAAATGTCTATGAGAATTTATTGCAGCTAGATTGTGATTGATTATCATATAAATCTTCTCCTCCTTGATACAGATTTATAAACGAATTTTATAAGCCTTTATAGAATAAATCCTTTTCTACTATTAAGTTATCTATCAGGAAGGAAGTTTATATATGCTAATCCGCTTCTATCATTAAATTTCTATAATAGGCGGATTAATTATACCCTTGTGTCCTTTATAATTATGAATGTCCTAGAAACACATGAGTATCTCTCAAAATATACCTATAAACTTCTAATAAATAACACTATAAGGCTTCTTAATTTTATGTTCGGATATAATGAAAATTAGAGTAGATTTTTGGATAAAACTTTATGATTTTTATTTGAGTTCTATACTAAGCCGCTTTCAAAATCGTCTGAGTACGATTCGCATAAAACTTGTCCATTTATGGGTTAATACAATTTCAACAAAAGGATTATGGGAAAATACTGACCGAATTTTAGAATTTGCAAATCTAAGAAATCGACTAAAAATTTAAAATTATACGGGTATATATATTAACACTATTTAAACAAATTTATTATATTCTTATATTAGGATAGAATTTATTTTATGGAGTAAGATATGAGTAACTTTCAAAAACATTTATATTGTTTAATATACCCTAATAGCGCATTAGTAGCATCCGAGCTGGATCCGAAAGCTTTCGGAAGACATTATGCTATTAGTTATCCGAAAAATTATAAAGGCAAGGTAGTATTCGTCGAAGTCGATATTAATTTTAGAAATGATTATTTCCTTATTGATGAAAAACTCGCAGAATGCTATCATGATGATGGAAGACCAAAAAAGACTAAATTTATATCCTCATATAGGATACTTGAACACATAGATATAGAAGCATTTCAGGATATGTACCTCATTACCACCGGTGGTAAAGCTCTCAAACTTAATAAACAGGAAGGTGAATACCATATTCCACACCAGGAAGAAAAAATAAGAGTGC
Organism: uncultured Spirochaetia bacterium; assembly: GCA_964447635.1. GTDB lineage: Bacteria > Spirochaetota > UBA6919 > CAYUUC01 > CAYUUC01 > CAYUUC01. The sequence goes on from CAYUUC010000173.1 coordinate 2,511, forward strand.
TCCAGCTTATGTCCCCTCTATACTACCTCATAGCTACAAGCTATACACCGCCAGAATTCGGCAAATTCTTAGCTAATGATAAAACTAAAGGGGTGCCTAAAAGTGCTATGATTCAAATAGATATCGACCCGGATTCTATCGTTGATACTAGCGGTAGAGAAATCCTATATTCCTCCCCATTACCAGGAGTTCATCCCGGATATCTTAGAGCAGCATTCCTCGAACTAAAAAGAAAAGGACCGGATAAAAGAACTAAAACCATCTCTCTCAAGTCTATCTTCGATAATATCCCATTTATCAAGATTAGACATGGTATTTGGATTAACGAAAAAGACAAACAAATCTATTATCCTATGCCTTCTATTACAGAACTCGAAGAAAGCCATTACTATTGGCTAAAAGAAGCTACCGTTAACTAAAATCCTTTGTCTAATCAATATATGGAGAACGATTGCTATCTACTAAGCAATATGTTCTCCTATTATAATTATCTATATTTATATATTTCTAGAATATCTAACTGAAGTTTTATCTGATAAAGCATCTAATGGCTGTTTACTTACCATTCCAAAATTTTTTCATCCCGTCATTTTTGCTTATCTTATACTTCATACAGCAATAAGGAGTAAATAATGTTAAGAAAAATCATCTCGTTTATCGTTATATTTTTATCAGGATTAATCATAGTTCTATGCTCAGAATCTGATGATGAGAATAATAGAAAACAAGAACTATTCATAGAAGGAGTAAGTGATAGCGAAATCATTGTTGGAATGACCGCTCCTTTCAATGAGGAACCTGTGGGTTTCATCGGTAATGAGCTCTTGGAAGGAGCATTAACATATATCCGGAATATAAATGATAAGGGCGGGGTAAATGGTAGAACCATATCTATTAAAACTTATGATGATAATCTCGAACCAAATACCACTATGGAAAAAACCTTGAGACTTATTAATAAAGATAAAGTACTATCCTTATTCAATTACCCCTCTGGTTACACAGCCTCTAAGATTGTCACACTACTGGAGAATTATCAAATCCCTATTATCGGAATATCTTCCGGGGATGATGTTTTCAGGTCTATATATGATGATTATGTCTTTAATGTAAGAGCCTCCTACAAAGATGAAATAGATAAAGCTATCCAATTCCTTGTAGAAACATTAGAAGTATCAGAGATAGCAATACTAAAACAGGATGATGGATATGGCTTAACTCGAACAAACAAGGCAAAAGAAGCTCTCCTCAAATACGAATTAAAGCCGGTTACAGAAGTAAGTATTTCACCACAAGATACAGATTTTACGCAGCTTACCTCTGATATTGTTAATTCAAACCCAGAAGCAGTCCTCGTCTTTAGTAGTGTAGATAAAGCTGGCGGGTTTATAAACCAAGTAAGAAGTCTCAAACCTGAATTATACTTCTATATGACTTCGGAAGGCTTCGAAACCCTTAGTCTAATCAATCAGTTTATCGGATATACAGAAGAAAGCCGGGCAAACATATACATAACACAGGTTATGCCTAATCCGTGGGACACTCATACCGAATTATTGAAAACTTACCACAACCTTTCCCATAAATACTATCCAGAATATAATCTGAACTATTATCGTATGGAAGGATATATTAATGCGATGGTCCTAGTAAAAGCAATTGAAATAGCCGGTGAAAACCTCTCCAGAGATACGCTGGTGAAGACCCTCAGAAATATGAAAAAAATTAAGTTGGGCGAAGAATTGGTCATAAACTATGGTAAGAATGATAACCAAGCTTTAGAAAAAGTTTATATCACTACAATTGAAAATGGTATATTCAATACCATTGAATAATAGTTAAAAAATGATACAAAAGTTGCTATCTTTCTTAATAATTTTCCTGTTTTGTATTATCTTATTTATTACACTATGATGTATGGTTTAGATTTATTATTTAGAAAAATATACATTTGTGCTTTATCCTTATGATAAAAGCAATATAAATGATATCGAAAGGAGCAATCCTATTTATTATGAGAAATAAAATTATTGTAAGAAATTTGTTGATAATAATCGCTATTTTTACTCTTTTCCTATTATTAGGATTTTGCACTTCCGGTCCAGCAATCGGTGGAACAGCAATTACCGAAGATGGAAGGGAAGTTTATGAATACCTAACACCTTATGATTACTATTTCCAGGATTTAGATAAGGAAATATGGAACAATATCTGGTTTTATACTGATAAATATTACCTCGCCGATGTTGTATCAGCAATAACAGATATTATCGAAGATGAAGAAAAAATTACAGTGAAATTTCAATTCTTCACCGGAGTTCCATTAGGTAACAGCGTTACTTTGGATAAAAAAGCTGTTTCCATAAGACAGAATGATGACCTATTCATGGCAACCGGTGGAGAAGGTCTTATCGATTTTGAAGGTATGACCTATACCCCATATAAAGGATTCCCCCCTCTGCGTGTAGAAAAGGATAAGTTTAAAGAGATACTAGATAAGCTGAATTCCGAAGACCAAAAGTACCTCACAACTTATTATGAAACCGGATTACCAGAGGAAGTAGAATGGTTTAGATTCGAGAGCCTCTTCCAAAACCAGCTGATAAAAGAAGACAGGAAAGAAGATGAAGAATTATTAAATCAAAGTTATACCAGAAACGGCAATTGGTATAAGTTAAACAACGATGTAACTAAACAGAATAAAGATAAGCTTCTCGATATTATCTCTTCTGTAGAAAATCGATATTGCTATATAGAAGGGATTAATTTCGATTATAAAAATTATTATATATCCAAATTCGACCTTCCACAAGGTAATAGAGATATACTGTTCTACCAGTGGGAAGGATATTCCAGAAGTCAAATAAGAACTCTTCAAGATATATTCTATTCGATAGGATATGATATGGGATTACAATTTGAGATTTATTTCTCTAAAACCGGAAAAAAGACCGGACAGGAATTTGATATTAACTATCCTTTTGATTTGGTATACAACTGTCCGTATTGCTTCAATTTCAATGATGTATGGGTTAATCCACCAGCCGAGGAATCTGAATAAAAGCTGGTCATAATTTTATTCTCTCATTTTTATCGGTAACGAGTCTTATCAATCCCTAATATCATAAAACTATAAAGACCAAACAAATTCTATGGATTCAACATAAAAAAACAACCATTATTAACAAAAATGCATATAATTATTAGTTTATATTGGTGTACATAAAAAATGTTTTCATAATCATCAGGAGTGCTTTTAAATTAATGGAAAAAGAAAAGGAAAAAAATCTCGATAATATCAATTATAAAATACTTGAACAGAACGAAGAAAGAAAATATCCCATAATTATAAAAAAGGATACTCCCAATGTACATATCATAGTTAAAAGAGACATAACCGTAACACCGAACCAACTTAAGAAATATAAGAATAGAACAATATTTATCGATGGTGCATATAAAGGAGCTCCTTTTGTAAACAATGAGAAATTCCAATATAATCTCGACCATCACGAAGGTGTGATACGATACTTTACCCTATCCAGCTGTGAACAAGCTATGATTATGGTGATGAAAGGCCTTACCCTGGAAGAAGGGCAATGGGATATCTATCTTAATGAACCAGATTTCGATGCAGTCCTCGCTGTATGGATACTATGCAATTATAATGAGCTTCTGAAAGATGAGGATAATATCCTCCAAAAAGCTATACGATTAACTCGTGTAGAAGGTATAATCGATGTCCATGGATTTACTATGGGCTCTTTTACCGGGTATGCTCCTACAACTTATGAATCCAAAAAATAATCATTGAAAAACTACTCGAACAGGAGAAAAATCTTAAATCAAGTGGTAAATGGAATAATATCGACTTCCTTAAGTATACTATGCTTATGCTTGGTAAGATAGACATCGTCGTATATGGACAGAATAAAGACCGCAACAAAGACTTTAATATCACCGAACACTCCAAAATGAAGATGCTCAACTCCAAATACCTTATCATATGCGAATCAGACGCCGGTATATATGCAGTAGAAGAATTCCTCAAATCAAAGTATCAGGGAAAAGTCGGCATCATAATTCTACGGTCAAACTATGACCCTACTAAATATACTCTAAGACTCTCTAATGAATTTATAAGCCCGGACCTAACACCACTTTATAAAGCTCTAAATAAGGCTGATAAAAACGTCAGCCCCTTCGATGAAGCAAACAAATGGGGAGGTTCTGAGATTATCGGCGGTTCTCCAAGAGTTAAAGGTAGTGGACTTTCTATCGATGAAATTGAATCTATCAGTAAGAAAATCTACTGTAAACAGTCTTTATGGGATAAAATTAAAGGAAAAAATTCCAATAATGAAACTTGATTTTATTTTTAATCTTTAAGGAGGTCCCTTTTGCAAATTTTAGATGGAAAAGAAGTAGCAAAGAAAATTAGAAGAGAAGTTAAGAATGAGATAGAAAAATTAGACTATAAACCAGGAATTAGTGTGGTTTTGGTTGGAAATGACCCCGCTTCTGAAGTCTATGTTAATACCAAACATAAAACAGCTGAAAAACTCGGTATGAAGTCCGAAGTTATAAGAATGCCCGAAGACACTCTCGTGGAAGACCTGAAAAAAACCATTCTTAAGTTAAACGATGATGATACCGTGGATGCTATTCTCGTTCAATCACCACTACCAAAATTCATTAATGAACTTAAAACCATGGAACTAATCAACACTGATAAAGATGTAGATTGCTTCCATCCATTCAATCTGGGAAGACTCCTTATCGGTAGTGGTGAACTTGCCCCATGCACTCCAGCTGGTATCGTTGAACTGTTAAATCATTACAATATAGAAACCGAAGGTAAAAGAGCAACCATTATAGGAAGAAGTCATATCGTAGGTAAACCTATGATACCACTTGTATTGAATCTAAACTGTACTACCACTGTTTGTCATAGTAGAACACGGA
>CAYUUC010000174.1:0-7410 GCA_964447635.1 uncultured Spirochaetia bacterium
TATCATCCGATGCATCTTCATCGGTATCATCCGATGCATCTTCATCGGTATCGTCATCAATGTCTCCAGTCATAGCCCTATCTTCATCAAGAGGTGTCTCATCTTCGGGTGTAGCTTCATTATCTGATGCGGCTTCATCGTCTGATGCGGCTTCATCGTCTGATGCGGCTTCATCTTCGGGTGTAGCTTCATCGGTGTAGGTATCTTTATATGTAGTTTTTGTCTTTTCCTTAACAAAGTCTGGTTTGGTAATGTTTGGCTTATATTGTTCCTTCTTTTGAGGAGGGGTCATTTTGTAGTTAAAGTCGAGTCCGTATTTGCCGAAATCTGGATTGGTGTTTAATGCTTTGACTTTTCTTATACTATTTTTCCATTTGTTTTTCATTTCTTGTGTAACCGAGATTTCCTGTATTGGAATATAATTGAAACCGGTTTCTGCGAGATATAAAATATTAAAGAATGTAGACCTAAGGAGTTTCAGTTTGATGTCTTCTATGCGGTCTTTATACCTTTCTTCGTGGTATGGTTCGATGTTTTCGACGATAAAGTCCAGCATTTCGTTGGCTTCTTTGTTATAAATACCGTTTGGGTGGAAGAATTTATTTCTAAGTATTTCCTCGTTGTTGGTAACACCTTCGATTCTATTTTTGTTATCCTCGTCAGTTAGTTCGATGAGAGGTTCGAAAGCTTCGGCTTTTTGATAGTTTCTAAGAGGTACGTTAAGCCGGTCTTCATGTATGATGATTTCGGTTGCTTCTTTCCTATGCTGTTTAAAAGTAGCGAGAGCTTTCTTATAAGCCTTAATGAATAACCCGATACCCTCTCCGTTAGCCTCTTCAAACCCGAGGCTGACTAGTAGTGTTTCCACTTTATATGAAGCGAATCTTGTAGGCTCTAGTATGACATTAACCTCATGAAACGGAGGAGAAGTAAAAGCGGAGAATAGACCTCCATCGATAAGTGCTTGCTCATACGCTTTGTGGACATGTGGTCTAGGCATATAGAAGAGTGAAATGTCATCTATGTTTATATCTTGATAAGCTGTTAAGCCTTTGTGTAAGATGAACAAATCGATTAAACCTTCGCTCACCCCGAGTTTTCCATCTTCAATGCTTCTTATATCTACGATAGCGGAATTGGGATTAGTAGAAAGTGTTAATCCTTTATAAGTAAGTGGTATCACACCCAAGAACTCTTTTCCTTCCAACAGGAGTAGCATAGATTCGTAAAGCCCGATAGGGGCTATATCTATGGTACCGTTCTGGAAGGCTTTCACCAATGTCTCGTAATCATTGTAGTATATGATTGTCGGATAGAGACCCAATTCGTTGAAATAGCCAAGTGCGTCGGCCAGGAGTATAATCCCGCTGGATATAGACTTATATACACCGATGGAGAATCGGATATCGGGTTTCTCATCGGTGATGTTGACTTTTTCCTCGATGCTTTCTTTTTCCTCGACGCTTTCGATTTTGATTTTCTGTAGGTCCTGGAATTCATCCTCGGCAGACTGTTCTTCCGAACTTCCGCACAGACAGATAAAAGCGAGGATAGTTATTAATAATAAAGAAATGATGATTTTCTTCATAACGGTAATCCCAAATTTTTTTTCTGTAAATCGTTAATAAAAAAGTACTAAAATTTTATATTTTGCGAAAATTTCCTTTTTTTAGTACCTAATAGATAATGAAGAAACCTACCCGGTGAGACTTTTAGAGTTAAGTATCCAATGTATCTTTCATTAATCGTCGATTATGATATCGTCATCGTCATCCTCATCATTTGATGGGTTGAAAGGTTCTCCGTTGTGAGTAGCTCCAGAGAAGTCTGTATCACTACTGAAAACAGCTTCCGAGAAGTCAACTTTATCTTCGAAGGATGCATCATTGAAGTAAGTGTCTCCATCGAATATCGCTTTCTGGAAGTTGACCTCGCCGAAGAACTTTACCTTAACATATGCGCAATCCTTGTAGAACTCGGCCATTTTAAAGTAAGCTATTTTATGGAATGTGGTCATATTGAAGTATGTATCCCCGAGGAATCGCACACCACCGAATCCGGCCACATCCTGGAATTCGGCATATTCAAAGAAAGCGATTTCGGAAAACTCTGCTTTCAAGAAGTTGGATGTCTTTATGAATGTGGTGTTTTTGTAGTTTGCATTTTCTTTAAATTCACATTCCGAGAAGAAGGCTACACCGGAGAAAACCACATCACCGAAACTGGACTTATCCATGAAGAATGACCCCTTAAAGCTGGCATCCTCATCGAAAAGGCTCTCATAGAATGTTGCTTTCTCCATAAAGGTGGACCTTTCAAAAAGTGTATCTTTTGAGAATACAGTCTGTGTAAAGTCTACTTCGTGATTGAATGAACAATCGGTGAAGATTACATTATGTTTGAACAAGGATTTCACACCTTTGACTTCCCCCTCGAAGATGCATTTAGTGAATTTGACCATGGTTTGGATATATGGTATGTTTTCATTTTCATATTTTATGGTTGAAGCTACTTTGGAGAAGTCGAGTTCCCCGGTTATCACTGCTGAATTTATGATGATTTTCCTACCACCTTCGATATCCTTGATTATGTTTTGCGGGTCTATTTCGGTCTGGCTTAATCCGATAACCGGCAATGATGTTATGATAATGGAAACAGCAAATATAATAATGGATATATTTTTCATAATAGATATAAATCCTCCATGCAATTGGATTATGGTAAAATTAATAATAGCAATACCATAAGAAAATATCATTCTGCTAAATAATTAAAATAAAACCTTTATGCTTATCTTTCTCGTCAATTTAGCTGATTTATTGAGTACATTTGAATATGAACGGTATTTTGTAATGAATATTTTTTTTGATATTTTTATAATGAGATGTGCTTTTTTATATTAATTTGTGTGTTTAATATTGACACAATTTAAGGAAAAATCTAAGCTAAACTAATATTGGAGGTATTATTAGGATTATGATGAAAAAAACAAAAACCATTCTTTTAGTAGGTCTAATCTTATCAATTTTTTTTCTGCCAATCTTCTTATCATGTGGAGATTCGGAAGGTATCGCAGAAGAGAAGACCGAGAACGGGATGTCGGAAAGCCTTAAGCAAGCATTAGACGGTGAAGAGGAAAACACAGAGAGTCAAACATCCCCCAATGCAACCTCAGCTCAAGACCAATCAATCACTATGACTGATAAGACACCTATTACTCCTTATTCTTCGGTGATGGATTTACAGAACTCCTTGCGTGAGATAGCCGATAAGAGGATACCCGCTGTGGTAAATATCCGCTCCGAAATGGAAATTACTCAGGATAACCGCACATTCGACTTCTACGACTTCTTCAGACCATTTATGGATGAGGATGAGGAAGATATGCCCAAACGGTATCAGGAAGCATTCGGGTCTGGATTCATCATCTCAAACGACGGCTATGTGGTAACCAACCACCATGTAGTAGCCAATGCAGTTAATGTAACCATCGTTCTGGCAGATGAAAGGGAGTTCGAGGGGGAAATCGTGGGAACAGACGATAAGACCGATACAGCATTGCTTAAAATCGAATCAGATGAACCACTCCCCACTGTTCCCCTTGGCAATTCCTCCGAAATCAGAGTTGGTGATATTGCGGTCGCCATCGGTAACCCATTCGGATTAAGCGGGAGCTTCACCATGGGTGTCATATCCGCTACCGGCAGGGACACCTTTATAGACAGGGACGCCTCATTCAAAGACTACATACAAACAGATGCACCCATCAACCAGGGTAACTCAGGAGGACCATTACTCAACATCTATGGAGAGGTCATCGGGATGAACACTGCTATCTATTCCACAACCGGCGGTGGTTCAATAGGTATCGGCTTCGCTATACCAATCAACATTGTAAAGAGGATAGTGCAGGACTTAGCAGATGACGGCAAGATAGAACGACCCATGCTTGGTCTTACCGTGAGAAACCTCGATGAAGACCTCGCCCAAATTTACAACATAGAACCGAATGAAGGTGCAATGGTAAACGATGTGGTAGAAGGAAGCCCGGCAGACCAAGCAGGCATACAGCCTCAGGATGTCATCATAAGCATAGACGGAGAAGACATAGGCAGTTCCACCGAGGTAGTGAAGAAGGTCGTATCTTATGAAGTGGGAGACACCATAAGCGTGACACTGCTTAGACTAAAGAACCAGACAGAAGTAGAGAGAATAAGCGTGGGTGTTACACTAGGATTGCGTGATGAGAGCGTGTTCGAGACATTCCAGATGTCAAACGGAGATGAGCGACCGGATACAGATGGAGGAACCAAAGACTGGATGGGAATGACCCTGGGCAATGTCAGTGATTATGCCCAGCAGATGGGTATCGATAATATCAATAATGGTGTTATCATACTGGAAATAGAAGAAGATACAAACGCATCCGAGAAAGGTCTAACCGATGGAATAATCATTACATCCATAAACGGAGTGGAGATAAAGACCATCGAAGACTTGAACAATATAAAGAAAGCGGATTATTATATGCTAAGAGTGGTTCTACCGGATGGTAATAGCGGGACAGTAGTTTTAAAAGGTAAATAGGATAAACATAAAAGAGATATACCCTTTGAATCAAGAAGCCCCGCCATCTGTGGTGGCAGGGCTTTGCTTTATATTGATTTATTTATAGCTAATCAATCTATTATTCTTCTGTAACTTTATCAAATGTCATCCCCATAATAGCGAATCCTACATCCATACCACCGACTGTATCTATAACTAATGACATACTTTCATTTAAGAAACTGACAGTACATTCATATACAATAGTATCAGAATCTGTTAAAGTTAGGTCTGGTGCGGTATATTCCCATGTTCCTGTTAATTCTCCATCTCCAAAGAAGTTAGGGGTCATAGTAAAAGTATCATCATCATTTAATTCTAATGTGAGTGATAAACTACTATCAGTGTCTGGTTCGTCTTCATTGTAAAGGTATGTATCCATAGTGCTTTCCCATGTACCTATTAAAGTTTCCATGTCCCCATCTTCTGTAAATCCTGCTGCTATCATAAAAGTATCTTCAGTTACTACAAAGGAAGTTTCTCTTTTTGCTTCATCACCTTCTCCTACATCTTCAAGCTGTTCTGTATCATAGTTATATAATTGAGCAACATTAAGAGTTAATATATCACCATTAATCTGCCATGTACCATTTTCGATTTCAATCTCTGCTTTGGTTACTTCTTCTTCATATACCTGGTATGTTCCATCATCGTTAATTACGATTTTTGCTTCATTATCACCCATATCACCTATCCATGTACCTACAACGAGGTCTTCTGGTTTAGGGACACAAGAGAAGAATAATATTACTGCTAATAAACTAATTACAATTAATGTTAATTTTTTCATTATAAAATTCCTCCATTTTATTATTTTTTAATTTTACATACCAATTATTATAACACAAATTTTAATAAAAGAAAGTAAAATTTATTTTTTCTCTTATGTTAATTTTTGTTGAAAATATTCTATTATTCTCATGTTTTTTTCAATATTTAGATATTGATTTTTGAATTTTTTTGTATGGCTTGAACCAGCTTCAATATTAAACATTTGATTATCCCATACGTTAAATACTCATATATGCACTTTGCATAATTCTTGATTTTAATTTAATTTGATGATAAATTTATTCTGGAAAAACCCTTTCATTATTGTGTTCTGTAAAGGATTCATCTTTTATAACTAAATATCTATAGGAGAACCTTATGATAGTAAGAAAGTCTATTCTATTCCTATTAATGATTCTAATTATGCTCATCTCTCTAAGCTGTGAGCCTAATTTTCCTGACCTTGGACCAGAAGACAATGCCGACATTCCAATATTTCCCGATGCTGTTGGGTATGGAGCTTATAGCAAAGGCGGTCGCGGTGGTGATGTTATTTATGTAACTACGCTGGAAGATACATGGGAGGAAGGAAGCCTTCGTTATGCTCTATCAGTAGCAGAGGGACCAAGGATTGTTTTATTTAAGGTAAGTGGTATCATCGAATTAACATTACCTGAAGGTAACACATCTGATATACAAATTAAAAATCCTTATGTAACAGTAGCAGGTCAAACGGCACCCGGTGACGGTATATGTATTAAAAACGCTGGTATTGAAATCCAAACACATAATGTGGTAATACAATACTTAAAGATAAGACCTGGAGACGACCCCGACGGCAATAATCCGGAAAGTAGAGATGCCATTAGCGTGGTTCATGGTTATAATATCATGATAGATAATATCTCAGCTAGCTGGGCGATAGATGAGGTGATGAGTACCTGGTATCGACCGTTCAAGATTACACTTCAGAATTGTATCATATCAGAAGGTCTATTTGATAGCTCACATCCGAAAGGGTATCACAGCCGTGGATTATTAATAGGAGACCATGCTGATAGAGTAACCATTTACAAAAATGTCTTTATACATAATATCCGTAGGAATGCTTTAATTAAAGGAGACACTAAAAGCATTGATTTTATCAATAATATTGTGTATAATTGGGGAAATTTATCGACCTTATCCCATGGAGCGGGAACTCACTTTTCGGATAGGGAAAACAAAGGACCAATGGAGGCAATTACAGTGATGAATAATCTATACATACCTGGTCCGTCCAGTCATAACGAACCGCTCTTTCTGGAAGGTAACTTCTATAAATTAGACAACGATTCAACAATATACATGAATGAAAACTATATACTCAATGAAAGCGGAGAATATGTCGATGCTGTTGAAGCAAGTACAGAATATGATAATAACATAGACTGGATTAGTGATTATTTGGTTGATGAGCCTGTAAATCCGGTGGACAATGTTACGATTGATGATGTTACAACTCTATATGATAGTCTGCTTGATGATGTAGGTGCATCGAAGCCTGTCCGTGACTCTGTTGACCAGAGGGTCATTCAAGATTTAGTGGATAGAACCGGGTCAATAATTGATAGTCAGGATGATGTCGGTGCTTACCCTGATTATAATTCCACACCAGCCCCTATCGACACTGATAATGATGGGATGCCAGATGATTGGGAAACTGCTAACGGGTTTGACCCGAATGATCCTGTAGATGGGAATAGTGACGCTGATGGAGATGGATATACAAATATTGAGGAGTATTTATTAGAACTTATTTATTAACAAATTTCTATAATATAAGTTCTCTAATAAACTATAGTAAGATAATATAATATTTATATATAAAGAAAAAGATTGTTATAGATGAGCATTTGTACTAAACTAAAATCATGAAAAATTAATTTCAAAGAAAATATAAACATAATATAATCCCCTTCTGACTTGTGTGAGACGATTTACAGAGTTGATTATAGCTTTTCTATTTCTTCTAATGATAGTCCTGTAATA
>CAYUUC010000175.1:0-7405 GCA_964447635.1 uncultured Spirochaetia bacterium
AATTCTTTTAACAAATCTATAGTAATAGGGAGAATCCATATCTTTTCATATCTTATGAAACCTTTTGGTTTATAGAATGAATAGTAGAACCTCAGCTGGAATCCTTCTATCATAAACTCTTCATAGCCATAGATTTGGGACTTATCATTATTGGTTAATTCATATCCCTTATCTAGAAGGTGAGACCTAAGTATTGAGTAGAAACTCTGATTCATCCTTATATCAAATCTAATCTTCTCAAGTCTTTCCAGGTTGGATATTATGTTTTGATATAGGGTATAATCTCTTACTATTAACTTGGTTTCAGGACTAAGGTTTTCAAAATTTCCTTTTATTGATAAAACACTGTCAATCTCAGGGAATCGTTTAATACAATTTCCAAAGTATTCATTATTATGAATAATCAATTCATTAATTGATATATGCTCAAGTCTCGCTGCTAAGTTTACTGTTTCACCGGTAACTGTAAAGTCACGCACGATTTCATTACCCAAATTGGAGCGAAGGATCTGTTCTCCGTAACTCACCCCGCTTCTTAAACCTAAAGTCGACTTCTCCATACCATTCTGTTCTAATATTCTATAAAGACTTTCACAGAGATTAAATATAGCGAAGAAATTATTTATTACTGATTCAGTCTCTCTCCTCTCTTTAGAAACGCTTCTTAATGATTCTCTTAAGAAGACACACATTACATTATCACCCATGAACTTATCAATTCTGCCATTATACTTATTACTAATAAGTTTTGTTTCCTCGAAGAATGGTTGTTGAATCTTATTCCTGAATATATTTTTACCATATGTATTAAGGAAAGTAGTACTGGAACGCAGGTCTGAGAAACTCACACATCCGCTTTCGCTTTTATCTGAAACGCCAAATTCCAGAACCTCAGCAAATTTTTCCCATTCTCTTCTGTATTGGTCTTCGTTTATGTTTTCATCATGTTTACCTGAATGACTTAAACATCTTTCTTGATATTCATTTTTTAGAAAAGTAAATTTCTGCCTGAATTCATTATTAGCATCTTTACCTTCTAATTTTAGATAATGTCCAGGTTGGTTTGAGTATCTTCTTATAAAAATAGAACCATCATATTCTAAATCTGGTATCATAATGTTTTCTTCTTCACTGTCAATACGCTTTCCTATGTATACAATCTCATCCGGGAATAGGGTTATTAATGAGCTATCCAAAGCATACAACCACAAAAGACTGGTGGGATAGTTAGCATCATAAAAATAATTCCTGATCCATTTAAGATATTTATCAATAAGATCGGAATTATTAATAGGAATAAAGATACATGTTAAATCGTCTAATGGATCAGAATAATAGTAAGTCCTGACCAATAAATCCATCATTTCCAGATTAGACCCATCAGGATAATTAAGATTTAACTGATCATCCGATATCTTTTTATAATACCTCCACATACATATATTATCTTCTCTATCTTTATAATGTTTCAGTGAAAATTTAAATAAGTAATAATTTAGTAAATCATAAAAATCATCTGAATCAGGATTAATATCATCAGGCATTTTACCGTAAGTATCTTTTAATACTTTTTCAACTTCATCTTGGGAATTGATAGTAGTTAATCGAGAAATCATTTCATAGATATCATTCCTAAGAGATGATAGTGTCTGTTGGTTTTCATTATCAGAAGTCATATCTAATATCCCTCAACATAAATTATATATCTGTTCATAAATATAATAAGGAATATGATAAAAAAAATGCTATGAATAATATTATCATCTATTTATATTATAAATATCTATCTTCTCGTTTAACATAGCTATAGCTTCTTCCGGTGTATTAAAACCAAACACTTTATCATCATAATAAGCAGGATATCTATATCTATCATCCACCTTAGTATCAGCAATTTTTCTGCTCCACATATTACTTTTTCTATATGCGAGGATTAACCTATTCATTTGCCACGCCATTGCGATTTCCGAAAGGGTACCGCATCCACCTCCTATTGCTATAATCCCATCAGAATTGGCACATATAACATTACGGGATATTCCTAATCCTGTTGGGATTGGTATATCAATGAATGGATTGGCATCAGAGGTTTTTAAACCTGGTAATATTCCTATTATATCACCATCTGTATGTTTCTTAGAATCACCAGCTCCTTTTGATGCCCCTTCCATTACCCCACCTAAACCACCTGTAAGTAATCGGTAACCATTATCGATTAATAGTTTTCCTATCTGGTAGGCTGTCTTATATTCTATTGAATTTAGATCAGCATATCCGTTACCAATAACGGAAATTATCCTTTTCATAGACAATTCCTTTACTCTTTTTCAAAACTCAATATCTTAATATTAGATATTGTTCTTTTATTATCCAGATTATTAAATGTTTTATAATATTCATCATTGTTTGGATAATCTATTCTATAAGTGGTTCTATTCTCTGCATAATCATAGACATTTATGGAACCTGCCTTCCATACACCTTTTTCATGATAACTTTCAATTTCAATAAACCCTTCCCATTTTTCCCTTTTATAATTAAAATCAAGATATCCATATACCTCAACTCCTTTTTCACGACCGTATTTAAGCTTAGATGGACTATAAAAATTAATCACAATCCCTCGTACTATAGAACCTTTTTCTTTGGCTATTGCTTCAATATTAATTTTACCCTTGTTTTTAATTTTTCTAGGATTAATATTGATAGACATCAAAGTAGGAGGTGTATTGTCAAAATAAGTGTCTTTAATTTGAATTTTAAGCATTGGAATATCAGTTTTTTTTCCATGTTCATAATAATACACATTATCCTTACTAATATACTCATCCATAATTTTATATTGTCTAAAATTACCAGCTCTATCTGAGATATATATTTCCTTTGCAATCCATAATCCAGATTCTATATATTGATTTATATCCTTTTCATCCTCCCAATACCCTGTATCCTTTTTATTCAAAAAAAAGTATATATCTTTTCCATCACTTTTTCCTGTTTCTAATCTTGTTGGGCTATAAAATATTACTCTGAAAGTATTTACACCACTATAATTATCAGAAGCTTCACCTCTAATCTTGATTTTACCACTAGTATTTATCATATCATTCAGTAGATGTATGTTTTTAATATTTGGTGGTTGAGTATCGGTTTGTGAATTAGTAATATCATAGTATTCGATATCTATATCAGTTAAATAATCAATCTCCCCAACAACCATTTCGTATTTATTACTAAGGTTATCCATCTTATAATAAGCTAGATTCCCTGCTCTATCCTTAACATAGATATCACCTACAGCCCATGTTCCTGAAGGAAGATAGTCTTCCATTACCTTATCACCTATAAATAGATTTTCTTTTTTACTATAACTAAGATTCATTCTAATAGATAAGTTGTTATTATGAATATTAGGGTCGATTTTGTTAGGGGAATATAAGTTTATAGAGAGATAATCTATACCAGTCCCTTCTTCCATAAACTTAGCTTTAATCATTATTGATTCCCCAGCCCTTATTAAATCCGGTTCTACTTTTATATCCAACAGTTTTGGTGGAGTTGTATCAATATTATTATATTTATTATAATTATTATATTTATCTTTTTCCTGGTCATCGGAGCATGTAATCCCGATTAGAAATAGAATTAGGATAAATAGTATATAAATATGATTTTTCATTAAAGTAACCTATCAGAATAATTATCATTAATATAATTATATAACATTAGGCGAGTGAAATTCAAAAATGAGCTTTTAAAAGATATCATTTTTATCTATGCTTTTTATGATATGTTCGCGTAACTTCCTAAACTCTAGAGAAAGAGCTCCCGTTTTATACTTGAGCTTTCCAATAGTAGACAAGCATTCCAAATAATCTGCATTTTTATATGTGGCTCTAACTTTTCTTTTTAAAGCAATTGTTTTAAGTATCTTATTTTCTGTATATTTATCATCGATATTGATTATCAGTTTATCATAGCAGGATATAGCATCATTCAGACTATTATTCAGATAATAAGAATCCCCTAATCCTAATATAGCATAATAGTTATGTTTATTAATCTGGATTGCTTTCTCAAATGCTATCTTAGCATGATGTAAATCACGAGACTTAAGTAATAGTTTTCCCATAGCGGTTAAGGTTTCGTCGTTTAACTTATTCTTACTTTTTTCAATTTTATATGCTTTATTTAAAGTTTTGAATGAACCTTTGATTGCTTCAGGCTCTTCTTTTGATATCATTATTCTAGTCTTAGCTATATAAGTAGCAGCAATGGAGTATTCCGGATTTATTCTATATGACTTATTGAAACATGATAAAGCATCAATAAAGTATCCTGTATCGGCTATCTCCCCCAGTTTATATAATGCTAATCCTTTATAGAAGTATATCTCATATAGTTTGTCTTTTATTTCTTTATGACTAAGTTTGATAGCATTTAAGATGTCCAAAGATTGGTTATACTTTTTCAGTCCTAATAAAGATAATGCTTTATTATACTTTACTTTTTCTAAATCAGGCTTCAATTTAAGTATATAATCGAATATCTTAATAGCATGGTTATACTCTTTTAGTTTATTATAGGATATACCGGTATTCACAAGAGCCTTTATATTCTTATTATCTCTTTCATATACGCATAGATATACCCCAATTGCTTTACGATATTTTCCTATCTTGAATAAAGAATTGGCATAATTGAATAAGGATTCTATATCCAGCTGATTTTCTCTTTTTAATCTCTCATAGAGGTTTATTGCATCATCATATTTATTATTATAAAATAGTTCATTAGCTTTATGAAGAAGGTTTTCAATATCAGATTTATGCTCTTCTTTCAGTATCTTTTCCTTCGGTAATGTTTTTTTATATGCTAGTTTATCTTTATCATCAGATGAGAATTGTGGTTTTTCGGTTTGTGTCTCTTTCTTACTTTCACTTTTGGTTTTCACATACTTATCATCATCACTTTTTTGATAGGTATTATCTTTTTTTGAGTATTGATATTCAGGTGTTATCACTGGTGGTTTCATCCATTCGGGCATTTCTTCTGTATCTTCACCATAAATATTAATCATTCTTGAATCTTTACTTCTATCAGTCATTGAGTATTTAAAAATTCTGGGAAGGTTATATTCGTGATTAATCTTATCCAAAATGAAAGCACAATTATATGCTTTCTGAAACATTATTCTGTCAGTTAATGATAACTCTCTGTCTGATGTATCTTTTTGGGAAGGCTCCATAAGGATGGAGTCCCTTAATCCTTTATAAGCAATATAATTGGTTATCGGGTCACTATTGATGAATATCGAAGCCTGAAAAGCATCTTCCGCTTTAACATGTTCCCCAAGATGAATATAAGATAAACCTAAGCCATTTATTGCATTAGTGTTTTCCATATTTGAAGAAACCAATTCGTTAAACAGCTTTTCTGCGGTCTCTAGTTTACCCAATATCCGGTTTGCTTCAGCATATATTGTTTTAATAAAAAATTGCATATTTTGGTCAAATTGTTCAATATGCTTATTTAGAAAGTCTTCTAAGAGATTTACACTATCTAAAGTCCGGTTAATCTTAATTAAAGAAGAGGCTTTCCCTATTAATCCTCTATAAAGAGTATCAGAAGTTATTGTATCTACTTCAATCAACTTTGTATAATGCTCTAAGGCTTCCTTATACCTCCCCAACTGGTAAAGGGAATCAGCTATACCTAGTAAAGACTGGTTTGATATTGGGGTTAGATGTTCTGATTCTTGGTATAATTCGGTATAGTAATCATATGCCTTATCGTAATCATCATTCAAGAAAGAGGAATAAGCTTTCAATAATAGAACTGTTTGATAAACATCAGGGTTTTTCTCTTCCTCATTAAGAGTTTTAATAGCTTGCTCATAATAAGCATTATTAATCAAACATAATCCTTTATTTAATCTTTCATTAATTTTAATGTCATTCTCAGTAAAAAGATTATCTTGTTCAGAATTCGAATAATCCCATCTAGAGATTATTTTTTCTATAGTATTATTGTCATCATTTATTGAGTCTTCGATTTCTATGATTTTGTAAAGATAAAAGTTAGCTAAATAATAGACCATTTTCCTTTTCATATTCAATTTGGTAACAAATCTATTCTCTTGATTTCGGTCTTTTATCTGATTGTATTCCTCGAATAGATTATCCATAATAGAGATGGAGTTTACCAATAAAGAATAATAGTACTCTCTGATTAGGTCTATTTCATTCCCATATTCATTCATAACCTCAAGATAATTCTTTCTGATAGAACCATATAGGAATAGGTTATCATTACAAATAGTATCCTTTTTAATAGGGTTGGATAGGTTAGTCTCATCCTCACCGCTTAAGTAACTTTCTATTGAAAGGATTAGCTCTGCTCGTTTTTGGATGTTATACGCTTTGGTATACACATTGTCATTTTCGTTTTTATCATCAGAAAAAGCCATATCAGAAAAGAAGTTCATCTTAAGCTCTAGTTCATTTTTAGTAAAATCGGAAGCGATATCACCTCTCCTTATATTTAAACAATCATAAGTAAAAGCATTTTTACCATTTTGGTCTACAAATAATCTATTTGGGGATAGATTATGCAGTGTCATCGCTGAAGAAGGTTCTATCTCAATTTTTCTATTTATAAGGTCAATATAATCTTCTATAAACTTATTCTTATTATGAATACCCATTTCTTTTTTTTCTTTTTCATCAAAGATTAATCCATTAAAAATCTTATCCAGTTCTGTATGTTTTCTTCCTGTTTCTACACCTATTATAATCAAGTTTAGATTTTTTTGTTTATCTTTAGCTGACTTAATCTCTCTTCTTATGGATAATATATCGGTATCTCTTTCTGTTATGGTGTTATGTTTAACATCATATCTTCTACCTTCAATATCTGTTATTCTTATAAAATCTTTCCCTGTTATTTTTTCTATTACATTATCATCACTAACATAAATGGTTATTGGTATTTCGGATTTTAAATCATGGTAAAAATCATCAGATTTATATGTGGAAAGATAATCTGGTCTCTTTCTTCTTTCTTTTTCTGTTATTATTCGGGCTTTTTTTATGATTAGGTCTGCTGGTGGATAATACCCCAATAATCTTTGTATTGTATGATGTGATGAGTTTTGGTTTTCATCATCTTGTTTTGCTTTAATCTTCTTTACATCATAAAATGATTTAAGTCCTCTATAATTATATATATTATTAAGACTATCCGCTATTTTATTATAGATATGTTGTGTTTTGACTTTATTATTTCTTTCATTGTAAATTGCATCAATTATGTTAAGATGTGGTTTCTTAATACTGGATAACGATTTGTCAATATATTGAGATAATGTGGAGTAATTTTCCATTTGATTGAGGTAATTGGATTT
>CAYUUC010000176.1:0-7384 GCA_964447635.1 uncultured Spirochaetia bacterium
TTTCCTGTAGCTCAAGGTATTGAGGAGCGAACCCGCATTCGCTTGCTGTGTTTACTATTAACAGGACTTTATCTTTAAAATCTGACATTGGTTTTTCTATTCCCATCAATGTCTTAGCTTTAATATCGTATATATTTGTATTTTTAATTTTTTCCATTTCATCACCTTTTTATAGTTGGTTACAATTATAATAAACTTAATTTAAATCTAATATCTATTTAATATGTTTTCAATACATATTTTTTTATGATAGAGTGTTTTATTAGATTCATTGGTGTTATTCATCTATGATTAATATTCTATAATTTTTTGGTTGTTAATTGTTTTATGAAAAAAATACTTATTTGTTTCTTATTACTAATAATCATTTTAAGCATTTTGAATTGTGATAATCGGTCTACTAAAGATTCGGTGTCTAATATATTACCCAAGCATATGCCCAATTATAGCCGGGTAGAAAAGGAGGCCAATAATGGTAATCCGATTATCTCTAATAAAGAAAAGCCCATCATACCCGAATATCTTACTCAAGAGCAAGAATTAGTATTGATAAGCGAAATCTCAGAGATGCCACAAGGTTTATTGACAAAACTGGTTGACAATTTTAATCAATCGCATGATATGATTAAGGTTAGGTTACTCTTTTCCTCAAGCATCAAGAGACTTCATCTTAATCCTTTTTCGGTCTCCGATAAAGCATTGGATGGTTATGCCGATGTCCTATTAAGTGGTATTACCAGTTTTGAGGAATGGGTAGATATGGGTTATCTTGAATCTATGGATGTGTTTGGGATTGATATTGACAGGTTTTTTGGTAATGCTTTCATCAATGTTTATATGAATGACCTAATTTATGGTTTACCATTCTTCGCTCATAAGCTACAGCTTTTGTATTACAATAAGCAATATGTAGAAAGTCTCCCCCCCACACTTGACCAAACCCAAGGCAGTATCATAGAAGATTTACCTATCGAATTTTATCGATTTATATATCCATTTGAAGTACCACTTCATCTTATTCCTTTTCTGTATGATAATGGATTTGGGGAAGTGGAGAGTATTGAAGATATGATACACTCTATTAATAAATCGATTGATGATATAAAGGTTTTCAAGTCTTCATTGCCTGAATATGAAATAGATTCGAGTTATGATTATTCGGACTTTTTGTTTAGTGAAGGCAAAATGGCATATATGGTTAATGGAGACTGGAGTTTAAGATACTATAAAAGCAAATTGGGAGATAATCTCGGTGTGGCTACAGTACCCGCATTTACCAAAGGGGGAGCTAATCCGGGATACTTTGCCGAACTTAAGTACTTTTATGTAAGTGGTTTAGTCGAAGATGGGGAAAAGCTATTGGCAATCAAGTCTTTCCTGGAGTATATGACAGGGATGGAGACACAGGTTAATCTAATGAAGAATTCCACTTTAACCTCAACCATTAAATCTATAGTCAATTCTAATAACCTTTCCACAGATGAATTAAGCAGGACCAAATCATTCTCAAACTCTGTTGTATTTTACAATGATAGCTATAAAGAGACGGTGTTTAGAATCATAGAAAGGTATGTCATCCCACTATTGAGGGAAGAAAACCGACGATTATCAATAGATATGATAAAAGAGCGGGATTTGGAGGAGGTTAGGACTATCATATTGAATGAACAGTAGTTATTCTCTTATCGTCCCTTTCAATCTCGGTTTATATCCTAATTTAGCATCGATATAACCTGATTTAAATGAATCCCATCTCATAGCGCTTAGGTCTACATCTTCTTCCTCCATAACCTTTTCAACCTCGATCAATTCATTACTCAATTTAAGTAGCATTGTGATGTATTGCTTTAAATCATCCAGGTCGGTTTGCTTATCTATTTCCTCTATGATTGTCTCCTGTATTGTTATTCCATTAACATCTCTGTCTTTCAGTGAGTTGAATGTTTGATACCCAGCGAGATATGATGCCCGTTCTATCTCTTCATTCCCCTGTGAGCAGGCAATTAAGCAGAATAATGTCATTATTAACAAACCTATTATAAGTTTATGAATGATGCCCTGTTTCATTGATATGATTTCTCCTATTAATGTCTTTTATTGATAATTGATATGAAGAAGTTTTCATTAAAATATAACCATGTTTTATAAAAATTTGTATAAATGGAATGATTTAAAAGAATATGTCTTACTCACTCTGTAGGATGAGCCATACATCATCGAAGTTTTTCTTTTGAAGGTCTTCTTCTTTAATCCAGAAGTATAGTCTGCCGAAATTCCCCCATGCCATTCCAGCGTTTAACTCGTCTGAGTCTATTTGTATTAATAATGTCCAATCGCATACTTTCCTTTTGTGTTCTTCGAGGGTGGATTGGTCATACTTGTCGAGGTTATCGTAGTCTAAGCCATTAGATACGAGTTGACATGCCATCATCATATCACCTTCTATAGCTTCGGGATATCCGATTAATCTATGGTTGACCTGGTCTTCCTCATCTATAATCTGGTATAAAAACTTATGCAATTTCATCCTTTCTTCTTTTGTTAGTGTGAGATTGTCAAAAAAGATAGAATCGAAAGGAGGTAGGGTTACTTCATTAGTGAAACGAAGTTTACATGGGTTAAACACATTGTATAACTTGAGATTGTCCGGTGGGGTTTTCCTTTCCAGAGATGAGGTATCATCTATATATATAACTTTCCATCCGTTTTTGTTTTCTATATTGTACCCCCACGGTTGGTTTTCAGCATCGTAGAAGAAGTATAAGATACCTGTATCAGGTAGCATGGATTCTTTATCTAGGTGATTGCATTCTTGTAAGTTTATCTGGCATATGAATGATAAGGGTTGGTTATCGTAAAAAGGCCATTTTACGGATTTAGGTAAGTCTGGGTTACCTCCGATTCTTGATTCCCCTATCTGTATTTGGTTCTCATCAGCAGGAATGGTAGTAATCTCGATTGAGTATCTGATCATCTTTTTTATTTTGTTAGAAAGGTTCTCAAGACCTATTTCGTCTAAAAGCTTAAAAATTTGATGTTTGCTTTTAACTGCCATATTTATATTTTAGTCTCCTTGTTTGATTAAGAACCTATAACTCTTTCATATATTCGTGGAAATCTTAAAATACCTTAATTATAAAATAAGATTAATTATCAAGATAGGCAAATAAATAAAAAAAGTATGTATTATTTTTTTAATTTAAACTTATTTATAAAAAAGGAGGATATGATTATTAGTATTGTTATAGAGACAGATATTACCAGATAGATAATCTCCTGTTTATTTTCTTTATCTTTTGTATTGTTTAATCCCTCCCTATTATCCTGGATCTGCTCTTCCTTTTTGTAGTCAGGGATTTTAATGATTTTTTCATCAGGATAGATATAACCCTTTTCGCGAGCTAATTTCTCTAAAAGTTCCTTATTGCCTTCTTTTAATCCTTGTAGGAACTCTTGTTGCTGTTGTAGCTTTTGCTCTTTCATTGATTTTATCTCTTTTATCTCGCTTAGTTCTCGTGCCTTTTCCTTTTGAGAGATAAACCCATTCGCACCAAAAAACAGGTGATAGAACACGAAAATAGCCCCTCCCAGCAATAACAGGAATATAATGATTTTTAATATGGTCAGATGGTCTATTTCCGATTTTTTTTCATATTCGTCGAAAGATATTTCATCAGGATTTGAGTTATCCGAAATACTATCGGATTGTGGTTTATGCTCTTGCTGGGTTTTTTCCATATTATCAAGGTTAAGCTCTTCTATATTTAGATTGGAATATTTATCCAGGCTTATCTTTTCCATTTATAATCACCTTTTTATAATCACCTTTAGCTTTTTTTCATTTTATTAATTATCGATAGATTGGTTAATATGTTTATATATACTTAATTGATAGATTAATCAATATGGTTGGGATTGTAAAAGGGAATAACCCGGTTTTTAGGTCAATCAGCATCCAATACAATCAACGGTATCAACATCTCTTCCCTGGTTAATCCTGCGTGATGAGCCTTAAACTCGTTTTCATTTTCATGATACTTTTGTTTGGGAAGAGTCTTAAAACCCATATTGTCTATTCCAATACCAATATAGTTTCCAATAAAGTCGTCTATCTTTGGATGAGGATTACCTTTTCCTAGTAAACCACTCTTTAAAAAACTCTTCCTATCGTATAGTAGGATTTTATTATTGAATTTCGTTTTCATAATCCTTTCAAACTGCTTTTGACGATGAGGTTTTACGAAGAAAGAAAGGAATCTTGATTCAGGAAAAGGATGTGTTATAAGGCAGTCATACAGCTCTTTATCCCGGTCTATATAATGATAATGATGAATATCAACTAAGCCGTGGTCTGCTGTGATGATGATTTTTGTATTTGTCCCTTTAAGTTTTTCTTTGAATTTTTTAATCAATTGGTTTATCTTATTAATAAAGCTGAATGCTTCTCTTGAACCAAGACTTCTCTTATGAAATATAGCGTCGGGATTTATAGAATAGCCATAAATAAACTTATTTTTATTCGGATTAACTTTTATCTTCCTTTCTATTTCATCAAGCATGTCTTTTGTATGTTGGTAAGGGATAACCTCAGCAGGTTTAGAGTAATCGATATTAAATTTGCTGTTGCTTAAGTCCTGTGGTATTGCTTGATATAATAGTATATCCTTATTTACTTTTCTTATTTGTTGAAAGATGGTTTCATGATTCATTAAACCATATATATCATATGTGGGAGAATAAAGTTCCTGTTGTGTGATTGAATCTTTATTAGGTAGATAATCCACATATTTCTGGTACTCCTTATAGAACAATGTCCAGCCGATAGCTCCATGTTCTATTGGAGTTTTGCCGGTAAGTATTCCGGTTATGACTGAGGTGGTTGTTGAAGGGAATACGGTGGTGATGTTTGTTTTTAGGTTATCGTTTAAATATGAGTCTGTTTTCTTGCCGTGTTGTTTTAGGTATTCATATCCCATTCCATCGAAAACCAATAATACGATGTTTTGTTTTGTTTTTAGCTCATTGGATTTAATATAATGTAAAGGTTTATGGTTGGTTTTTACTGAATATGTGTTTAATATTGATGAGATTAGATTTATAATACAATTATTGTAATCTGGGAAAACAATTTTAGAGTTTGGCTTGTTAATCATTTTTATTCCTGGTTATAAATTTTATGTTATATATGACTTGATTAATTTACATAAATTGTTTAAAATATAATAAATCTTATTCTTTATATTTTATTGAATGTATTCTTGATATAAAAGATTAAGATTCACCAAAATAAGATTATTTAGTAAATATAATAATGTATAGCAAAGTTAATAATAAAAAGGGGATTGTCATAAATATGGCTGATAATGAAAAAGATAATATGTTAGATGATGATTTACTAGACCTCTTGGAAGACGACGTTCTTTATGATGAATCAAAAGAGGAAGCGTCTGAAGAGGAAGCGTCTGAAGAGGAATTAGAAGAGGGGAAGCAAAAATTTAAAGATAAATTGGATAAACTGCTATCTAATAAAGATAAACACCTAAAGAAAGTCCTAAAAGGTGAAGACCCGGAACTTGCTTATCATGTTGTAGAATCTATGGAAAATTGGGATAACCCAGAATATAAGGATGAAAAGTTCAAATATAGGGAAAAACTCGCCCAGAGCTACTGGGGATTATATAGAGAAATGGCTACTAAGGTAGCAGATGAAAACTTCCCATCTGAAAAAATACAGATGATTAAATATGGTTTGTTAAGTAAGGACTATATTACAGATGAGCAAGAAAAAATCCTGGATAATATAATTCAGGAAAACCAAAATAAAGAAAACCCATCCATCTTCCTTACTGATGAATGGTTTAGAGATATTGCCAAAGGAGAAGTACCACCAAGTGTCCTCGATGAAACAGCTACTAAGAGAAGAGGGGCTTCTAAAGAAAGGCTGGGAAGTAAAAAAGGTCAAATGGAAGCTGAGATTAAATCTGCGAAATTGAAAATCGAAAAAATACAATCCAACGAAGCTGACTTGAAAAAGTATATCGATATGATTGACGAACATACTACACACCCCAATTTCGCTGAAGAAGAATTAATCGAACCATATCAATCCAATCAAAAAGAATCGCTAACTTTAATCATCGATGCTACTAAAGAATTACTCAAGTTGGACCGGCAATTGAAGATTAACTACAGAGTTATAGATAAGATTAAATTTGAAATAAAGAACATGGAAAAAGCCTTAGATAAGGGAGAAGAATATATCGATATTAGCGAAACCGTATATGCTGAGTTCCTATCATTCAGGCAGATGGTTAAAATGTGTGCCGGTAAGCAGGGGAACCATTTCCCAATACTCCATAAAAGCTATATGTCAATGGATATGATGAATATCGCAACCATCGCCAATGTGTCCAAGATGATAGACGAGATAGAGGTTTTAGACCCTCAACTGTTTTATCGAACATATAAAGGGGAAGACCATCGTATATACCCTTATGTATTGATAGTACCATCTTACGGCAATCGCGGAATATGCTGGGAACCTTTCTCCAGGTCTAATCGAGCGACAAGTAAAGGTAGGATTATAATCCCTATGTTCCCTAAGAATCTGAAAGGTGCCGTCCTCGCTGCTTTAGCTGATTTAAGATGGCAGGTGGCTAAAGAGAAAGCCCAGCATTACTGGATGGAAGAAGGTCTTACCGGTTACTACTATGAGTATTATACCAATGAAAAGCTCAAAGGTAATATTAAAGCACATTTTATCAATGATTACATACAATGGATTATATGGGAATCCCGAGGTGTGCAGAAGCTTCATAAAGATTTGAGACCGGTATTCTGGAGGTTTACTCCCTTCCCGGATGATGTAAAAGAGAGTCTGAAAAATCGTGGCTTTTATTACCAGAAATTATATCAGAAAGACCAGAACAGACTTAAGTCAGATGGATATTAATCTTAATTAAGTAAAGGTATAGATTTGTGGAAATAATTATTGATAATGGGGTAAAATCAGCTGGATATAAAACCATGGGTAACCCTGAACTAAAAAAAGATATGGTTATTTTTAAGAATCTGATATTACAATTTGAAAACCATTATTCAGCAAGGAAATTCTATAAGTATATCCTTTTTTATAATCTTAAAAACCTTTCTATCAAGGGTATAACCCGCATTCACAAGAAAACCCAGCTTCATTAATAAAATATGTCTTTTATAAAAGTTAATTTCTGATATACTATTAACAAGTGTTCCTATCAGTGTATTCAATCTCTAATTTACCTTCTACCAGGTTGTAATCTTTACCGCAATGCTCGATATATAAATCTTTCTGCTTTTCATTATTTACTATAATCTTATTCCTATCAATATCTATCTGGAACCACTT
>CAYUUC010000177.1:0-7369 GCA_964447635.1 uncultured Spirochaetia bacterium
CTATTAAATTACTATATAGTGAAAAGAATAGTGAAAAAATCGCTATCAAATTTTTTAAAATTTTAAGTTGAATATTAAAAAATAACATATCAGATAGGAGTTGTCATGCAGGATATATTCGCTGATTTTAAGGATGTCTATCTAAGGAATGTAAGCTTAGATAATGCTAAAAAATTTATATGTGGGAATCCGACGAATATATAATAAAATGGCTCTGAGCCAAACCACCAATGTCTCATTAAAAAACCAAATAGATGATATTAAAGAATCTCTAAAAGATGATTGGCTATTATACCTTATGGTTGTATTGAAGGGAAATGACCAGCCTATAGGTTATATTCCAATAGATTGGATGGATGATGAAAAACGGTTCGCTTGGATTAGATTTATGACCGGTTCGCATAGAAAGAAAGGTTACACAAAAGATGCCCTAACAGTACTGATTAAGATACTGTTCTCGCAGAATTAGCGTAGGATTGAGGGTGAGGTTTACAACTTTAACCAAGCCAGCAGAAACCTTATGGAAAAAATCGGCTTCGTGAATGAAGGGTTGAAAAGAAAGGTACATTATGATGGAAAAGCATTTATTGATATTTACGTTTATGGTTTGTTGAAGAAAGATTTCTTTTTATTATTTAATCAAATAGTAAATATTATTTTAATGTTGGTATTTAAACAATCGGTTATTATCTTTAGCGGTCTTTCGTAAAGATGTTGACCTTTTAAGTTTATCCTTAACCCTACATTGTAAATTCTTCCCCCAGGTATAACTCCCGTGCCTTGGGGTCATTAGCTATATCGACGGACCTACCTGATATCCGGATATGTCCTTCAGTCAAGATATACGCCCTATCCGTTATCCTAAGCGTTTCACGGGCATTATGGTCGGTGATGAGTATGCCGATGCCGTTATCGTCCCTCAACCGTGCCACCAGCCTTTGTATCTCCTGTACGGCGATAGGGTCTACACCGGCGAATGGTTCATCCAGCAGTAGGAATGTAGGTTTACTGGCTAATGCCCTGGCTATCTCCGTTCGGCGACGCTCCCCTCCGGAAAGTTGGAAGCCTTTTGATTTACGGATATGCATGATTTCGAGCTGTTCGAGGAGGTAATTGGTCTCGCCTTCTATGGTTTTCTTATCTATACCGGGTCTGAACTCAAGTATTGCTTTTATATTGTCCTCTACACTGAGTTTGCGGAAAACTGACGGTTCCTGAGGAAGATACCCGATACCCAGTCTAGACCTTTTATACATCGGTAGACGTGTTATCTCTATATCATCGAAGAATATCTCTCCCGACTCCGCCTGAATCAATCCTACAACCATGTAGAATGTCGTAGTCTTCCCCGCACCGTTTGGACCAAGTAGTCCCACGATTTCACCTTTTTTAAGATAAAAGCTGACCTTGTCCACGACTGTTCTCTTCTTGAATGACTTTACAATCTTGTTCACGATAATTGTTGACATTAATTAATACCTCGTTTCTTAATGGTGTTTTGTTTTTGGTTTATATATGGTGGTAGATTAACCACCGGCATTGAAAGGCTTTCCATCATCGTCATCATCATCGTTGTCGTTATCGTCATCGTTATCGTCATCATTATCGTTATCGTCTTCTTCTTCGTTTCCTTCACCGTTATTACCACCAGCAGAGGAGTTTTCGCCTTCTTCTCCTCCTCCTGAATCGCCTCCACCGGAACCTCCGCCGGGGAATCCTTCTCCACCATCGAAACCGCCTCCGCTTCCTTCGGACTCAATATCTGCAGAGCCACTTTCTGAGACGATTTCGCCTGTTTCAATATCATAAGTGATTTCGCTGGCATCCCCATCTATAGAATCTTCTAAAATGTATCTGACTGAGCCTTTAAGTGTAATAAGCTGTGTTTCCTCTTCATAGTAGAGGTAGTTGGAGGTGAATATGTTCCCCCCTTGTTCGGTTAAGACATTCCCCCTTGCATACGCTCTTTCCAATTCGTTATAGTACTCGATACGGTCTGCTGTAACGGTTAAACCTTGTGCTCTGCTTTCAAGGACGGCATTATCCGTTGATACAACATAGTTCTCAGTACCGTTTAGATAGATTTGTCCACCGGAGAGGGTTACGATATCATCGATTTGGTATTGCCTCAACTGAGCATCTTCATAGAGGTTCGCCTCCTGTATGTCTTCGTAGGAGTTAATATCCACGATGGCGTATGTTGCTCTTCCGGTTATCTCGTCCTCACTATTGAATTTGACATTATCGTATATCTCTATGTGGTCATCATGGTAGCTTTCCTCCTCAACAACGAAGGAATCACGGTTGAAGTCCACGAACTCGCTGTTAGCAGTGAATTCATCTTCTTCTGAATAGAATATGACTTTGTTCCATACTTTGAGACGGATACTTTCTTCATTAACTTCGTTTATAGCATAGTCACCGTGTATCTCGTCACCTTCGACGATGATTTTCTGTTCGTAATCCCTTATCATTGCCCGTATCATCCCATCATCTGTTGTGTTTCGCTTTACAGTGTCTGGGGTATCGGTTTGGGTTTGGTTATCATCATGGTTTTCTTCGGTGTCAGCTGCCCTTTGTTTTTCCATGTCTATGCCGGTTTTATCTTCATCTTCTTTATCGTTTTGGCTATCATCCTCATTATCATCATCGTCGTCGTTCTCCTCCTGATATGAAATGTTGGTTAATTGATGCGGGTTTACTTTACTGAAGAGTAATAGGCTATCGGTATCCCTTCGTCTTTCGTCATCATCGGCGTCTTCATCGCTCTCTTCTTCGTCTTTGCTTTCTCCATAGTTGACATACCGACCCTTGGTCTCCTTATCGACCATCCCTTCATTGATATAGAACTTATAGTCATCGTCTTTACCGGATTGAGCGTAGCTTATGATGATGAACTTTATCGTTTCCCCACTCACATCGAGTCTCGGGTCGTTGTAGGTGGCTTTATTGATAGCCTCCATCGTCTCGACCTCTTTGCCTTCTGACCGCTTTATATTGTAGAAGACAGCGTCACCTTTAATCTGGCGTTTGTTGTCAAACTCCCTTTTCTTATCAGAAAAAGGTTCTACTCGATTCATCTCATCATCCGATAGCAGTTTGGTATAGTCATCTATAGTATCCTGAATGCTGTCCTGACCATCATCATCGTCATCATCGTCATCATCATTGAAGATATCATCCAGAGACGGCGGGGGCAGTTTCCCCCTTAAAATAGGCTGAGTAAAGGATGTGGGATTCGATGAGTTCTCATCTTCCTTCCTCCTTGAGCTATCAGGTTTCCCGTCATCGTCATCATCGTCATCGGCTTTCCTACTCAGTGCTGAAGGTTGACTTTCCTCTTCCTCTGCTAGCTCTTCGGTTAGGATTGCTTCATAGTAGAAGCGGTATGTCTCCTCCGCCTCCGAAGCCAGCTTGGTTGGGTAAGTCTTGATGTACTCTACCACACCTGCTTCGGCATGCCTTTGTGGCTGGTCGATGATGGCATTCCCGGTTAAGGTCCATTTCTCCTCGATGAGTTCTGACCCGTCAATGGGCTCTCGCAGAAGGGTGAGGGTTTCCGTTGTCGCATCCAATTCCTCTCCATCTACAACTACACTTCCTTTGAATATGATTTCATCTTTGTTTAAGCTGGTCTCGGGTGGTGTCTTACGCTTCAATTCGCCGAAGTCACTGGTTATGATATTGTCCGCACTTATCACCCTAACATCCCCGACACCGGTCACATTGATATAATCCATGACACTGTTGTCAGCCATCTTCTTGCCTTCCTCCTCTGTATAGGTGATGATGTCAGCGAACATAGTCCCATCGGTTTGGGCTACGATGGCGTTTCCGCTTATGTTGGCTACTGTCTTCTTTGGTGATAGTTCAATATAGTCTACCAGGTTACCCGAGATGGTCACTCCCTGGTTATCATCGATGATTTCCACATTGCCGGTGAGGTATGCCGAGTTGTTGATGATGGGTTCGCCGGAGCCACCAGGCAACTCCTCCTGAAAGACCACCGCATGACTGCTTCTAATGCTTCTCCCTGGTTCCAGGAATCGAACATTGCCGGTGAGGGTAAGCTTGGTAGTGTTGGAAGAGGTTCTGCTCATGTCATCGCTGTCTATGCTGTCGGCGTAAACCTGTCTTACCCCATCGGTATAGTATGCATCACCGACTATGCTTGCCGTATCGTCCCTCTCATCCATGTTTATGGTGTTGCCTGAAGCGTAGTCATTCCCTTGCTTAACGCTAGCATCACCTTCGAGTAGGTAAGTCCTCTTCCCGCCAGCGTATTCCTTAGACTTAATGTAATCAGCGGATGCTTGGGTTTGCTCTCCTCTATAGAAGGCTCTCCCATCGATGATGATTGTGTTATCCTTGTTAGAAAGCTCCATATAGTCACCCGAAGCGTAATCATCACCCTGATAGACTTCCACATTACCGGTCAGGATGTACCTTGAGTTGGGAAGGTCATCAATGTTGAATGCTTCCATCTTCCTTGCGTAAGCCTCGGTCTTGATTTCGGTTAGTTCGATATCATGTTCATATACTTCCACATTACCGGTCATCACTGCGTGGTTACGGTCGGTGATAGTACCCTTATCCGAGAAGATAGTCCTATCAGGAGAGACGATGGATGTGTTACCATTAAGGTTAATCACTTCTTTGGTTCGGTCACTATTGTAATTGACATCTATGTCGTCGGCTTTGGCTATCATCTCGGTGTACTTCTCGATGGTTGCATTGTCTCCCTGTCTGCCTTTTACACGATAGTTGATCTGCTCAAAGCTGGCATTATTCTTTAGTATGATTTGTGTCTTGTCGCTCTTCTCCAGGTAGTCAATGTCTTGAGCCTTAATGATGCGGTAAGGGTCTCCCTGAAGGGGTGAATCGGGGTTGCTGTATTCATACACAGTACTGTCTCCAGTCATGTAAAGTTCTCTGTCGCCGGTTGCGTTGTCTTCGATGAAGGTTATCTTTTGGGATTTAGCCTGTCTTACAGCACCTTCTTTTCGGTCGGTGTCCTGTCTTCCGAATTGTTCTAAGACGGCATCTTTTGTTAGAATTGCTCTACGCTTATCCTCCTCATCGAACATCTCTATAGAGCCCGCCTTAGCCACATTCGTCCCGGAGATGATACGGGCGTTTCCTTCCATGAGGGAGCGATTCTCATTGAGAAAAGCGGTGATTTCGTCTGCATAGGACTTAATGTCGTTGTAGAAGATGTAAGAGTTCCCGCTCAGCTCCAGTACATCCTCTGACTTCTTATATATACCGTAATTGGCGGTGGCTTTGTTCTCATCATCGGTGTTATGGAATTCGACATTACCCTTCGCTTCGTAGGTGTCTTCGTCCAATATGATGATTTGGTCTGCTTCCACCACATTAGGACTTGAGAAGATGAAAGCTCGCTGGGTTTCATCCGCATTCCCCTTTATAGAAGCGAGCATATCCACCGGGTCTTGATAGTAGAAAGCCTTATCACCGGCAGCCACATCATCGGTCTCGAAGCTCCTTATACGGGTGTTTTTATCCAACTCTATGATACCGTCATTACGGTACCATATAATTGTATCAGCCTTCACAAAGTGGGTTGCGGTTATGATGTAAGGGTCATTGGTGAGAGTGATGACATTGCTCTCCGTATCTACCGAGACATTCCCGTGATAGATGGTATCCTCGCCAGTTACCCGTAGACTGCTCTCCGCTTCCTCAGGAGAGAGGTCACTCTCGGTTAAGTCGGAAAAGTCAATCCTATCCTGCGAGTATAGAAACCCCGCATCGAGAATGGTAATAAGTAATACTATAATGATTATTTTCATTTTAGAAGAAAGATTATAAATCATAATGCCCCTTTGGTTAATATTTAATTTTATAATTGAACTTTATTCTGATAACCTCTTCTTTAGGTTCAATATCTCTTCTTTGGTCATCTCATTGTTCTCTAACTTTTTTAAGATGCGGTGTTTTTCCTCATCATCAAGTTTATCGCTTTTATTAACCATTAGTATGAGTTCTTCTATTTCCTTTGTAGAGTCACCATCATCACCAGTATTTGTGTTAGTCTGCTTCTCAGCTTCGGTTTTTAGATTGTTAACCATATCAAAAACTCCGCTGGTATTTAATTCTAAGGAAGTCTTGGTATCTTTAGTTTCTTCTTTTGGTGGTTCTTCTTCCACAGGTGGGTTATTTGTTTCGATATTCCTTGGTTCTGTCTTCCTTCTGGTATTAGTAACAGGATTGCTTACCATCATATTCCCTTCGGTATTCTTCGAGTTTGTAGTGCTTGTGATGGAGTTATTGGTGGTTTTGGCGGTATTGGAGTTAGTTGAACTGGAGACCTTCTCATCGGTTTTACCGGAGCTTGTGCTGGATGTAGCGGTGCTTGTTCCGGTGGATAAGAAGTCATCATTGCCGGCGGTGGTTCGGTCTGAATGGGTGTATGTTTCCTCTAGCGTGATTTTGTTACCGCCCTGCTCCCAGTAACCATTTTTCCCTTTTATAACTGTTCCATCGGCATAATATATGATTACAAGTTCACCATCAGCGGTTCTTAGCGTACCATCGGTAGAATCTTCGGTGGATTTATTACTTTTTTCGTTCTTTTCCCAGATTATTTTCTCGGTTTCCAGTCTATACTCGTCTTCTTTAATCATGATAACATTTCCCCATGCTTCGATTTTTTTACCGAGATTGATTTTTCCATAATCCGATAATAGGTTGGAAAACTCTTTGCCATTTTCACCTTCAGACTGGAATATGACTTGCATATTTTGAATTATGGCGTCATCTTCGATAAATTCAGCGCTATCACCGTTTATGGTTGCTACTTCTTCCCCAGAATCGTTATATATAATGATGTTTATTTCAGATGTTACTGATGAAGGGATTTCGTTATAGTTATTCTGGACATAATCTGATATTATGATTTCATTGTTTTTCGTTTCCTCATAATCGTCAATATTGCAAAAAAGTATGAAGAATAATGAAGATAAAACCAGTAAAAATATAATTTTTTTTCTAATCATGTTTACACCTTTAGCTCTGTGATATTAGTATTTTATTATATAAACACTATATTTTAATATATAACACGCATATTATAAAATTGAATATTGGCTGATAAATTAAAAAAAATGCTTATAGTAAATTGAAAAACTTATTCAATTCATCTTTATAAATTTATTACATGTTAGATATTAACATAGGAAAGGCTTAAATAGAATATTAGAAAAAATTAATAGAATCTAATATCAAAAATTCCTAAAAAAAATTTGATTTCATCCGAATCCTGAAATCGTAGAAGTTAAATTTCATGATTTCAAAAAAAAGAGGAAGCTGCCTAAATTATATTGGGAGGGGAATAACCTAAAACAAC
>CAYUUC010000178.1:0-7352 GCA_964447635.1 uncultured Spirochaetia bacterium
CTAACCATCCATATTATTTTTTTACATTATTAGTATAAACTAAGTTTAAGGAGACTTGAAATAATGAAAAGAGGAAACATAATATTTATCGGTTTATTTTCTATTGTTTTTATAACAGGTTTAATTATGTGTACCGGAGGTGGACCTGCATACATAACGGGAGAGTTCGTCCCATTTGAATATCCAGTACCAGATGGGATGATTACCGATGAGGCTGAGAAAGAAGCAATGATAGAAGCGAAGATAGCCAACCTCGAAGCTACCAATAAGATTTTCTGGGGAGAATTACCGGCAGACCCCGATACATTGCCCGTGTTGTTCCAGGATATATGGAGCTTTATTAGAACCAACTTCGCTGGATTTGAAGGCATACTCAAGACTGAAGACAATCCTGATGGTATAGATTGGGATGAATATGGAGATATGGTTTACGAGGAGATACAGTATGTAGACAACTATGGCGATTTTGCCCGGTTTGCTACATTCATGGCTTTCGTGCTGGAAGAAGGTCATGCCAATATAACCACCGGTAGACTAAGCGGTGGTCGAAGAACTACACCATATAGACCTCATGTACCTATGTTCAATACAGATGTGGTTAGCAGAATCGGAGCATGTTATACTGTAACGCCTGAAGAAGAACTCGTCGTAACCTATGTTATCGATGATGAAGTAAATCCATACCAGCTTAAACCTGGTGATGAGATAGTCGGCTTTAATGGTGTACCATGGAGTGAGTGGTACCCAAGACTACTGGAGTCTGGCATCCCGATTAACGGTTCTCCCGCCTCTTCTAAAGGCGCAAGACGGTTTAACCTCCTTAGAAGCGGTATGACAAATGTCAACCTCTTCGAGAAGATTAACATCCTTAGATATGATACAGGCGTGGTTGAAACGATGGACATAGTTCATCTACCATTTAACTGGACAGAGTATAACCCTTGCGTAGACTATATTGGAAAAGCTCCCGGAGTTAACTCACCCAAGATTAGTGCATACAGGAGCTTCAAGGATGTATTGACTACAGGCGTGATTAGCGAGACCAATATCGGTTATATGTATCTAACAGGTTGCCCTGCCGGCTTTGATGAGTTTGAAGACCCCTCATTCTGGGACCCTTATAAAACTGAGTTCTCCGGAGAGTTCAATCTCGCCATAATGGACTTATTAGAGACCGACGGCTTAATCATCGACTTAAGATACAATACCGGCGGGAAAGCCGACCCTCTATACAAGGGCTTAGGTAAGCTGGTAGAGAACCCGGAAGACTTTGACTTATTTGCCAGAGTAAAACGTGATGAGAATGACCCAGATATACTTGCTTTGGAAGAGATAGTCAGCCAAAGGTCTGTATTCAAGGGTGAAGACCCTGACACCGATTATGATAAGCCTATCGTGGTACTAACCGGTCCGGATTGTATCTCGGCATGCGACTTCCTCGTGGCTACTCTAGCTAAGTTCCCCGACTTTACCATCATAGGATGGGATAACAATGGCTCATTCACTGGAGTAGCAGGTGAGACCTACAAGTTTGGCGATGATACGATAAGTAGATACATACCGCTTAATGCTGGTGCCTATTACGATGAAGAGAGTGTGGAGAAAGAAGAGTTCGAACTTCTGCTCAGACGTTCAGACTTCCTAGAGACCAAAGTATGGCATAGCAAAGAGGATATAGCAAAAGGCGTGGATACAGTTAGAGAATATGCTATAAACCTTATTAAGGAAAAGTCCGGTCAATAGGATATATAATATCATAGTTTCATTTTATAGCACACCAAGATAAGGCTGGATTAGATTATGGATAATAGTATACCTCCTATGGAAGAGCAACTAGACGGTATTTCCATTGATGATATAAGTAATGATGAGTTGAAAGAGAAGACCTTTATCGTCGAAATCATGGATTATGCCTCAAAAGGTTTATCTGTAACCCGAATCGACGGTAAGGTCACTTTCATCCCCTATGTCACACCAGGAGACATTGCCGAGATAAGAATAAAAAAGATACGCTCCAAATACATGATGGCTGAAGCGTTGAGGATAGTAAAGGAAGCCCCCCACCGGATAGAGCCTGTTTGTAAGATATTCACTCAATGCGGAGGGTGCTGGTTTCAGCATATAAGCTATGAGATGGAGCTGGAGACCAAGAGGAAGTCGGTAGAGAACGCATTAAGAGTCATCGCCCACCTTACACCGAGGATACATGAACCAATCCCATCCCCTAAAAGAGGTAGGTATCGTAACCATATACAGATTAAGTCCAGCATCAAGAGAGACCTTGGTTTCTTCAAACCAGAGAAAATCATGGTTGCACCACTACCTGATGATGGTTGCCATATCATACCAGAAGAGATGAACGACTTCATCCTCGATTTGAATGAGAACCACAAGGACCAAATCATTCCTCATCAAAACTTCAGAATTAGACAGAATCATAAAGATGAGGTGTATGTTAACGGAATAGAAGGGATAGAAGCACCGGATTACATCTATGATAAGGTAGGAGAATATGAATATAGAATAGGCTATCACAACTTCTTTCAGGTAAACCGTTATCAGATTAAGAATTGGCTCAATGCGATACTGAACTATGTCGGAACAGGTCATTCCACTATTGTGGATTTATACTGCGGAGTGGGCTTAATCAGCCTTCCCCTCGCTGAAAGGGCTGAAAAGGTGGCTGGAATCGAAGTAAATCGTAAATCAGTACAGGATGCCAAATACTCTGCTGAAGCTAATAATGTTCGGAATGTTGACTTCATCGCAAGCACAGCTCATAAAGGCTTGACTAAGGTAGGGGAAGCGGATGTTATAGTGGTTGACCCTCCGAGGTCGGGCTGTTCGCGTGATGTTATAAGTGATATGGTCAGGATAAATCCTGGGAAAATCGTATATGTAAGCTGTGACCCGGCTACATTCTCCCGGGATTGCCGTCTATTAACGGATAATGGGTATGAATTGATAGAGGTTCAGCCGGTGGACATGTTCCCTTATACTTTTCACATTGAGGTGGTTGGGTTATTAGTTAAGGTTGGAAATTGATGTTTGGTTAAGATTCTTCTCTCCCCTATCGCAGAAAACTCCGACTTCTAAAGTCGAGAGATGGATGCGATTTAATTTTTTAATAGTGATAACCAAGCTATAAAATATTTTGAAAAGTAATCATATTGAGTATCTTAAACCTTTTGGTATCTAACCCAGAGTATCTGTTACTCGATACTAGATAATCGTGATGATTACTACAAAATGTAGGGACGGTTCAGCCCGAACAGTATAAAATAACGCCTGTGGAGTATGCTTTTTCGGGTTCTCAATACACTATGTTTTGAGAATAGATAACATACTATGAAACAGGAAGCCCTGACGAACTTTTGTTCGTTCAACCCGTCTCTATAGGTGGCGGGTTAGTTCACTATGATATCAAGACAATTTTAAATTCTATTCCACTCAAAGAGCTTTCTAAGCACAACATCACAAATACTCATCTAAATAGCTCATCAATGATTTCATTACTTATCTAATTATCAGTTGATTATTTAATTAGATTTTATTAAATTTGCAACAATTTTAAAAAATCTTAGTATATAAAGAGTAATAAAAGATTTATATATTTATAATTTTATATATAAAAATATATTCTGCTTATTCATTTTATATGTTAGCTATGGAGAGTTATTATGTTAAGATCCGTTCAAACAAAAATATTAATTCCGGTTATAATAAGTATAATTGCAATAATAGCTTTTTTGTTGACCTTCTCTATTTTATCTTCTGTTGATAAACAGAATTACGTTATCGATGAATTTAACACAATTATAGAAGAAGATGTTAAAGATAGATTAGAAGCAGTTGCAGAAGCAGAAGCAGGTGAAATAAAAGCAGAAATAGAAGTAGCATTAGATTCTGCCCGTACATTAGCACAGGTATTATCAACAAATAATGAAGTAAATTTCACCCGAAACGAAGTTAATACAATTCTAAAGAAGATTTTAATAGAAAATCAATCTTTCCTTGGAACTTATACATGCTGGGAGCCGGATGCTTTCGATGAGATGGATGATCAATATGAAAACACCAGGGGTCATGATAAAACAGGAAGATTTATTCCTTACTGGAATAAAGATACTAATAATAATATAGCTTTAGAGCCTTTGGTTGGATATGAAGATGACACAAAAGATGAAAACGGTATTAGAGCTGGTGAATACTATTTACTACCACGGGAAACCAAAAACGAGGTGATAACCGACCCCTATTCTTATGTAGTACAAGGAGAGTCTATATTATTAACTTCGTTGGTTGTTCCAGTTTTAATAGACGAAAAGTTTAAAGGGATAGCTGGTGTAGATATTTCTCTTAATTTCTTACAGGATTTGGTGAACACAAAAAACAAAAACCTATATGATGGTGCTGGTTCTATATATATTCTAAGTAATATTGGATTGATTTCTGCTTATAGCGGTAATACTGAATTAATAGGAAAAACCGTCGAAGCGATAGAATTGGATATAGACCATTTAGACGAACATCATGAAGAATTGATGGAAAACATAAAAAATGGTGAAGCCATGGTTGAATTCGATAGAGAATCGAATCTAATTACCGTTCAAACACCTATAGAGATAGGATATACTAATATGCCTTGGTCTGTGGTGATAGATGTGCCTCTTGATGTGGTATTATCAGAAGTAGAATCTTTCAATGACAGTTTAGATAACCGATTGAGGAAAGATACTATTATCCAAATTTTGATTGGTATAGGGATATTAATAGTTGTTGCAATTGTGATTTTAATTATAGTTCGTAGGATAATAAAACCAATAAAGAAAGCTAATGAGATTGTAGAGAAGACTTCAGATGGGATACTTGTGCAAGAAAGAGTAGATATTAAATCTAAAGATGAGATTGGCAATCTTATCCGTTCGATGAATAAACTAATAGATTTCCTTAATGATAGGAATATAGCGATGTCTCAAATAGCAGACGGGAATCTTACAATAGATGTAAAATTAGCTTCTGAAGAAGATGAAGTAGGGAAGTCAATGGTAAATATGGTAGAAACATTAAACTCCATCGTTGAACAGATTGACCTTGCTATTGACCAGGTTAATTCCGGTGCTAAGCAGATTTCAGAATCGACCCAATCATTATCTGAAGGAGCAAGCAACCAAGCTTCATCCCTAGAAGAGGTTAGTGCTTCTATTAGTGAAATAACATCACAAGTACAATCAAATACTGAAGGTTCGGTAAAGGTTAATCAATTAGCCGATGATACACTTAAGAATGCTACTGAAGGTAATAATAGGATGAAGGAACTTGTTAATGCTATGGATGAGATAAATAAGTCTGCTGAGGATATCAAAAATATAGTCAAAACCATCGATGATATAGCATTCCAAACCAATCTATTAGCGCTAAATGCCGATATAGAAGCGGCAAGAGTAGGAAAATATGGGAGGGGATTCGCTGTTGTAGCCAATTCAGTTAGAAATTTGGCAGGGAAGAGTGCGGAATCTGTTAAGGAAACCACCAAGAATGTTGAATCTGCTATTAGGAATATAAAAAACGGGGTTAGTCTGGTTAATATTACTTCTGAAAAACTTGATGAAATAACTAAGAGTGCCAATGAGGTTACTTCTATATCAACAGAAGTCTCAGAATCAAGTCAAGAACAGGCAAAAGGCATTGAACAAATTAGTACCGCATTAAACCAGGTTGAAGAAATAGTACAAACAAATAGTGCTAATTCAGAAGAGAATGCCGCATCCAGCGAGGAACTATTAGCCCAAGTCAAGAAATTAAAAGATTTAATATCATACTTTACAACTCAAAATGATGAAAAAACACTATCTACTGAGTCAAAAGAGGTAATACCATATAGTGAAGAATCATAATGGGTTTTATATTTTAGCGGTATCTATTT
This sequence comes from uncultured Spirochaetia bacterium, assembly GCA_964447635.1. GTDB lineage: Bacteria > Spirochaetota > UBA6919 > CAYUUC01 > CAYUUC01 > CAYUUC01. Next base: position 5,927 of record CAYUUC010000178.1, read on the forward strand.
TAATCTAAGTTAAAATCGCTGTTTTCCAAAAGTACATCCCTTACAGAGAAATAAGCAGGTTTGGGTTCATAATTCTTATCAAATAACGAAGGGTACCATTCAGTGTGCCAACCATGGGCATCTGAAACATGCCAAGTATTCCAAGCTATAATACCATTAAGACGATTCTCTAGTAATATTCTCAAAATTGTGCTATAAGTGTCCGCTTGAGCATTTAATTGTGACTCGCTGTGACCATCTTTAAGCCATACACTTGCTTCTGTAATATGAAACTCAAGATTATTGCTATGTGCCCAGTTAATTAATTCTTCGAATTTTTGTATATTATCATTATTCAATTCAACTCCGACTTCGACATGTGCTTGCCATCCTATACCATCGACTCTCAAATCCATATCTTGTAAATATTGAATAGTAGATTTAATCAAATTCCATGATGCTGTATTAGATGGTGGTTCATGGTGGTTATATATAAATTTTATATCAGGTGCATATTCTTTAACTGTTTGGAATGCTAATTTTATATATAAGGGGGTTGAATTTGCATCATTATCCTGGCCAATTTTAAACCAAGGACATTCCCATAAGTCTGTCCCTTCTTTATTTTCATGCCAGGAACCATCAATCACCGTCTCGTTAACAACATCCATATAGATATATCCTTGTTTATTGTTATATCGCTTACTAATTGTTTCTAAAAATAGTTTCAATTCCTGCTCTAATTCTATGGCACTCCGATTGTCTTCTTTAGCCCACTCAGAACATTGTGGACCGATGGGACAATGCATACGCAATACCTGCTCATTATTGATTATATGTTGTTCCCAAGCGTCCGCCTGTTCCCACACCCATGTTTGATTATTAGGACGGATTTTACTGTGCTTATAGTCATTTTCTGGTGTAACATAACTAAATTCCCTATCAAGTAATTCCCCTTGTATTTCTTCGAAAGACCATGAACCTGTCGTTCCACCTATAAATATAGTATTATCTTTATATCCTTCCTTAACGATTTCTCTTAAGGATTTTCCCTCTATTGGTTTTAAAGATTCAATCCCGCAACCATAAAGAATCACCATTAATATAATACTAATGATTATTTTGTTGGTTATTTTTTTCATAATTTATACCAATCCTTTATTTTAGATTGTTCCGCAAAAATTATTGAAACTGAAGAATAATCCGCCTAAATCCTCTCCTCTTCTGCTTAGACGCAGTTTAAGGGGGGTTGGATTTCATTCATATTCCCACCCTTCAATAAGTGGGTTAGGGGTGATTCTCCGTTTAAATTTTTCATAACAATGAGGAGCAACCTTTATTTTATAAGAATAACTTTAAATATAATGAAATCAAGCAAAAATTATTTTTGAATCTATATTTGTTGATGTGATTCCTCTCAATATCTTTCTATAAAAAATACTTCCTA
>CAYUUC010000179.1:0-7320 GCA_964447635.1 uncultured Spirochaetia bacterium
AATATCCTATTACTAATCATTTCAAAGGATTAATCCTTTGTGGACTTACTGCAACGCCCTCTATCCTCTCAAAACTGTTTACAGAAAATTGAGGATTACTTTTACTAATTATGTTTAAAGCTCCATTAATAATGCTGGGATAGGCATGAGTACAAATGATGAGTATGAAAAACCTAATAGACTAATCACCATGCTTAACCTTAACATTACAGCTATCAATCACTCTAACATATCTAACCACCAAATCCGCACCACTAATCAGATTTATCTTTATACTCGCATTGTGGTCTAATTCATCTGAGAGATGTGCTCCTTTTATAGAGATGCTTGCTGTTTTCCATTTACCATCGCCTAACTGTTCAATCTGTTCTGATGATAAAACTCCCTTATTGGTTGAAAAATCTATGTTCCAGTTGTTCTCACCTGCATCGAAGTAAGTAATCTTAACCTCGAAGTCATTATCCATTTTCTTTAAGAACTCTTCATGCATCAAAAACAGCATTCCGTCCTGTCCATTTTCGGTATCAGTTGCTCTTGCCGTGTATTCATACATCTTTCCATTATCTATGAGATTAGATGGGTCAGAGAAATAAGATTCACGATATATTTTTAAAACAGGTCTGGTCTGATATGATGGATAATCCCTCTGATAGATGAACCGCTCGAAGTTCTTCCATGGTTTTGATGTATCCCAACCGGAATCCGGACTGCTTTTCCACCTAACATAACCTTCTTTCAGCCAGATAGAAGCGTCGGGGCTATCATCGGGGAGTTTACCTGCTGTGTATGAGTACCATTGATACATATCGGGTATCTTATCTACAATGTCCTTAGCTGTCCAGATGATGTTCATTCCAAAGACCGATGCACGGTACAAAGCACTCATCGGTGAGAAGTTAATCTCAGGTGTGTAATCGGGATACTCATCATCGATGATGTCGGTTATGGTCAACGCTCCGTGATACTCCAACTCATCAGCTATGATGCGTTGTTCCTTGCGTAATACATAATCCCAATCCGTCATAGCATAATCATCTTCCCAGTATTGCCCCCATGCATCAGGATAATGAGTATAATGGCTAACGTCGAATCCGCCATGTCTAACACCGAGTCCTTGACTTACAGCATAACCATCCAGTCCATCGACAATCTCATAATCCGGAAACCATCCCACACCAATCCATGCTATCTTACCGGTATAATCTTCCCCTGCTTCCTCTACCCACCAGTCTATACGCTGTTTGAATGTATTATATAGGACCTGGTCGGTCATCCCTGCTGTTTCAGCATCATCCATGTAATCCGGTTCACACCAGAACTCCTCTCCAAACGAAGATGAGATACCATGTAGATAGATACCATGTATCATATCGTTGGAGAAGTAACCTGCATCAGCGAAAGCCTGAATGAACTCATGGTATTCCATTTGAACCCCGCTATCCCATGGAGCTACTACTTCCAGTATCGTATCGCTCATCTGGAAGGTGTTAGGGTTGTGCTTATCCAATACCCATTGAGGTATAAACTGAACAGGACCATCATCCCATGGTGCATCCCTCTGTATAACCGATGCTTTCATCCTCATCACAATCCCTTTAAGGTTATGCTCTGATGCTTCGGTGATAAAGTCATCGATAGGACTAAAGTCATACACATCGTCAGCTGGATTTAGGTCATTCCAGGATGTTGTAGCAAGATACAAGCTGATCCTATCGTCTGCCATCGCTTCATCTAGCAGGTATTGCTGGTAAGCTAGTCCTCCATATTCTTTTCGAGTCGTACTTTCTGGTAGTGTCCAGTCGTTTCCTTCTGCTATGGTTAATTCTATCCTGGGGATACTACATGATGACAGGATAAATACTATAATCAGTATAAAGATAATCGTATATCTTTTCATTATGGTTTTGCTCCAATGTGTCAGTTTGTCTTATATTTATTACTGAAGATTGATAAGGAAGGGGAAAAGTAGCATCAGTATCCCATTATCTGTTTTATTTTATTCTCTTGTTCGATAATCTCTTCTATTTCTATAGATTTTTCAGGTCTTAATTCCTCACCTGTTTTTGCTGATTTCCATGGTTCAATCTTATGAGATAGTTCTGAAAGATAACTTGCTGATTTATTACCTAATCTATTCAAAACCTTATTAATAAAACATACACTGTCACTATCTTTTTTTTCTAATAAACTTTTTACTTTCTCTAAATTTACTCTATCTTAAATAATTTATTAACATTCTGTGTATAACCAACCAATACTAATAGGATAGCATGAAATGAGAGGAAAGAAAGACAAAGGCAAACCTAAACACCACAAACCCGTCAATAAGCATAACCGAAAGAGAAAGCGTTCTCCAAAACCGACCAAAGTATATATGATACGTCTTTTTGAGAGTAGCGGGATGAGCTTATCCTGGGAAGAATATGACAAGCTCTGGCAATTCCATAAGCTACTACGGGTGAGGAATGATGAGCTTGACCTTACCAGGATAAGACGCTTTGAGGATTATGTCATAAAGCATTATGTCGATTCTACCATCATACCATCTCTGGTTAAGCTTCCGGAAAGCCTACTTGATATCGGAACAGGTGCCGGTCTGCCTGGGATACCGCTTAAGATTGTATCACCTAAGACTCATATCATACTGGGTGAACCGAGATGGAAGCGATGTAAGTTCATGAGGGAAGCCATCGAGAAGCTGGAACTGAAAGGCATAGAGGTTTACGAGCATAAGGTATTCGGGAATTTCCCGCATAGGATGGGAGGTGTCATTACAAGGGCGGTAGAATCCATTCTCAAAACACTCAAAAGGTCTCTTAGCTTCCTCGAGTTAGGTGGCAAAGCTATATTCATGAAAGGACCATCGGCACAACCGGAGGTAGAAGAGGCAAACCGGAAGATGTCAAAGTTCTTCGAATATACCGAGGATATCAAATACACCATAAAAGGCACACCCCAAAAAAGACGTCTTATAATATACACAAAAATCAAACATCCTGCTGATATCCCTCTTGATTAATGTTTATAATTGGATTATTATATAAGCATCAATCTCAATATAGGATAGTCTTATGAAAGTAAGATATTTGATTATATCGATGTTTATTGTTTTATTTATGATTCTGTTTATACCTTCCGATGTTATTGCTCAGAACCAATTTTCCGATGTTGATAACTTCGGATTAAATACTGGTTTTACTATTAACCTTAGTTATGTTCCGTATAACACTTTCGACTTTGGAGTAGGGATTCAATTTCCTCCCTCAGACATATTGACCAGAAACGATGTTTATCTATATACCGGTATATCCACAGGATTAAACCTTATCTCAACAGTGCTGAGTTTAGCCCCACTTTTTTATGGTGACAGCTATATATCGAGTTTAGCTGTTTTGGTTCAATATCTATTGTTATCTTTAGAACATATCCCCCTTTACTTTTTTGATATTCCGAAAGGTCTTATTTTTTCCGGGATTGAGGTAAGTAGCTTTATCTTTATACTTTTGAACAATACATATCTACAAAGTAATACTCTTAATGAACTTCTATCACAAGCTTTCTATAAGATTGGAGCAATGTATCCTACCTATGAGATATATAAGGAGAGTCGAAGCAGAGTATTAGACCCATTCTATCCGGAGGACTGGGAAACATACTCATTTGGTGAGTTATCCTATGCTGCTTTCGTTCCCGATAACTTCCTAAAACCTATCGTATGGATACCACCGCTGGTTATAGGCGGATTCTATGCACTTATCATGCCGCGTGAGAATGCCTTATGGCGGACGAATAGGGGTTATATCGATAACATAGCTATGTATCCAGTTGCCGGTATGGCAGTTAAGACTTTAATCAATGTTGTAAACTATAGTATGGTTGCTGTGGGAGAGGAAGCATTATACAGAGGTGTTATCTACGAAGAGCTGAAACTCAACTTTGGTCCATTGCCGGCAAAAATCATAGATTTTGTTTTCTTTCCGTTGGTCCATGTCCCCCAGGAGTTAGTCGCTGGTGTTCCTATATTCAATATAGGTTTCAATTTTGTGTTGCGTGGTATAGCAACGATACTATTAGATAATGCTTATGATATAGGAGGTTTGCCCCTTTCCACCGCTTTACACTTCTGGTATGATTTTGCTATAGCTACGGTGGAGTATCTTTTTAAGGGGGGAGCTCCGTCAGGAGACCGTCAAGAGACATTTACTATATGGTTGAGTAGTAATTATGGTGGTTTGGGTGTAAGCTGTAAGTACTATTTCTAACTTAACCCATTAAGTTCTTTACGATAAAACAATTTAACCAGTGTTGGCACCACAAAGATGCTAGATAGGAAAGCTATGATTAATCCTAAAGATGTCACTCTACCCAGTATCTGTAGACCAGGATGAGCAGCAAACGCCATTGTACCAAATGCTGCTAGTGTGGTCAGAGTAGTCAATAGTACTGCTTTTCCCGTAGATGATATAACCTTTATAATACTTTTGCCGGATTCCATCATTCTATAATATATATGAACGGTATAATCAATCCCTAAACCGAGTATGAGAGGTAATGCTGGGATGTTGAAGAAACTCAGCTTAACACCAAACATAGACATGATGGATAATGTAGAAAATAAGGTCATGAATAGGCTTATAGAACAAATCACAGTTCCCTTTAGACTGCGGGTAGTCAACGCCAGAACCAATATTACGATACCAAATGTGAAAATTGAGGAGCGGAACAAATCCTTCATCATATTAGAAAAAAGGAACCACCATACCTTAATAAGCCCGGTTCCATTTTCACCTGTATTATCTTCTATCTTATTCAGCTCGTTTACATGTGGTTTTAGGGAATGTCGGCTCCATACATAACCTTCTGGTGGTACTGAAACCAGGTATTCATTTGTTTCCCAATCAACATAATTCAATATAATGAATTGATAAAACTCGGCTAATTTTTCGTTAGATTCACCTAAGAAATTGGTTTTATTGGCAAACTTCTCTTTGACTTCGGGGAGTGTTTTTAGGTTTCCCTTTTCCCATCCATATTTTTCGAATGTTCTAACAGCTCTTCTTGCTTCCACAATGCGTTTTGTATTTATAGTATCATATTTATCCTCTCCTCCAAGCTTTTTTTTCTCTTCTTTTAATTTATTAATAAGAATATCGATATCATCTTCTGTTACTTCTATAAAATAGTATAGAGGGTTATTTTGTTGATTATCATCTTTCTCGTTCTTTATTTCTTTTTTTAAGACTATTTTTACTTCTTCTAACAGGTCTATAATAAAATCATATTCTGATCCTTTTTTCTTTTCTAATTCTCTTAAGAAGTCTATAAGCTTATCATATCCTTTAACCACAAAGAAAGTTTGTGTATATGAATAATCAAATCTTTCACTGAGTTCCTTACTAACCTGGACAGATTCCATTGATTTAGGTTTCATGTTGTCTTTCTCAACTTCTACTTGTAGTTTTGGTATAAAGTAGATTCCGGATAGTGCGATTAGTATCATGATAATGGCTCCGAGCGTTCCTCCCCATGACCTTATAAACTTACCTAGTCCCACAAACTTCTTACTGCTTAGGAAATTGGCGTGAGTTTTCTGGTATTTTCTTTCTCTCCATAGTACTATGATGGGTAGTAGGAATACCATAGATAAGAAGGAACTTAATACCCCCACCGAAGCCATAACAGCTAGTTGTATGAATCCGCCAATGCTTGCTGTGATGAGAGACATCAGTGCTAACACCGTAGTAATCATTCCCACAAAAAGCCCCATACCGATACTATCAAAAGTCCCGGCTAATACGTCTTTCTGGGAAGCATTCTCACCTATTTCTGACCGCACCTCGCCGTATCTAGAGCCGAAGTGTAGAGAATAATCTATACCCATACCAAAGAGCATCATCGGAGTGATTAGGGTGATTGTGTTGATAGTTTGTATGAAAAAGCAATAAATACCGAACATGATCAATACACCGACAGATAAAGGTATAAATGAAAGGACAGGATAAACCAGTCTTCTAAGACCTATAAAGGAGATGAGTAATATCATCCCTATGGTAATAAAAAGCATAAGCCAGAATCCATCCACCATTACCTTTTCTTCTTCCAGTGCTATTACAGCGTATCCGGTCCGCCTTATCCTAAGTTCATCTTGATATTTATTCTTGAGGTTTACTAATTCGCTGTCCACACTTCCGGCGAAGATTTTGGAATCGGCTACATCACTGACATCGTTCTCTGGTAGTATTAATATTAGATACATTAACCTATCTGGAGAAAGGCTAAAATCAGAGGAATACATAACCCCTCGAACAATATCATCCATAGTCTCGCCTTTTTTACTTCTAGATGCGGGATTATCGGAGAGGAGTTTTTTTTCGAGGTCTACGGCGAATTCTTCAGCATTGGTTATAAAGTTATTGATTATGCTATTTATTTGGTTTTCTAATTCGGTAACTTCATTAATCAAAGCTTCTTTATCAACAAAAGAATCGAGATTTTTGATGAATTTAATCTTATCTTTAATATCTGTTTTTTCCAGGATAGATTTAAGGACTTTCTTTCTTTCTTCTCCGGTTAAGTTTTCTACTACTGAGATAATTTTAATGATGGATTCTTTTTTAAAAGCGGAAACAATAATTTCAAGGGTATGTGTCTCGTTTTTATTTAGATTATCAATCAGAGCTTGCTTTTTATCTTCTTCTACTTGGTTAAGGTTATTGATGATACTGTTTCTTAATTGTGGTTGGATTATCTGTAGTATATCGATAGCTACTTTATTGGTTTGACTATCGTTAAGCATTCTTAGATTTTCTCTTACAGGTTTATCTTTGGGCATGTAATATTTTTGAAATTCTTCAATTAATTTGATTTTATGTTTTTCATTTAATTTTTGGTAAATGATTTGGTTGATTTTCTTTCTATTATCAATAACCTGCTGTTCTTTATCTTGGGTTGGTTGTGCGACCATATTAATCATACCTGAGACGTTAAACTGGCTGATAAGTTCTTTAAATTCGTTAACTTCTTCAATACGGTCTCCTGCAAGTGAATTTACAGAGAGGTCTAGTTCCATAAAAAACAACATAGATAAGATAGACAATAATCCCAGAATAACAGCAATAATACTAATTATCTTTGGATGATCAATAATAGCTTTCACGACAAAATCGATAAATTTTTTTTTCATAATTTACGGTTCCTAATTTTAGATGTATTCATAAAAATCTATGTAAATACTTATTTAAATAGAAATTTTATGTAAATATATATTACCATAACTGAGCGGTACATTTTTTGCTTATGTGATTTCTTATCTGAATGAGT
>CAYUUC010000180.1:0-7299 GCA_964447635.1 uncultured Spirochaetia bacterium
GCATGTTTGCTTATGGGTTGACCTGCAAGTAGATATAATAAATAAACAAATAAAGAAAGAATGAGAAAGAAATAACAGAAAAGAGGAACAAACTATCCCAAGCTTTCTTCTATAGAGGATTAGCGTATAAAGTGGAAGAAAAATGGGACAAATCCATAAAAGACCTATCTGTATGTTTAAATATAAAACCAAATTTTGATAAAGCATATGCTGAAAGAGCTGTGTCTTTCTACAATCTTGGGTTCCCGAAAAGAGCAATAGAAGACTTATCAGAAGCCATAAAACTTGACCCATATAATCCTACTTATCTTTATAATAGAGCTAATATATTTCTCGAAGTGGATTTACTGGATAAATGCATCATTGACTCCTCTCGGTCTATATCTATAGATAATACTCTCCCCCATTCTTACTTTACCAGAGCAGAAGCATATAAACGGATGGGTGATTATAACAAAGCAATAAAAGATTATAAAATTGCTATCAAACTTTTTTCTATTAATGATTATATATATGAAGCATATTTAAGCCTAGGAAAATGTTACTATGGCCTGTCCATGCTTAAAGAAGCAGAGAAGACATTTCAAACAGCATTTTTATATGAAGAAAGTCCTATCACAGCATATTTTAATCTGGCTATTCTCTATGGGGATAATAAGGACAATGATTTTGGTAGTGTCGATAAAGCTATTAAATATGCTACTAAAGCGGCTAATCTTTCTAATTTTAAGAATCCAGGTATAATGGTTTATCTCTCTTCTTTATACTATAAAAAGCAAAACTATGATAAGGCATATGAAATTCAGAAAATTGCCTTATTATTAAAACCTGGTGATGAAGAAATTGCTGAATGGTTAGAAATTTATAAAAACAAAGCAGAAAAGATTAAATAACTCTTCTAAATATATTCCATGAATTTTATAAGAGTGAATTTTATATTTAATTCACCATCATATGCATCTAAAGTTATGCTTGTTGTGGTTTTTCCAGTTATAGTTCCTTTAATTCTGGCACCATTTTCTAGATAAACCCTCACTTCATCTCCTATATTTACATTAAAGTATATATCTGTTATATCATTTTCTTTTATGGTAAACTCACTCCCGAAATATCTTACCCTATAAATACCATTAATGTATTTAATCATGTCTACAGTAAGTCTGCCACCACTCTTTAATGTTACTATAGCCTTAATATAGTCTTCATCTTCATCATCTATCGTAATGTCAACATCATCATCTTCATCCACGATATCTTCTTCATCAGTAGTATCATCATCTTCATCCACGATATCTTCTTCATCAGTGGTATCATCTTCTTCATCCACGATATCTTCTTCATCAGTGGTATCATCTTCTTCAATATTTATATCATCGTAGAATATAAACTTCCTTTCCAGTTCTATATCGGAATTTTCATCCATCATTTCTACTCTATATGTAGCAGTAACATAATCAGCTCGATATTCATCTGTATTATCTAAAACAGAAATAAAATCTGTATTCAAAATTAGATTGAAATCCTCTACATCTTCATTTGACTTATATACTTTCCAATCAGGTAATGAAGCATAAATCCCAGCATCAAGTTCATTATTAAGACCTTGTGGTCCATCAATTTGAAATCCGTTAGCATCATAGTATTCTAGATATAAATATAAATTATAAAATTCCTCATAACTTATATTGAGTAATTCAGATAAAGGTATTTCTATCGGTTGAGTTACCTTCTCATTTTTAAACTCAAGTCTGCTTAAACTAGTAACTAATCCTATCTCATCCAGGTCTAGAGGTATAGTATCGACTAGTTGTCCGATTACTTCGCCTTCTTCGTTTGTATCTTCATCATCTATAATAATGTCTTCCGGTTCCTCATCTTCTGTATCATCATCTATAATATCATCTGCTGGTTCTTCATCAGTAGTATCCTCCTCTTCTATCGGTTCCAATTGCTCTATACCGCCGGACAGGTCTTCCTCTTCTATGTCTGTGCCTACATCTTCGGCATCAGTTGTTTTATTTAACAATGCGTCGATTTTTTTCTGAATTCTTATTTGTTCATCACCTGAAAAGCCTTTTTGTTCTTGGTATTCATCAGAGCTTTCTGTATTTTTATCAATCTCAAATACAATTAGTTGATGAAGAATTTTGGCTTTTTTGTAATAATTAATAGCCAGCTTAATCTCATTCATTTCTACATAAACATCACCTATTAATTCAAGTACAATAGATAGCTTTTCTGAATAGTCTACATAAAGATTAAGATTGTTAATGTTTTTTGTTCTTAGATAGTTATATGTTTCTTCCTCTTCTTTTAATTCCTGTAGTGCTTCTTCAAATCTTCCGCTATCAATCAGGTTTCTTTCTTCATCAAATTCATCAGCTATAATGATACTATTTCCAAAAAGGAAAATGGCTACTATCGTAACAAGCACCCAAGTAAGTTTATATATATTCTTTTTCATAGCTTAATCCTTAATATCTTAGAGGAAAAGTTCTTATTCTATTTTTACCCTAAGATTAAAAGTTAATATACAGGAACAAGTTTATACCCATACCTGACGGAGCTAGTCCACCCATAAAACTAATCGGATTTTCATATCCTAAACCTAAATCCCTATATTCGATATAATCTCCGTTTTCATCTATAAACCCGTTATTACCTTTTGAACCGCCAATAAGGTTCACATCCTGAATGGTTAAACCTAATTCCTGTCTCAATTTCAAATTATATTCTTCAGCATAAGCCTTAGCTTCAGTGAAGCTTAAATAATGGTCTTTAGGTAGTGTAAATACAAAAGCTATAGCAGAAGCGATGGTTAAAGTGCCACCTACACCAATCAAAGTCCATGACTGGTCTGGAGTTAGACCTTCTGTAGGTTCACTAAACAAACCACTTACTCCAATAAAAGTAGCTACTCCAAAAACTGCACCCGATACTACAGAACCCCATTTAAAGATAGACCTTTGCCTCATGTCTTCTTCTATTTGATTAGCCAGAGGGGTTCTATCTACTTCTTTTAGGAAGTCTATTTCTGATAGGATGAATCCACCCTGCCTTATCAACCAATCTTGTTTATCATTCCTTTGATAGGTAAAGATATCAACAAAAATGGCTCTTTTTCTATATTCTAAAAGTTTTTCATAATATTCTTCATCATATCCTGAGGTACCGGTTTTATCATCTACACTACCAGATTCGGTTGTCCCTCCAGTGACCACACTGCTTATATTAGCCTTGGGTATATCGATAAGACCCAACTCTGTTTGGATTTTCAATGTTTCTGCGGTATCTTCTATGATTGTTCCTCTTATCCTCGAACCGTCATATAATATTATTTCTACAATTTCACCAGTATCATATTCTGATTCCTTTCTTATCTCCACTACCATATCTTTATCAACTGTTATATCTCCGAATGAGGTTCTGATGGTAATTGTGGTTTCAGTTTCTGATATTATATCACCTACTATAATATCCCCATTCTCCAGTACAACTAAGTCAGCAAATGCTGTAACAGCAGTAATCAAAATAATAATTATGGCTAAGATTATCTTTTTCATAAATCAACCTCGTTAAATATAATAACCTTAATAGTTATATAATTTACCGCAAAAGATACTTAATAGAATTTCTAATTTTAACTAATTAGTATAAATACTTTCATATTTAACTAATTGTTAAACACTTATTTTTTAATTTTATTACATATCCATGCGTATTCACTAATATATATTAAAATAATAACATCATTTTGGTTATTTTCAGATTTGATAACCAATAAATAATGTCGGATAATATTTAACCATACTAAAATCAGGTCTTAATCAATTTTATATGTTTATTGGTTAATTTTATTTTTGTATATATATAGAAGTTTGGATAATTTTAAATTTATTTATAAACATCAAAATCATATTCTTGCTTTTCATATAATTCAAGGCATGCATCTACAACATCTTTATCATAAAATATATTGCGGTTTTTCTTGATTTCATTAATAGCTTCTTCAATACCCAAAGCCGGGCGATATGGTCTATGAGAAGCCATAGCATCGATTACATCAGCTACAGTTAATATTCGAGCTTCTCTTCGAATATTATTACCGGAAAGATTCTGTGGATAACCAGAACCATCTATCCTTTCATGGTGTTGTAGGACAATATCAGCTATAGGCCAGGGGAATTCGATAGTCTTTAGGATTTCATATCCTATTTGAGGATGTATCTTGATTAGTTCAAATTCAATATTGCTTATCTTTCCTGGCTTCGTCAAAATCTCCGCTGGAACGGCTATCTTTCCTATATCATGTATTATGGAAGCGAGTCTTATCCCTTCTATTTCATCCATAGGTAAATCCATTTTCTTAGCGATTGCTACCGATAATCTACTGACTCTTTTCTGATGACCTGCGGTATATGCATCTCTAAGTTCAGTTGTATTAGACATTGCCTGGATTACATCTTCCATAACTCGTCTTTGTTTTTCTAAACTTTCCTTGAGTTCTTCTTCTATTTTAATCTGTTCAATAATCTTACCTAATCTTTCGGCTATTACTGAAAATAGTATTTTCTCTTCTTTTAAGAATATTTTATTTTTGTCAAGAGAACTATTTTCAATATAAGAAATCTTAAGGTCACCTATTTTATTCCCTCTGACATTTATATCTCTTTCCTCTTTCCATTCCGTCTCTTTAAAGTTATCTGTCTTATATATATCCTTATCTATGTTTAACTTAACTCCAACTATATTAGGATAGCTCAGAGCTTTTGGTATCAATGACACGGTCTCTTGTATTATATCTTTCAATTCTATATCCGGTGTTTCCACGAGATTTGATATAGAATATAGGCATTGTAACTCTTTAAATCGCTTATCCAGGTTTTCTGCTTTCCTTTTAAGTGCATTTTCCTTTATTTTTCTTTCGGTAATATCTCTTATGATCCCTTGTAGGTTAGGTTCTTTTTGCAGATTATTCCCATGGTTTAATGTAATAGTCATTAAACATGATATTAATTGACCATTTTTCTTTTTCATCCCTATTTCATAATTTCTAATCTGAGTATATTTTTCAATTTCATTCATTATAATCTCTTTATTAGTAGGGTCTTCGTATAAATTAGAAAGATTCATATTTAGCATTTCTGCTTTTGTATAGCCGAATAGCTCAATGGAAGATTGATTAATATCTATAAAATTACCGTCTTTATCACTCATGAACATCGCATCACCGCTATCCTCGAATAGTGTTCTATATTTCTTCTCACTCTCTTTTAGCTTCTTCTCCATATTGTATTTATATAATGCTATTTCTATATTGGTTTTTAGTTCCTTTTTCTCGAATGGTTTAATAATATAGCCGTAAGGTTGTGTCAGTTTTGCTCTTTGTAAAGTTGGCTCATCAGCATAAGCAGTGAGATATATAATCGGGGTACCCCATTTCTTATGAATTACCTGGGCAGCTTCTATACCATCAGATTTACCTTTAAGCATTATATCCATTAAAACCAGGTTAGGTCGGGTCTCTTCTGCTTTTTGGATAGCCTCATTAGCTGTAGAGACCACAGCGGGGACTTGGTAATCCATACTCTTAAGCATATGTTTTATGTCTTCTGCTACGATAGCTTCATCTTCAACAATCATAATTTTAATATCAGTCATTATTAATATCCTTATCATCTAAAATATGTTTATTTAATTTAATTACAAATTTTGTACCATTGTTTTTAAATAATGACATTTCCCCATTAATTTGGTTAACTAAAGCTCTAACCAATTGTAATCCCAGTGAGGGAGTCTTTTCAAAACTTATACTATCGGGTATACCAATCCCATCATCCTTTATAACCATTTCATAAAATTCATCATTCATCAGCTTTACTTCTAGATTAATCTTACCATGCCTATCTTCTGGGAATGCATATTTGATGGAATTGGATATAAGTTCATTTACGATTAATCCACAAGGTATAGCTAATTCAATATCCATAGATATATCTTCGATATCAGTCTTTAGATTTATCTCCCGCGAATTAGACCTGTAGGAATGGAATAAGTTCATTGCTACATTATAAAGGTAATTTGGGAGATTGATATGACCTAAATCATCAGATTGATATAACTTTTCATGAACCAAAGCCATGGTTCTTATTCTATTTTGACTTTCCTTAAAAATATTTAAATATTTCTCATTATCAATACTTCTAGATTGTAAATTCAAAAGGCTTGATATAATCTGTAGATTGTTTTTAACTCTATGATGAATCTCCTTTAATAATATATTCTTTTCTTGTAGAGATTTCTTAATCCTTTCTTCAGCATCCCTTTTTTGGATATTTTGATACATACCTTTTAGTAAAAGCTGAAGTTGCTCCACATCTCTTTTATTATATTCAGTCTTTTTATTACCAACCACCGCCAATAAGACTGGGTCATTCATATTAAATACTGGTATACCAATAAGACGATATATATATCTATTATCCGACAAATATACCTTTTTTATATAAGATGTAGTTATTTCATTTTTTATAATATACTCTTTCTTTAAAATCAATTCTTTCCATAAAACATTATCTTCAATAGGTAATATAATCTCATCATTATCATTAAAATTATAGTTATAACCCTCACAAATCAATGTCTGTTTATTAATTATTAATTTAGTCTTATCCTTGCTAAAGAAGCCGATATACCCCATTTTACTGTTTGTTATCTCTATAGCCACTTTTATAACATAAGAAGCCATTTCTATTTTTGAGGTTTCTTCCATTTGACTGAGTTTATATAATGCTTTAAATCTTATTTCATCCTTTTTTATGGTCTCTTGAGCTTCCTTAATCTGCCTCTTATGTATTGATTCTTGAAGTTCCCTCTCTATAGCAGGTATTAATCTATTATAACTTCCTTTCATTATAAAGTCTTGAGCTCCCGCTTTCATAGCCTCAACTGCCGTTTCCTCTCCTATTGCTCCGGAGACGATAATAAAAGGTAAATCAATTTTTTCTTCACTAATTATTTGTAAAGCCTTCATAGCAGAAAAATTGGGCATATAATAATCGGATAATATTAAATCCCAGTCTTCTTCTGATAATGACTTTTTCATATCCTCTTCTGTTTCTATCATTTTATAATCAGGCTCATATCCACCCTTTTTTAATTCTCTAATCAGTAATAAAGTATCATCTAAGCTGTCTTCTAAGATCAATATTTTTAAAGGTTTTGACATTCTATATGACTCACTAAATTTCCTTCTGTGAAATTTCTGGTTTTAAAAGAGACCCTCCTAATATCCTCTCA
>CAYUUC010000181.1:0-7209 GCA_964447635.1 uncultured Spirochaetia bacterium
GGAAAATTATAACACATCAAATTTTTCCATTTTTTTTGATTATAATTAATTTATAAATATGGTGTAATTTTCTTTATTAATCTAAGAATACTCGATAAGGCATATAAAAATTATGAATTTTACGTTAAGTAATAACCACCAAAATCTTTGGTTTACTAAATATATCAAATTCCATAATATAAATACCATTTTAGAGAATCCTATCACATTTAAGTGTTAATATAATTAGGAATATGTCGAAATATCTGATAATAATATAATTATTCCATAAATGTTTTTTATAATGTATAATATGAAGGCTCTATTTGATTAAATGTTATTGAATTTATTAAGACTCTTTTTAGAAAGTAATTCCCTTAATAACATTTGAAAAGAGCAATATGTTTTTAATAATAAATATCTTCCAATGGAGGACTTTTAATGGCTGAAGATACCAAAGATTATAGAGATAGATGGGAAGATGAAGAAGATGAGGATGTTGGAAAAGAACCGGTTAAACCATTTTATCAAACATTAATCGGTAAAATAGCAATAGGCTTAGCTATCCTAATAGGTATTGTTCTTCTTCAAATAGCAGTCACTCTTATAGTGGATAGTATAATCGAAGATCAAGAAGAAGATTTAACCGATGAACAGTTAACCGAAGAAGGACCCCCATTAGTCGAAAATGCACAAACCTTTTCACTGGGGGAAATGAATCTAAACTTAGAAAATCCGGGTGCTTATCTATCTGTGGAAGTATATCTGGCTTATGATGGTAACCAACAGAACTTAAGATATGAATTGGATAAAAGAAGCTATCATATTACTAGTATTGTGAGACATATCCTCGAATCTAATACTAGCCAGGATATTGATTCAGTAAATGAAAGGAATAATATATTAAAACCTAAAATAAAGAATAGAATTAATGAAATTCTACAAAATGGACAAATATATAGCATTTACTTTAAAACATTTACTATTCAATACTCTCCTGTAAGTTAAATTATACTTACATTCATTTTTAATTTAAGTCCGGGAAATTCATTATTAGGATAGTTTATAAATATCAAACCATCCTTGACTAAATCATCAAAAAAATTTCCTCCTATCAATACATTCCCTTTTCCTATTATCTGCCCATCTTTTATAAATAGCGAACTTTGACAGTTTAATGAATAATTACCTGTTGTACTGTCTTGAGTATGTAATCCAAGTATTCCATCAATGATTATCCCTTTATCGGTTTCCTTAATTATATCATCTATGTCTGTTAACTTACCATTACCAAATTCTAAACTTTTTTCCGATATTATATCAGGAGTCATTGACATATCGAATTTTTTAGAATACTTCAAACCAAGTAACGGAGTTTTTATCCTGCCATTCTCAATCAATGCTTGTCTATTGCATGGATTACCAATCGAAGAAAAGCGATGTGAACCAGTAGAATAATCCTTAGTATTATCAATTATTAAGCTAATATCTTCCCTCATTAATTGTTTTTCTTTCTTTATATCATCAAGGATAAATGCAGATTGATTGGTCTGTATTGCTTCTCCATTTAGGTTAGAGAATATATAAAAATCTAATAGACTACTAAGATTATAATTAGGTATTATAACATCTAATTCACCACTATTTAATGAGTCTTGCGGAGCTGTTTTCATATAATGGGGTAAATATCTATCTACATCCTGAATAATAAAACCCACCTCATCATTGGTAAATAATTGTCTACGAGATTGAATAGAACTATAAACATTATTAGCAACCACATATAATCCACTATTAGTAAATCTATAGCCATTATCAAATCCCTGAGAATTCTTGACCCAAATCTCACCAACAGATATCCCAACTGACCCGTTTAAATTGTCAGCAATCCTGATTAAATCATCCCTAACCTTGGTTATACTATTATATAGGTAAGATGTATCATCAAAGTTTTTAATCACTTCATCATCGTATACTTTTACATCGGGTATATCCTTGGGATTTGGTAAATCGGGCAGAATATCGTCATAGAATGCCTGTTCTTTTAACTTGCTTATATGTTCTTTATTAAATTCGGGTATAATACCATTATAAGAATGTGAACTTCTGTAATAATCTTTCCAATATATGCCCAGTTCGAGGTTCTGTCCGATGTGTGCTGAAGGGCTTCTATATAAACCACCTATATTGTTATCTCTCAAACCAATTTCTATACCTTTAGAATTAAATAAAGAAAAAGTCCATTTCTCAATATCTGGGTGGTTTTCTAATTCATTAGATAAATCATCTATAAGTTTTCTATTATCTTCCTTAATCATTTTCCGCCCCCAATTTTTATAAAATTGCTTTTTTCTATAAAAATAAACATATTACTTCCTCCGCTGGAAGGTACTCTCTGTCCTTCTTTTCCGCATGTTCCAATAGCATCGAGGATTAGTCCTCCAATACCAAACTTTATCGATTTTAATGCTTCTAACACCTTTCCACTGAATATACCCGGTCTAAAAACCTGGATAGGTTTATCCTTCTGGAATTTATACATAATCGAACAATTGAAAACAAAATCCCCGTATTTTGGATTAACCTGTCCTCCTTTATAACCGGTCATATAAATAACAGGTTCTTCCTCCAACTCTCCCCTTTTATCAAGTATATTATATAAATCTTGTGGGCTTATATCCTCAAACCTTTTATCGATGGTTTCAGGATTTTCTACTTCAATTCTTATGTTACTCATCCTGGGAAGCGGTATATTATCATAGGATTGTACCCGGCAAGCCCCGCTTATCTTAATTCCACCGGATAAAGCACTAAACATATCTCCAAGTCCTGCATTAAGGACTCCATGGTCTACTAAGGTCACCTTTTCCCTCGGTATACCATTAGCACTAATAGGCTGATATGCATAATCCCCCTCTATGCTTTCTTCAATTATACTTACATTATCACTTGCTACTTTCATACCGATTTGGAACTTACCCTTATCATTAAATAAGATGCTTTTCTTCGCTCCATCAGATTCGGAGGCATGACCGAAAGCTTCATGAGCCAGACCTTTTGCTAGGGGATAATCTATGAGTAGTTTATAAGAACCTGATTCAACAGCTGGTGCATCAATTACTTCACGACATTGGGTCTCTTTTTGCTTAATCCTTTCCTTGAAATATTTCATCTTTTTCTCATCATAAAAGATATCATATCCTTTATCATTAAAATGCGTTCTAGTAGAAACGGTCTTTCCATTCTTCTTAAATACAATACTAGTTGAAACGACACTCCTGGGTATCATATAAGATGTATCCGTTCCATCATCTCTAATGATTCTCCATTCAGAATAACCGATGGCTAATGTCGATGTGAAGTGAAAATCCTTAATCATTTGGTTTAAATCATTCTGTAATATTTTAAGTTTTTCCTCTCTTTCTGCCGGTGTTAGATAGTTTATATCATATTTAACATTAGGATATACATCTTCATTATATGGTTTAACCTTATCAAAAAAGGTTAAATCTTCTTTATATGATTTCTCAGACTTTTCAGCCAGTTCAATAGCCAGCTTTACAGCATTTTCTATTTTATCTTTGGTGATAATATCAGTAGTAGAGAAGCCCACCCCGCCATTTTTGGTAAAAACCTGTAAACCTAATCCTTCTACTTCTGCTTGTTTTTTTGATAGAGTTTCCTCGTTGGTTACAATACAGTGGAAGAACTCCGAGTGCATAAATCTGGCTATATATCTATAATCTTTATCTTTTAATAATTGTTTTAAAAGACCGATTTCCTCTTTATATTTATCAAAATATTTTTGCATATTATAAACCTTTACTGATTTTTCTATAAAGATAATTAATAAGTAAGGATAAATAAACAAAGTCCTTTAATGAAATGTTGTTTAAATAATCTATCCCTTTGAACAGCAAACTTTAGAAATCATATTTCTCATTTTAACACAATCTTAAGGGTACTGTTTTATTGAATAATACTTTTACAAACGGATTTAACAAAAATTTACAACTTTTACAAAAGTGATAAACATTTATAAAAAATAAAAAATATTCTTAACCCATATCAATATTATATAAACTGATTACAATTTTATTTTAGCTATATAATCACCGAAAATATAATAGCATTGTTAAATAAACCCATAAAGAATAAGTGATGTAAAATGGCAAAAATCATAAGCATAATCAACTTCAAAGGTGGTGTAGGCAAAACAACCATAGCATTAAACATCGGAGCGGGATTAGCCCAGTATCATTCCCAACGGGTATTATTAATCGATACAGACCCCCAAACCAATCTTACCTTCTCTATGATGCCATTTAATAATTGGAAGAAACAAGTTGAAGAAAACGGCTCGATAAAAAATCTATTCGAAGCATTCATGGATAGAAACTTGTCTTATTCAGTAAAAAGTTCCATAATGAGTAAATCTATTAATGGATTAGAAAAGATCTATATAATAGACCTTTTGCCCTCACATTTAAGTATGCTTCTAATCGATGTTCACTTGGCTAAGTCATTTGTAATAATGTGTGAGTTTGAGGATAAATACCTGGAAATGTGGGAACATCGGGCTATATTAAAGAATGGATTAAAAGAAGTACATGATGATTATGATATTATCATCATAGATTGTCCGCCTAATTTCAATATCGTTACCCAGAACGCCATCTTCGCAAGTGATTGTTATATAATACCAGCAATCCCAGATTACTTGTCTGTTCTGGGTATGAAGGTTATAGATGGGTTGGTAAAAGAAATAGATGATATAGGTAAGAACATATCTCCCAAATTAAATAGGAATTATAAGATAACAGATATTCTAGGAATAGTATTTAATAGAGTAAAACTGGGTTCTAAAGGACCTGTTCAACTCCACAGCTCCAAAATGAAGCAGATAGAAGAGAAGTATCCCAACAAACTATTCCAGAACTACATAACGGATAGTATTGCTATCCCGGAATCCACTGGAGAGTGCATCCCTATATTCGAATATGATAATCCAAAAGCAAAAAACTCAAAAGAACAGTTTAAAAAATTAACCAATGAAATCTATAGTAGGATCAATTCACAATTAAAAGATGATTCAATATATTGATAAATCATCTATTTGTTCCTTATTATACTTATTCTCATATAAAACCACTGTTTTAATAATTCTATCATGCAAAGCTTGTTTTTGCTTTGAACTTATAGCAATGATAAATCCTATACCTAATATCAAACCTGAAACTATTTTTAATATATATCTTAAGCTGGCTTTTCCAAAGGATATCCGCTCTAGCTTCTCATCAGCAACTTTCAGACTAAATAGCCTTTTACCAACTGTTGCTTGTCTTTCCGAACTTTCCAGATAAGCAAAGTAAAACCAAGCAATAACAAGTGTTGTTATCAATCCAAACCCTACACGCATAAACATCGTCAATAGTCCCAGGAATATACCAATAAAAGCAATATCCACAAGGAAAGCCACGAAACGTTTCCCAATAGGTGCATATCCTAAAACCATATCTGCTTTGCCTTTCCTTATCTCTTCTATATCCGCTCCACAATATGAACAGAATGAAGCATAATCTGGTAATTCTTCACCACATTCAGGACATTTCATTGTAATTCTACCCTCTTTTAATACATATCCAAGGTCTCTTGATAAGCATAATAATAGTTCAACAATTCACCATGTTCCTTTACCTTATTATCCAGTAGTATGTTTTCAATATCGACTGCCTTTGCTTTATCATTTGTTAGCTGTATTGTTACTCTTAAGACAAATTCCCCTTTATTGCCTAATTCTATAATGGGAACCTCATATCTATGTATAGCGGATGATATTATCGATACTCTATTAGAATTAGAATTAATCACAAAATCAATATCAGGATGTGGTGACATTAATCTTTCCACTTCCCTATTATCCTTAAAATGCCCTGAGAGAATGATAATATCAGTTATGTCCTTAATCTCCTGTATATTCTTTTGAAGTTTGTTATTATAATCATCAATAAGGAAGTCATAAGGCAGATGCATATTTTCTTCTACTGCTTCTTGTGGAGTCAAACCTAGTATACCTATAGACAGGCCATTCGTATTAACTACTTCATAAGGAGAAAATGGTAACTGCAATTTATTTATATTAATTGAAGTATAAGGAACGATGTCTAAATACCTTTTCAAAAATTGAGGACTTTCGCAGAAATCGCTGATTGCCGGGATTAAAGCGGACATCTTCAATTCTGATATTCCCTTTAGATAAAAATCATGATAATCTGGTTTAGTATATTCATCCAATATATTCCCTACCAATATAGCAACAGGAGGTTCTTCATACTCCCTTCTATACTCATCCAAGAGGTAAGCATATCTAGCAAGTCCCCCATAGGGCTGGCTAGGACAACTACACACAGAGAAATCACCGCTGGAATTACCCATAAGTAAAAAATCTACTTTATTATCACCTATTTTTTCCCTTTCAAAAGTCATATTATTAAGTTCTTTTGTTCGTTTAATAAGTGTTTGAGATAAATCGTTTTTATCTGTGATTTTATCGAATGGATAATAGTAATGAATTTTTCTATCCTTGGCCATATAGAAGATACTGTTTCCATCGACTTTTCCACTATTGGTGAGATTAGAATATAGTATGGAGTTCCTATCGTACCATACATTAAAATTGATATTATTCTTTTGGATAAAGTCTCTTGCATTTCTCGAAGATTCTCTGCCTTTAATAACCATTAAAAACCTTATATTGTAGTCTTTTAGGTTATTATATAAGAACTTCATAGTATCGACCTTTTTGTCCAGCATTTTATCATTTAGTGTGAATGGTACAATAAGGACATTATAGTGGTTTGTAATAAATCCGGTTAATTCGGTATAATTATGCTTGAAACCTTCAAAATCATCCAACTCGAAATAATTAATTATATATGGTTCCTCAGGGGATTTCTCGTAAGAATTGTAGCTATATATATTGGAAAAAACAAAAAAAGTAATAAAAAGTAAAAATAAGATGAATATTTTTTTTAAGTACCTTGTATTATTAATCATTTAATTCTCCATAATATATCAGTGTAGATAAAGATAGATAATTAATATGTATATGAAACACTTAGAAAAAATAATACATTAACATGTTAAATGGAATTTTTTAATGATGTAGATATGAAAATGAGGTTTAATTATTATTGTATTCCCCTCCCAATAAACTTTTAACTAATATAC
>CAYUUC010000182.1:0-7206 GCA_964447635.1 uncultured Spirochaetia bacterium
TGGGGTCTCTTAATAAAAGATCAGACTTATATCAACAAAAATTTCACAGTAGGAAGAATTTCATAAAGAATTTTATATCCATCTTTTAACAAAAATTCTCCTCAGATATTAAATTTTCTATATACCACATTCCGAGTATAAAAGCGTAGGTATAATAAATTTACCTTCATTTCAAATGCCTAAATATAGAGATGAAAGCCGTGACATATTTTCGTTACGGCTTTTTAGTTTGTTTTTCCTCAATCATCTTTTCTATATGCCTATAGACCTTTTCCGGCAAGAGGGACTTCATGCACCTTTTATCGAGGCATACCCGTTTCCCGCACCTTTTGCAAGGGTCTTCCCCTCGCATGACCAAGCTATTCCTGGAGATAGGACCGACCTTGACTTCACTGGTAGGGCCGAATATAGCGATAAGCCTGGTATTGACGGCACTGGCTAGGTGAACAGGGAAGCCATCGGAGGATAGAAGCAGGTCGGCATGTCTCAGCAATTCGGTGAATTGGAGCAAAGATAGTTCACCTGCGAGGTTCACCGCATCATCTCGGTTTGCCTGGTTTATTATATTATCGATGTCAGCTTTCCTGTCTTTACTTCCGGTAAGTATGGCGATGTATTTTGACCCATCGATTAACCTTAGCAAATCGATATAGCTATCATCGCCCCAATTTTTGGATTGCCATCGGGTAAACGGGCTTATGATTAGTATTCTTTTGTTTTCCGGATTAATTTTTTCTAAGATTTGGTTAATGTGTTGGTTTTCTTCTTCTGATGTGTATATACTGATGTTAGTATCTTTGAATTTGTTTGTTAGAGTGGGTATAGTCTCTTCCGGGTTATCTTTGGAGATGGCTTTATTGATTAGTGATTTAATCTCGTTAACGGCATGAATTCTGTTGTTTTTGTACTTATTCAGGAATAACCATCTGCCTTTAACGTATTTCCGTGATGCTTTAGCTAGATAAAGGAAGAATACCGAACGGAATAAGCCTTGTAGGTCGAAGGCTAGGTCATAATGGGTTTTGCGTATCTGCTTAATTTTGTCTTTTATGTGGTTAAAAGCTTGGTTTGGTTTTGTGACCCAAGTATTTTTGAGTAGATATAAGTCAAAAATTATAATTTCGTCAATTTTTTTATTATATTTGATTAAATCATATGCAGACTTATCCACCATAAAAGTGATACTAGAGCGTGGATAATAGCTTTTTAGCATATTAACTGCAACAGTGGAATGCAATACATCTCCCAGGGAAGTCTGCTTTATTATCAAAATCTTCAAAGTATTTAACAACCTCAATAAAAATCTATTTGATATATAATATATTAAAAATCAATATGAATTTTCCTATGTAAATTATTATATTTAATAATACTGAATATATGAAATTTATTTATCGATTAAGTTTTATTAAATAAGGAGTACCTTAAAGTTATATGAATACTGAATACAGAGCTAAGATTGTAGTTGTGGAAGATGAAATCATAATATTAAAAGATATTATACAAAAATTGAAATCCATTGGCTATGAAGTCCCTGCAAGTGTATCAAACGGAGAAGAAGCTCTTAAGAAAGTGGAAGACATTAGACCAGACCTCGTCCTTATGGATATACAATTGGAAGGGGAGATGGACGGTATTGAAGTAGCTAACCAAATCATTTCGAAATTCAATATCCCGGTTATATATCTTACTTCTTATTCCGATAGTAAAACCTTTAATCGAGCTATAGGAACAGAACCAGATAATTACCTGGTAAAACCATTCGATGAAACAGAACTTAAAACCGCTATCGAAACAAGCCTCTTCCAAAAAAGATTGAAGGACGAATGAGCCTACCATAAATAACATAATTCAAAATTCTTATACGTTTTCATATCCTACCGAAACTTAAAACTAAGAAAAGTTGATTATATAAAGCGATGTTTATACTAAATGCCAATACTTATCAGAATGGCATTATACCAATTTCATTTAATTTATGGTAATAAATAAAATTAGGTTTATCTAAAAATCAATACTGAAGATAATATTAAAATTTGAAATTGGTTTTAAAATACCAATAATCATCAATTATTGGTATTACTCGTCATTTCATTACATTAATAATGAAATTTTAACTGGAGAATCTTGATGAATACTACTAATAAAACCATTATACTTCTTGTGATCCTTATCGGACTGCTTTTCTTAACCATGTCCTGTCAAAATGAGGTTAACATCAATAAGAGCCCCATACTATGGCTGGAAAGAGCTTCAAAAGATAATGGAAGAGCTTTCGATATCGATATAAGAGGAAGAAGGCTATACATATCTGATGGTAATAAACTCGTTCACTTCAATATCACCGAGCCAAAAGCTCCAACCAACAAAAACATATTGAATAGACCGCAAGGCGTTATCGCTTCCTACATCAATGATAGATACCTGCTCGAGGTTACCGGTAGCGGTAAAGTCCGAATCAGCCGGTATAATGAACCGTCAAAAGTCATCTCATTCGTTAACCAGTTCGAGACTAACACCAAGATTGATTTCTTCGGTAGTTATGCCTTTATCGGCTCGGGAAAGAACATCGCCGTTATTGAACTGGTTGAGCCAATCAACATCTTCCGCTATACCTCATTCCTGAGCAATGTTAAGGACATAGCGATAAGCGGAGCAGTGCTTGCTGTATCCCTTGATGATGGTTCGTTTAAGCTGTATGATTTGAGGAACTTGACCGAGCCTGTTCTAATCTCAGGTAAATTACCCGAATACGGCATCAAATACTCCTATACCGATGCTTCCGAAGAGAATATGTTTGTGGTGGAAGAACATGACAAGAATGGCCGGTTTTATCTAGTCAAACAGATTAACCCGAACAACCTTAACCAATGGCGGGAGGTACTCAAGACTTATGACCCCATTAGCAAAATCTATGTTAAGAACGGCTACTTAGGTGTGGTTCGGGAAGAGAGCTTCCTCGATGTATATAAGATTAGGGAAAACCTTGAACTAGAGCAGAGGCTTTCCGTTAAAGCTTATTCTATATCCGATTTTGATATTTATAATGAATATGTATTTATATCCGATTTATACGACAACGCCTATCTAAAGATGTACAAACTCGATTAATACCGAATCATCCAGTATATAAACAAACCTATCCCTGCTAAAGCTAATCCCATTGAAACCACATCGGGTAAGCCCGGTTTTCCTTTCTCTACCTTAAATAGCGTTCTTGCCCCGTTTGAGCCGGTGATTAAAGATAAGCCGAATAGAGACCAAACAACACCTTCCAGTATGCCTTCACGCATAAACCAGTTAATACCGATGCCTATCAGGATAAGCCCTGCGAAGATGTCCAGAGTCAGATTTACGAATCTAACGAATCGGTTTGGCTGGGGTTTGAGCTTGTTTAGGTTATCGAGAGAAGCGAAGCGGTTGTTCTTCATGCCGTCCTCTACCCTTGAGATTAAGCTGGGGTGATGCTTCTTAAGGAGGTTAAGAATGCGATCCTTATCATTGTCATCCTCTAATGAACGGACTACCGCCTTAATGACCAGGTCTTCGTCATCTTCCGGGACATTATCCGGTCTTTGCGGGTATCTCATGATGATTAGTTTGCCTTCTTCTTCCAGTTGTAGTAGGTAAGACAAAGCATCCTGGATTTTTATTTCATCTACTGGTGCTATTGATTGCCTGGATACGACTTCTTCTTCCCATTCGGTTTCACCTTCATTGAAACTATCTGACGGCAGGACATAAATTGAGCCGGTAATGCCTTTGTATCTCTTTTCGAGAGCTTTATCGAACCTCTCGACGATGGCTGGTAATCCGGTATCCTTATCCCTACCAATGAAGCAGGTGAAGTCTCCTCCGTAACCCGATATGAATAATGCACTCATGACATGGTCTTTGGTAGCATAAAGCCAAACCTGGTTGTGGGTGCTTTCTTTGGGGTGCAGTTTGGAGAGGTTTTGTTTTGATGAGCTATGATAAACGAATTCGTCCATGTGTTTACTCGATTAAAAGGGATAGGTCGAATGCTTTAACAGTATGGGTAAGTTCCCCCATGGATATGAAGTCCACACCTAATTGGGCAAGTGAAACGAGGCGTTCTTCTGTGATTTTCCCGGAGACTTCTATTTCAATGTTTAGGTCTTTCTTATGGTTGTAATCCTTAACGATTTCAATTGCTTGAGAGATGGTTTCGTTATCCATATTGTCCAGCATGATTCGGTCAGCCTTACTCATACATGCTTCTCGAACTTCATCCAGGTTGGTTGTTTCAATCTCGATAGGGATGCCGGGGATATAGTTCCTCGCTCGAGTAACGGCGACAGAGATATCCGAGACGAGTTTGATATGGTTTTCCTTAATCAGGAACATATCGTAAAGTCCCATTCGATGGTTTTTCCCGCCACCTATGAATACAGCGTATTTATCTAGTTTTCTGTAGCCGGGAGGAGTTTTTCGAGTATCGAGAATCTTGGTTTTATAATCTTTGATTTTGTTAACGTATTTGTTGGTTTTACTGGCGATTCCACTCATCCTTTGTATTAGGTTAAGAGCTATTCTTTCACATTTTAGTATGGTTCTGGTTTTACCATTCATATTAATGATGACATCACCGTATTTTACACAATCGCCATCTTTAAAATACTTCTCGAACTTAACATGAGGGTCTACTTCCAGCATGGTATTACAGAAGACCTCGATACCACATATTATACCATCATCTTTAGAGACGAGGGAAGCTTTGGATATGGATTCTTTATCGATGATAGATTCAGAAGTGATGTCTCCATCATGTACATCTTCTTCCAAAGCCATATTAATAATGGGTATATAATCCTCTTTCTTAAGTTCCATAATCCGAACTCCTTTATATAGTGAGTAAGTGTTAACTTTCATCTACTTCTTCGAGTTCTTTTTTTGCTTCATTGATGTCAGTATAATCGAAGTATATACCAGAATAAACAGTATTAAGCATAGAGTCTATTTCTTTCTTAGCGTATTCGGGTAATTCTTCGTTATATGCGATGGTCAGTGCTTTTCTTATTTCCTTATAATTTTTATTCATAAGTTTCATGATAGCCTTATTTATTTTCTCTCTTATGTGCATATGGTTAGACTTATACAAGCTTACTAGGTATTTTAAAGCTTGAGGGTCTACTTTTTCTTTGTTGTAATAATGTTCAGAGATAAAATCGATCATTTTGCTGGTTATACTATAAGCGAGTGGTTCATCTTCATCGAGTTCGTTTAGTAAGTTCACCAGCTGAGTTACCTCAAAAATAGATGCCAGGCTATTTTCTCTAATTTTCAAATCCATTAATATTGCTTCATTTTTATCCATTTTTATTCCTTTTAAAATTTATTATAAGCTTATTAAATTTAATATATATAGCTTTTTCTGAAAAATTTATTTAAACATTTTATAAATTATAAAATTATTAATCAATTATGCTTTATAATACTTATATATTAATTAAGTTCATTATAGAGATTAAGGTGGTTTTATATTAAATTCTTTTAATTAATTATTGAAAAAAGTGACAGGGTTTTTTCCCATCTCATAATCGAAAGGTATATTTTTTATTAAATCTGTTTCTATTAATTCATCGTTGACTTCATATTCATATTTATCCAGTAGTTTATTTCGGAATCTTCTTTGTTCGGAGGCGATGTTTTTATCCCTCAAGTATAATTCTGCTACATTCTGTTTGATATATCTTTCCCTCTCTTCTTGTTTCATTTCGTTAGCAACTTCCGGATAATTTCTCCAGAAATAGTTTCTAACTTCAGTTTCGTTTTCTTTAAAGAATTCTTCAACTTCGTTATATAGTGGTGGTGGTGTCTTTCTATCTACTTCCATCCTTAAATAGGTATCTGCTACTCTTGATTCTACATAAAGGTTTATGAATCTTCTCATTATATTATCATTATAAGCATCTTTCTTGCTTTGGAAGTCTTCCTGAAGCAGATTATGCCGGATGAAGCTTTGGAACATTGTGTCTATTTCCATCTCCAGACTGGTTTGTCTTAGGAGCCTCGTTCTCATACTTTCTGCGTTTAGCATGGTTAGTTGTACCAGAAGGAATCTGGCAAACTCTTCTGTTGTTATCTCTTTTTCGTTTAATATTAGTATAGTTTGCGAGGCGTATTCGCTCTTTAGTATCTGGTCTATATTGGTCATCTTTTGTATTTCTTTTACCACGGTTTCTTTTATCTCATAGGGATATTTTTTGGTTAGGTGGTTTATGTATTTTTCGTTTACTTGGTTTATATAGTATCTGGCGTATTCTGATTCAAAGTTGGGTATATCCGTATAGTCCTCGAATTCCCATATTTCGAATATTTTCTTTTTCTCGTTGTAGAAGTTTATTTTGTCTTGAACCGTAGGTTGATATGTTTTGATAGGGAGGTTTATATCTTGAAGTATCATGAATTGATTTTGGGCATCTTCTTTTAGTATGTTCATGGTTTCTTCTTTATATTCTTTATCGAACATTTTGAATGATTTTAGCGATTCTTTGTACAGTAGTCTTGCCGATATGATTTCCCATACAAAATTATTAATCACTATGGGATTATCTATCTTCAATATAGCTTCATTAGGGAGCATATTGGAAAGCAGGAGGACTTTTGCATCTTGTATGAATTGTTCTTTAAGGTAAATTTCGTTTATATTATCTCCTAAACTCGCCACGACATTAGAACCGGTTTTAGCTTTCTCGAAAGCTTCTTTTGTGTCATAAGGTTTTCCGATAACTCCTGGTTTTTGCGGAGGTATGATTGATTGGTCGACTTCGCCGGTAATGTTTTCCTGGTCCTCTGAGCATGCTGAGAATATAACTATTATAGAGAATATAATGTAAAGGAAGACAAGTATTTTTGTTATTTTTTTGTATGTGAAAAGTCGGTTTAGTATTTTCATTAATCTTACCTTGTTTATATAAATTTTATTTTTGGTTAACAAATTTAGTAATAAAGCGGGATTATTCAAAAATTATGTTTAATTAAATTCACAAATAGATTTTTATGAATATCTGTTAATATGAAAAACCAGATTTATTTTAACAAAAACGGTCTATAAAGGGCTTCTCATTAGTAATATAGCTAAAGGTAAACCAAGAATTATCCATATTATGTTAAGTATTATACCAAACCATATTTTTATACCCATAATACGATTTAGGAGTATTGTTGTAAGAATGATTGCCC
>CAYUUC010000183.1:0-7204 GCA_964447635.1 uncultured Spirochaetia bacterium
AGTCCTGTTAATACTAAACACAGCAAGCGAATGCGGGTTCGCTCCTCAATACCTTGAGCTACAGGAAATTTACGATAAGTATCATCAAAAAGGCTTTGAAGTTTTAGGCTTCCCCAGTAACCAGTTCAATCAAGAACCATTATCTGATAAGGATATATACGATTTCTGCCGTATTAACTACCAAGTAGGCTTCCCTATGTTCAGCAAGGTAGTGGTAAACGGTGCGAATGCCCATCCTCTATTCAAGTTCCTAGTAGAGAAAGCACCGGGCTTTCTAAACTCTAAACCAATAAAATGGAATTTCACCAAATTCCTTGTAGACAGAAACGGCAATGTGATAAAAAGGTATGCTCCAATCACCAAGCCAAGAAGCCTTGAGGATAAGATAAAGGAGTTACTGCAAGAGTAAATCCAAAGAAAAACCTCCGTCAAACAATATTACATTATCACTTATTCTTCTATTGTAGAACTTATATCGCTTATCGCTTCGAGTGTCTCTTGGGCACTCTTCTCGTCTACATATTCTATAGCGAAGCCAGCATGGACAATAACGAAATCGCCAATCTTCGGTGGTTTAGGCAAGGTCTGTATCGATATTTCCCTTACCACGCCTGCCATATCGGCTTTTGCCCTATTTCCATTTATCTCCATTATCTTCATTGGAAGTGCTAAACACATATATGATATCTCCTTTTACTTTTCTATAATGAATATACTAATTTTCTAATACATCCTGTGAGGCATAATTCGCCAGAAGAACTTGTCCAAAAGATATCCCCCCATCGTTACATGGCACACGCTTATGAGTGATGACATCGAATCCTTCATCAGCCAGCAATGAGACGATATACTTAAGGAGCAGTCTATTCTGGAATACCCCACCACTTAAAATAACACTTTTTGTCCCGAAGTCATAACTTAACCTACGGCATACCTCGAGCAAAGCCATGCTCAAGCCTTTGTGGAACTTAATCCCAATTATTCCTTTATCAACATTGTTCCTTAAATCATGGGCTATTTCTTCGAACATCTTCCCTGGTCTAAGCTGTAGCAGACCATCCTTTTCGGCGATATCAATCTGATAAGCAGGTATCATCGATAGCTTAGACGCCTCCATCTCCGAAGCCATCTGAAGTGATATAGCCGCCTCGGCCTCATAGCTAACCTTATCCCGGAGACCGATTAAAGACGACACAGCATCGAAAAGCCTTCCCATCGATGAACACAGAGGAGAGTTTATCTCTTTCTCTATCACAGTCTTTATCAAGTCTACCCTCTCCTTATGCCTTTTGTAGAATGGTATCCCTTCTGGTACATTCCCAAGATACTCCATCATACATGATATAGCCAGCCGGTATGGCTCCTCGATAGCCTTCTCTCCACCGGGTAACCTGAACTGCTCTAGGCTCATCCGCCTATCAAGACCTTTGAGACTACCCACAAAGCCTTCGCATCCCCATATCGTCTTATCCAGACCATACCCCGTCCCATCCAGAGCAAGACCAATGACCTTCTTATTAGGGTCTAAATCGTTATCACCAATACAAGAAGCCACATGTGCCTTGTGATGCTGATATCCCAAAAGAGACACCCCGCTATCCTTAAAGCTCATCGCATACTGAGTCGATAAGTAGTCAGGATGAAGGTCGTAAGCTATGTTATCATACTTTAAGTTAAGCAGATGGGTGATGTGGTTTATGGTCTCCTTGAAGAAGTCAAATGCCTTGACATTCTTCAAATCACCTATATGCTGACTCACGAACAATTGCTTACCTCTACTAAGAGTAACTGTGTTCTTAAGCTCCGCACCAACACCAAGCACCGGCTTCAGCTCTTCCCTATACACCGGTGGGTTAGGGACATAGCCTCTTGCTCTACGGATGAAGTGAGCATGGTTGTTTTCCATAAACCGGATAGAGTCATCCACACGGGTATTGATATCCCTATCGTTTACCAGAAAAGCATCAGCTATACCATGAAGCCTTTGAACAGCTTCCTCATTACCGATACAAATGGGTTCATCGCTCATATTCCCGCTGGTCATAACCAAAGCGGTGAATGTATCCTTCAATAAGAGTAGCTGAACAGGATTGTATGCAACCATCACACCAAGATAGTTGTTGTCAGGGGCTACCTCAGGTGAGATAGAGCTGTCCACTTTCTTGTTAAGTAGGACTATGGGCCGTTGAGGGCTGGTTAGTAAATCTGTTTCCTCTGTAGTAAGTTCACAATACAATCTTATATTATCAATACCAAAGGACATTACTGCAAAGGGTTTTTGTGGGCGATGTTTTCGCTCCCTCAATCGCTTAACAGCTCCGGTATTAGTTGCATCACATGTAAGGTGAAAGCCTCCGAGGCTCTTTACAGCAACGACCTTCCCGGCTTTTATCATATTGATAGTCTCTATGATTTCGTCTTCACAGTTGATCTTGTCCCCATCGGCATCAAGCAGTGTCAGATGAGGACCACAAACATCGCATGCGTTAGGTTCAGCATGGAATCGGCGGTATGCGGGGTCTTCATACTCCTCCCTGCAATCATCACATAAAGGGAACAGATTCATCGTTGTATTCCTCCTATCATAAGGCAAGGAATGGATAATCGTATATCTCGGACCGCAATTCATACAATTGATAAAGGGATAAAGGTATCTTCTATCACTTGGGTCGAATAGCTCACGAATACAATCATCACAAGTAGCAATATCGGGTGGCATTAGGGTTGCGGTGTTCTTACTATCCACGCTTTCGGTTATATTGAATGAGCTATCCTCAGGCTGAATATCCATCCCCGACCTGTTCAACTTATCGATTTGGGATAGCGGTGGTTTTTCATCTGTTATACTTTGTATGAATGCTTCTATACTTGGTTCTTCGCCCTGCACCTCAATCTCTACTCCTTTGGAATGGTTATATACAAAACCGGTTAGGTTATTCCTCGTTGCTATCCTATAGATGAATGGTCTAAAACCGACTCCCTGCACTATGCCTTCTATGTGAAGATGGTATCTTTTAATCAATCTGTTATACCTTCCTGATAATGATTTGATTCGAATGGTTCGATAAAGACTAATACTATTGCCGGTTTGGTCTAATGTCTTAATGGTACTGGATGATGCTTAATAAGCTTTTGCCCAATACACATTATATTTAGCAGGTTTACCGCAGACTATGCACTTGCCGTCTTTGACTTCATCGATAATACCGTTTTCGTTAATTGGTATACATCGTGAGCTAGCTTTACAATCATCTTTGACTTTGGTTTCACAGGCTTCATCTCCGCACCACTTAGCATAAACCATGCCAGACCCTTCGTCAATATGCTTCTTAAACTTGTCATAGTCGTCTGTTTCGAGGATATGTTCTTTGAGGAACTTCTCCGCCTTTTCTAAAAGCCCATTATGTATATCATCGAGTATTCGGTTGATATTTGCTTTCACCTCATCTGCTTGTAGGAAATGCTTCTTACCGGAATGTCTTATGGCAAGCACGCATTGCCCTTTCTCCAGGTCTTTCGGTCCAATCTCAACCCTAACCGGAACGCCTTTCAGCTCCCATTCGTTAAACTTAAAACCGGGTGTTAGATTTTCTCTATCGTCTACCTTAGTTCGAACACCTTTGGACTTGAATTCGTTATCCATCTCGCGGATCTTTTCCAGCACTCTATCCTTCTGCTCATCGTTCTTATATATAGGAACAAACACAACCTGAATAGGAGCGACTCTTGGAGGTAAAACCAAACCATTATCATCTCCATGAATTACTATCAACGTACCAATAATCCTTGTTGAAACACCCCATGAGGTCTGCCATACTTTTTGCATCTCGTTGTTTTCATCGAGATATTCGATATTGAAAGCTGTGGAGAAGTTCTGTGCGAGATTATGGCTCGTTCCAGCCTGTATAGCCTTCTTATCCTTTGCGAGTGCTTCTGTAGACAGGGTTCGGTATGCTCCTTTGAACTTTTCGCTCTCTGTCTTCTGTCCGAGTATGACCGGTATTGCTAATGCTTCCCTATCGAAATTTTCATACATCTTACCCGCTCTAATCGTTTCTGCTTCGGCATCCTCGAAGGTCTTATGTGCGGTGTGACCTTCCTGCCATAGGAATTCGGTGGTTCTCAAGAAGAATCGTGTACGTTTTTCCCATCTTACGATGTTCGCCCACTGGTTAATCATGAGGGGTAAATCTCTGTAGCTTTGTATCCATTTTGCAAATGTATCGTACATGATGGTTTCGGATGTAGGTCTTATGTATAATGGTTCTGCTAGTTCTTCCCCGCCACCATGGGTAACCACAGCCGCTTCCACCGAGAAGCCTTCCACGTGGTCTTTCTCTTTTTTGAGGAAACTCTCCGGGATAAAAAGCGGGAAGTAGACATTTTGCACGCCGGCTTCTTTTATCCTCCGGTCTAGCTCGTCTCTGATGTTTTCCCATAATGCGTATCCGTATGGCTTGATTACCATACAGCCTTTGATGGCGGAGTAGTCTGCTAGGTCTGCCTTTTGGATGACATCTGTATACCATCTTGAGAAGTCATCGCTTTGTTTGGTGAAGAATGAGTTATCCTTTTTCTTTTTTCCCATAATAAGTCTCCTATTGATATTAATCTATATAAAGATTCGACTTTATTCTAACCAAAATATTGGTTTTATTTTACCGAAAAGAATATAATATAATGACTTGATAGAAGAAAATTAATTTGGAATTTTGTCAGATTTTTATCACTTTGTGTTATAGAATTAATTTTAAATTAAAATCCCATTGCCCGTGCTATCTCATAAATTTCACCATACCTATCGTAGATATGGTTTACAAAGTAGTCTGCGGTGGGTTCTTCTCCGGTTGCTCGTTTAATAAGCTCTTTGGGGGTATACTTGCTTCCATGACGATGAACCTTCTCCCGTAACCATCTAAGCAGGGTTGAGAAGTTCCCTTGCTCAAACTCTTTTTCCATATCCGGATTTTCTTCCAAAACCTTATGATAAAGCTGAGCTGAATATAGATTACCCAGCGTATACGTTGGGAAGTATCCCATAGGACTTGACCAGTGAACATCCTGAAGGATACCTTCTTTATCATTCTTCGGTGTAAGTCCGAGGTATTCCTTCATCTTGCTATTCCAAAGGTCTTTCATATCGCTTACATTTATCTTTCCTTCTACTGCATCCCGCTCAATCTCGTATCTAAGAAGTATATGCAGGTTATATGTCACCTCATCGGCATCCACACGAATGAATCCCGGTTCTACATGGTTGAATGATAGGAGGAATTCTTTCATGGATATACCCTTCAACGCATCCGGGAAGTACTTCTGCAACCTGGGATAGTAGTATCTCCAGAAATTAGTGCTTCTCCCAACCATGTTTTCCCACAATCTGGATTGTGATTCATGAATGCCTAGTGAATCAGCCGAACAGATAGGTGTTCCATAATACTCAGCAGGCAATCCCTGTTCATATAAGGCATGTCCTCCTTCGTGTATAGTGCTGGATACTCCGTCGCTTAGATAGTTCTCATCGATTCTCGTAGTTACCCGGACATCATTGGGGTGGAAACTAGTAGTAAATGGGTGAGTGGATTTATCCTGTCTTCCGCTATCGAAATCGTAGCCCATAGTTCTAAGCAACTCTATGGTAAACTCCCACTGCTTATCCGCGGGATAATGTCTATGGATTATTTCAGAACTGGTTTTTACATTGGAATTCTGTATCGATTCCAGAAAAGGTACTATCTGGTCTTTTAGGTCAGCGAATAAAGGATTAAGCTCCTCTACAGTCATCCCCCTTTCGTACTCCTCGAGTAATGCATCATAGGGAGACTTATCGTATCCAAATAGGTCTGCCATCTTTCTGCTAATATCAACCATCTTTTCCAGATGTGGTTTAAACTCATCAAAATTAGATTTAGCCCGTGCCTCCTCCCATGCTACAAAGGCATTCGAACTTGCCTGAGTCACTTCAATGACAAAGTCCTGTGGGAGTTTAGTCGCTCGTTCGTAGTCATGGTTAATTATATCAACGATGGCTTTATCATTCTCATCTAGTTTTTGATAGTTGGCATCTTCTCTAAGTTTATTGATGAGATTGCCCATCTCTTTAGATGTAAACCTCTCATGGGCAATACCGCTTAGGGTGGACATCTGCATACCTCTGGCTAGATTACCCTTATGTGGCATGTAGACCTGCTGGTCCCATCCTAATACGGCACTTGCTCCACCAATGTTGGCGAGTTCTACTAATTTGGCTCTTAATTCTTTCATTAAATCAGACATAATTCATTCCTTTCTATTTATTATTTTTTTCGTCCCTTAAATAGGATAGACATTAATATGTAGACATATGTTAATCATAGTGTTAAAATAGCATTATGCTATGTATATTACATATCAAAATAATAAATTATTATAATGAATGAAAGCAAATCTGACATACTCCAACGACTAAAGTCGAGGGCTTTCCCACCGACTTATCGTAATTTTGATTATGAAATAGGAATTAAACCTAAAATAAATTTGTTAGTGGTGATAAAATCCCAATATCTTTATCCAAACCGGATATTATAATGAATTATTATAAACTATTAATAAAAATATAATAAAAAATATAATAATTATTGACAATCTAAAAGGATTAACATAATATATTAATCTAATATTAATAAAGGAGAATGTTTTTTATGAAAAAGAAGTTGATTTCAATATTTATGATTATTTTAATAATGATAATTATATCATGTGGGTCCTCTATCGAAAGTAAAATTGTAGGAACATGGGAATTTAATGAGGACAATGTAAAACATAATATCACTTTTAATAATGATAAGACTTTCTTTTCTGAATTAAAGAATGAGGATGTGATTACTAAAAGTGAAGGAACATGGAGTATTAACGGAAATAATTTATCTCTTAATATTAAAGATAATGAAAGCGAGACTTTTTCCTTCTCATTAGAAAACTCAAAATTAACAATGACATCATTAAGATACAATAATACAAGAGTTTTCCAAAAGCAATAATATGGAATTAACTTGCTATAAAGAAGAATCTATCCTTCCATATAGATAATCTTAGCCCTGTAACCAACTGGTATAATATCTTTATAATTTATTATTAATTATATTGTTGAATATTTCCATAATTTTAAAATTTTTATATATATTTATTAGATATTAATTTAGAGAAGAGTGTGATTATGTGAAGA
>CAYUUC010000184.1:0-7202 GCA_964447635.1 uncultured Spirochaetia bacterium
CGGAAGAGCTTAATTTCTTATCCAATCTGAAGAAAGGAAATTTTCTCATATCAATTTCCTTTCCATAATGATTATCTTTCTTCCACTTTCCTTTATCACCTTCTTTTTTATATATCAGGAAAAACTTAACAATAGGTTTTTCTGGATTATCTGTTTTCTTCTGAACCCTTACTATATATGTCAATATTCCTTTAGCTTTGTTTGGGTCTACAGATTTATAGTTAGGATTTTTTTTAGGGTCAAGTTCGGAAATATAGTATAAGTAGTAGAAATCTCCTTCCTTATAATTATCTTTTATTACAATATATGGGTTCTCTTTTAATGAATCTTTATTCACCTTATTTCCTATTAGATAAGGGACATAATCCAGTGGGATGTTTTTCGATTTAGGATCGGTATATACTTTAATCTTTTCTCTATGAGCAGGATGAAGTTTTAATATTTTCTTTTTACTCAATCCGATTTTTTCATTAACATCAACTGCTATATGAGTTAGCTCTATTTCTTTTAAGTCTTTTGATAGGTCATTCACAATACCTAAACCATATAAATCTTTAAAACCACCAGGATTTTTTAAATAGATATAATTTAAATCTTCCATGATTTCCTCGTCATTTAGATTTTCATCATCATCAAATAAACCTTTAGAATAATTTTCGGTTCTATTTGGTTTTTCTTCTTTTTCTTTATTATTATTCTTGCTTTTTTGCTTATTAGCAGGCATAAATTGAGATAGAAAAGCATCAACATCTTCTTCTGATGCTTTCTCGGTAAGTTCATCTATATCCGGGGTATCATCCGAGAACAGACTCTCTACTTCTTTATCCAATTTTTCCCTTTCTTTAGCATCTTTAGCTGATTCTTCTTCCTTAATTGTCTTATCTTCAGGTACAAATAAATCTTCTGGTAAATATATACCAGATTCAGCATATTTTGGAGCATATTCTTCTAATACTTTTCTTAGTTTAATAGATGGAGCGTATTCTCCTATAAATAGGTTATCATTTGTTTTTTCTGTAAGGTCTAACTTAGTCTCGCCATTTTCATTCTTGATTAATACTATAGGTCTATTAGGTTGGGATGTGTATTCAACAATCACAGCATGATATTTTATTTCATCTGGCTTTTTTATATTGTATATAGGAACGGCTTCACCAATTTTATATAGATATAAGCATTCTAAAACTTTATCTAATAAGAATCCATCTAATCTCTTATCATATATTTCTCTTAGATAAAAATTCCATATACCATCTTTATCAGGAGTTCCAGATTGTGGGTCTTGGGGATATATTGTGTTCATTTTAAGATATCGTATAACCATATCTCTTTCTATTGGCAATCTCCATGCTGTACCTAAGACCATATTAACAAGAGAATTTATTATACCAAGTAATCGTTGTAATTCTTTAAGCTCTGAGTCAAATATAGTTTTAATCTCTAGTTTGGTCTCATTGGTTTCTTCATTTACTACTTTGGTTATAGTTTCAGTAACTAAATTCCTTTTAGGAAAACCAGAACCATCAAGACCTCTCTGAGCAAATTTTAATATATCTTCATCATCTTCAGTGATTAATGGTTGTTCTGAATTATCACTACCTAATATATGAGCTAATACGAAAGGATGTCTATCAAATATATTTTTTACTCTTTCATCTTTTAATGAATTACCATCTTCTATTACATTATCATCTTCAGTAAATAATTGTTTAGCTGTTTTTTGAACTTGTGTATCCAGGATAATATGAAGGAAACCCATATCACAGAATGATGAAGCGAAAGCTGAGTTGATCAGCTTTTCTTTTTTATAAGGCGGTCTTTTTCTTGGGTTGATTTTGGATTGTACAATACCCTCGAATCGAGGATTTCTTTCGTTTAGGATATGATTTAAAACAATAGCATAAAAGATACCAGAAATTATTGATGATTTTAGATAAAAATTGGTTCTTTCAATATCCCGTTTTTTTGTTTTATCCTTCTTCTTTTTCATTAGATGAGCGTTTCCGATAGATATATTATCAAAAATACCGATTTTTTTAATCCCATCTTTAAGCATACGATTAATAATGGATTTTAATGATAATATCTTTTTTCCTCTTTCGCCATATAAATCTTTTAATATAAGTTTAGCCCCATCTTTTTGTAATGCATTTATGTTTTGTTTTAGTAAGTCATCACCATCGAAGAATTTTAAAGTGGAGTCGGGTTTTCTAACTTGTGCTTCATCAATAATATTAGTTCCTCTACCTACTATAGATTCAAACTCTATTTTTTTTTCATATAAGTAAAGGTCAATGTCTTTTATCTTATTCTCTTTTATATTGATTTTTTTTCCATCATTAACCCATAATATATTATATCCCAGATTATATAGTCTCTTTAAATCGCTTTCTAGGATTTCTTTTCCCTTTTTATAATGACTGCCGATAAAACCGGAGCAATCTTCCTCAAAGTATAATTTATTCTTCTTTAGTCTACGGTCAATCTCATAAATAGATAATCTATAAATCATTATTTCTCACCTTAAAATTCAGGTTATATAAACTATATATATATATTCTACCATTGGATTCATGATTATACAATTAATAATATAAAAATATTTTCTAAATGTCACTAAAAACCCATAAATAACATTAAATTTATCTAAGACCTAATTTTTTTAATAAGTCTCTGGCAAGATTTTCTAGTTCCTCTTCTTGTGAATATAAAGCATTCTTAATTATATCAATAGCTTCTTCAGTCCTGATTTTATATAAAGCAAAGAGACAGCTTTTCTTAACTTCCAAATCAATATAATCTTGAATTATGAGACTCCTTAAATAATCAACTGATTTTTCAGCACCTAATTCTCCTAAAGACCACACTATAGCGCATCTGAAATCAGTATTTGGTGTAATTAAAGATAATAATAATACATCAATAAGTTCAGGTCTTATAACCAGTCTTTTTCCTGTTTCTTCGGTAATCTGTCTAGCCCTTATTGCTAATTTCCCTACACCTTTGGAAGCAGCAGTTCTTATTTTTATGGTTTCCTCTGTATTACGAATAATATTAAACAATAAAATTTCGATACTCCTAACAAATCCACGATTTAAATTATTTTTATTAACCAAAGTATCCAGAGCATATTTCCTTAATTTGTTGGTTAATCTTTTATGAGTTACATTATAATTGGAATGCCTTAGTTTATAGGGATAATAGGTTTTTACTATACTGATTAAGAGCTCTATAGATTCCCCAGTTGGGAACTCACCCAATGATAAAACTGCTAGTACTCTAAGATAATGATTTTTGCTAAAATTGGGATCTTTATAAATATCAGGTACCTCTAATGCACTAGATGCGATTTCATATATAATATTTTGATAATTCTCAAGAGCTTCATACATTTCTTGAAGTTTTATTTTTATAGCTCGGTATTTTTCTTTTTGAAGGTCTTCTTTTGAGTACTGCATATAAGCAGGAAAACCATAAGTCTTAAGGATGTTGAATACAAAAGCTCTTA
Organism: uncultured Spirochaetia bacterium; assembly: GCA_964447635.1. Taxonomy (GTDB): domain Bacteria; phylum Spirochaetota; class UBA6919; order CAYUUC01; family CAYUUC01; genus CAYUUC01. Next base: position 3,509 of record CAYUUC010000184.1, read on the forward strand.
GTGAGATAGGTTCCGCTGGATTTTTTAAGGTGTTAACCATATCACTTACATAACTTTTATAATCTATATCAATCAAGGAGCTAATACTATTTATCCTTACAAATTTATCTCGATCATTTTGAAAAGTATCGAATAGTATATTATTTAAAGCACTTACCATTCGGTCATTATCTTCATTATCATTGTTGCTTTGTTTAACTCTACTCAGTTCAAATTGAGTTTCGTAGACATTATCTCTGATTAAATTTTTAATAAATAAGAGATTTTGTGCATTTTCTTCGATATATTTATTTATGTTATCTATGGAGTTTAACACATCTTTTAATGTCTCAATGTATAATTTAGCAATTTCGCTATTATCTTTAAAGAATTGTAGAGATTCAATAGCATTTTGTATTATTTTTGATATTTCACTAAATTTCCTTTTGGGGTCACTTAAATCTCTTAGTTTTTGATAGCTCTGTTCATATCTTTCCATTAAACTATCTTTCTGGTATTTAAGTTTATTCCACAAACCTGGTATTTCTATTGATTTTGGTCCAAGCGTTAGCATATCCGGGATGCTATAATCAATTATAATTTCTGAAATATGAGTCATAAAAATAGGTTCAAAATATTTGCTAATATTATACACATCACCGTCAAAATCAACTGTTTTTATTATAACTCTATCCAACTGTTCATCAACTAATATCCCATAAACATAATAAGGACCTGTATCCAAAGTATTATCTGATTCATTATCATTTTGATTTCCGATTTTAATTATAACTTTTTTACCAATGTAATTTTCAATAGTTTTTATAATTACGATACCATTTATTTTATGTAAATAAATATCAATTTGCCGACTTGGTATTTCTATTATGGCTTTTTTACCATTCTCATCGATTTGAATATCTATGATTTTTCCGATTGCTTCGGTTTGTTCGCCAGTATCGATGCTGTAATTTACAATTACTTTTTTATTTAAAATATCTGTAGGAAGGAAATAATGATATATACTCATTATATTTTCTATATAAATTTCAAATATTTCACCGCTGTTGTTCTCTATTACTACCTTCTTCCCAACTTCATCATAGATTATAGATTCTAATAAACCAATATATAAATTGTTTTCATTATCATTAATTCTTACATTTTTGCCAATAAGTTCTTTAGGTATTCTATACCAGTTTATTTCTTGAATATCATTAATAAATACATCCTGAGTCCCTCTCCTATAAGTTTCGATTGTTATTGTATCACCTTCCAGGTCTATAACTTCTTCTTCCTCGTTTTGAATGATATTTTCTTGAGTAATAATTCCTACTATTTCTTTAACTTCTTCATCTTCTTCTCCTTTTGCGAAGATGACCAATACCTTTTTATCCTCTTCTACCTGGTTGAAGTTTGTAAATCTATTACCCAGGAACTCGATAAAAGAACTATTCCCATTATAACTTTCAATAATATCTTGTTTAGAGATTGTTTGTTGGGTATTACTTTGTGTATATGTTTTCCTTATCGTTTCTTTATCATATGAATAATCCTTGCTATATATTGTTCTTTCTTCTATTTTATCAGCTATGATTTCTTTAGGATTATGAATATCATCTGTGTAGTAATTGAAAACCAAATTATTTAATGTATCCACAACATCACTACTTGTATAGAGGTATGATTCAATAATACTTGCGATATTATCAGAAGTTTCTGATATTTCTGTAAAATAGTTTAAGTATTCTTGACTTTTTAAGTTTTTCACAGATTTATAAATAATTTTTCTATCACTCATAATACTTCTTAGTGATAGAGTCATTTTTTCGATATTTTCTTCTATATACCTCTCTATGGTTTTATATGTCTCATAGGTATATTGGTAAATCTTTCCTAATGATAGTACCGCTTCCCTACGAGCATAATCATTATAGAAATCATTCATAGCATTGATCGCTTTATTATACCTGTTTCTCAAATCGGTCAGATATCCTATCGGTTCAATCAGGCTAATTTCTCCTTCTTTCACTACTACATATCTTTCTAAAGCGTTTTTTGCTTCCTCATAAACTAAAGCTTGTTGTTGTGCTTCTTCATTATCTGATAGTAAGTTTAAAGCTTTACTAGCATTGTCAAACAATTGGATTAATGTATCTCTTCTTGCTGAACTTATTTCTATTGAATCAAGATAATACTTCATATTTTTAAGCTGATTCATTATTGTATCATATTCTTCTAATAAGATTAATTGTTTTGGGAATATAAAATCATCCGGATTTTCTATCTTATTAAGGAATATACTAATATCATTAAGAAGATTAGATGAACTCACCGCATCTTTTATTTCTTTTAAGCCATCAATAAATTCATTAATTATTTCTTTTATATCCACATTCGTTCTAGGATTATACATTAAGTTGAGGTACTCTCGATATATATCTGAAGAAATTGCTAGATTTAATGAATCGATGATTTCATCAATAATATCATCGGTTTGATCATTATTTCCTGTATTCATAAGATTTTCAAGAGATATATATGTTTGTGGGACGACATCTGTACGGTCATTATATATAATGCTAAGCAAAATTCTTAGGACGGAATTATCATCATATCCCAATTTACCATATTGTCCCAATGTCCATATTATATTTTTTAGTACTAATTTATCGTTATTTACATCTTCCAATTCATCTACTATATTATTGTAAACACTGGGATTTAATATTCTACCAAGAGATAAAGCTGCTTGTCTTCTTAATATACTAGGTTCATCATTTTTTTTAAGTATATTGATCATTTCACGAGCTGCTTCATCAGCTCTAAGTTTTCCTAATGAATAACAAGCGTATAATCTAACATATAAGTCTTCTTCCACTCTATTTTTAAAGATAGCCTGATTGGTACGATATGATTTTTCATAATCAGGTTCTATTTGATTCTCTTTACTAATCTCTAAGTATTTGAATTTCATAGCGTTTACCAGAGGTCGTATCACCCTGGGGTCATCTATATATCCCAGGGCTAAGGCGGCATATCTTCTTATGTAGTTATTTTCTCCTAATGGGTCTACATTATTAAGAGCATTGATTAATTCTGTGACAGGGTCTGCATCATCTTCTAGATACATTATCTGTGATATTGCATATGATGCATCGCTTTGATAAGCTGGGGTGGATTGTTTTGCTTTTAGTTGCTTTATGTACTTATCTAATACACTATCATAGTATCCTAATTGTATTTGCTCGATTAAGGTTAAATCCTCGATATTTATATCTTGTTCTTCAATTTCCTCGTATACCTCAGCAAATTCATCTTCATCATCTCCATTATCATCATCTCCATTATCATCATCTCCATTATCATCCTCATTATCCTCAATATCATTATCATAATCATTATTATCCAAATCTTGTGCTGATATGGATTGAGTGAGTATTAAAATACTCATTAGAATAACCCATAGAATGAATGCTTTTCTAATTAGCATAAGTAGACTCCATATATAACTGTTTGTATATTTCTGTATATTTATGATGATTTTTTATATTAACATAATAGTAATAAGAAATATCAAATTTAATTAACGAATAACATAAAAATCTAATTAGTGTTTTATCTATAACATCTTTCAATATAAGAAAAAGACATAATTTTGTAAATTATGAAAAATATAATAATTTATAGGATAATAGATAATCATTATCTTATA
>CAYUUC010000185.1:0-7159 GCA_964447635.1 uncultured Spirochaetia bacterium
CTCATTCAGATAAGAAATCACATAAGCAAAAAATGTACCGCTCAGTTATGGTTTTTTATGTGATTATAATAATTTTTGTATATTAAGGTAAAAATAATTCAAAAATGGGAATCTTACATGAATTCAATACATAACTTTACTTTAAGAAACGCTTCACCATCTAATAAGCGCATCAAAAAGTTTATACTTAAAACCATACTCTATATCTTTGGAAAATCACTATCGGTAATCCCGGCTATCAGTAATAAAGCACGGCAGGAATTGACCAAATTAGATGACTTAACTATAAAGATGATGGTTCGGGATAAGGGTCCCTCTATAGCATTGAAGAAAGAAGATAACCGCATCAAATTCATGGGTAAGGATATAGAAACGCCCGATATCACTTTCTACTTTAGGAATATAGAGAATGCTTATTCCGTATTCACTGCTAGAACCAGCATACATCATGCCAGCTCCTTCCGTAAGGTAGCGGTAAACGGAGGTCTTTCCAATGCCATGACCATAACCCGGCTTATGTATCTTGCTGAAGAGTTGCTCTTTCCTTCTTTACTATGGGGGAATTTGTTCTTGAGGAAACCCCGCTTCAGTATTAAAAGGTGGGTTCAGCGAAGCTACCTATACATAAGGGCGATAGGATGGTTCTTAAGATCGCTGTTTTTTTAAATGGTTTTCGGTTTAATGATTACTTAATGAGGATTTTTTAAACTATAATAGATAACATAAATTTATACATATCTTATTGTAAGATTTGGTTTATCAATATGTTCCATTTAAGTCAATTATCTCAAGATGAATAAAATATTAGCAGAGAATATGTTTCACGTGAAACATTTCAGGTGAGTAGATAGAATCGGTTATTCTCTTTCCTGTATATCGACTTCCTTTTCACAGATGCCGAAAACCTCGGTAGTAAAGCTCCTTCTAGAGAAAGTGGAGATTAATCACAGCCATTCGATTAACCATTTGTCCAACATTATTTACAGTTGAAAATTCAGCCATTGTTGGGTTATTCAATCTTAATACCTTAACAATGATTTCATGTAATTATAATCACCAGCGATTAAGCTTTATTGATTAACAAGTGAACTTTTTCTACATTGTCAGAGTCAAATTCTTTCAGGTCTATGGTAACTTTTCGTTCATGACCATCTATCTTATTGAATGATACTTCCACAGCTAGGGTTTCATCCTTTATATAATTGATATGTGTATTCATTGCCGATTTAATCTTATCCGAAGTATCCACATCTATTTTTATTCTATCTTCAATTTCGAAGCCTTGAGATTTTCTCGTTTCCTGAATGTGTCTTATGATGTCTCTCACCAGCCCTTCTTCTAGCAACTCATCGGTCATGCTAATATCCAGTGCTACACTGTAATCCCCATCAGAGTTCATAACCACATCCTGCCTGTTATTTTCTTCGATTAGCAAGTCAGTAGAATGTAGCTTAATCGTTTCTTTTTCCATACCTACTGGCACTTTTTTCCCTTCATCGTTCTTTTCGTAAATCTTCACATTCAGTTCCAAATCTATTTCACCTTTATCCAACACTTCTTTGGCAAGTTCATGAGTGCTTTCCATGGTTTGTAACTTCTTCTGCAGGTCTTTAACCTTATCTCCAAGCCTTTTACCGATCCCTGCTTTGAAATTAGGTTTAACTGAGTAGTATACAAATTGGGTCATATCATCGGTAAAATCAATCTCTTTAATATTGAGTTCTTCTCTAACATCCTTCAATAATTCCTGTTTTCCTCTATCGCTAAGCTCTTCAGCTATCTTAATATATAGTTTAGAGAGAGGCTGTCTAACCTTTATTTTCTTTTCCCAACGACATGCTCTACCCATTTCAACCACTTTCTGTATTATATTAATCTCTTTTTCCAGTATTTCATCAATGAGGTTATCGTTAACTTCCGGGAAATCCGTATGGTGAATGCTTTCTGGAGCATTTTCATCGGTGCTTCTAACGAGGTTCTGATATATATCTTCGGTAACGAATGGAATAATCGGAGCGAGAACCTGACTTAGTTTGAATAATGTCTCATGTAAACTGAGATATGCACTGGTCTTATCTTTGTCAAAATCACCCTTCCAGAATCGCCTTCTACTCCTTCTCACATACCAATTGGATACATCTTCAAGAAATCTCTCAATCTCATCTATGGTCAAATATACTTTTGTATTTTCATAGTTCATCCTAGCTATCTTTATGATTTTGTTTAGTCGGGACAATATCCATCTATCCAGCATGGGTCGCTGAGAATAATCGAGTTTGTGTTCAGTAGGGTCAAATTTATCGATATTGGCATAATTGCAATAGAAGCTATAAATATTCCATAAAGTGATAATTTTCTTTCTAGATTCCTTCGCAGTTTCAAAACCGAAAAGTAAGTTACGTTCAGGATTTTGAGACATATACAACCATCTCATTGCATCTACACCCATTTCATCAGCGGCTATATTAAACTCAATAGCATTTCCGGTACTCTTATGCATATCTTTACCATGGACATCCTTAACAGTAGCATAACCGAGTATCTGCTTAAAAGGTGCTCTATTTGTCATAACGGTACTCATTGCAAGCAGAGCATAGAACCAGTTTCTAAATTGACCTGGGAATGATTCACAGATAAAATCTGCTGGAAACCATTTCTTCCAAAATTCCCTATCCGAGTTATATCCCATAGTTGAGTAAGGGACAATCCCAGCATCGAGCCATGGATTCCCGACATCGGGTATCCTATTAGCAGTTCCGCCACACTTACTACATTTAATCTTTACTTTATCTATATGAGGTTTATGCGGGGTATAACCATCGAACTCATCCCATCCTTCCACAGCCTTTTCTTTCAACTCTTCTCTACCACCTATAACTTCAAACTCATTACAGTTCTCGCAGACATATATAGGTAAAGCGAGTCCCCAGTATCTTTTCTTGGAAATCATCCAATCTTCCATATTCTTGAGCCAGTCATATTCTCTATCGTATCCAAAACCGGGTATCCATTCGATATCTTTTATTACATCCATAATCTGATATCGCAAGCCTTTTCTTTCCGGGTCGTCCTTCTCACCCATAGATATGAACCATTCATCGACCAATCTAAACACTAGATCAGTCTTATGTCTCCAACATATAGGGTATCTATGAGTATAATCCTCTATTTTAAAGATTCTACCTTTTTCCTGTAAGTTTTTAGTAATAGGTCCTTCATCGACCTCTCTAACATTTCTACCGGTTAACCAGTCGAAACCTTTTTTATAGTATCCAAATTCATCTATGGGTGCTATGACGCTTATTCCTTCATCTTTAGATACACCAAAGTCTTCTTTACCACATCCGGGAGCCATATGTACGATACCAGTTCCTTCATCGTCTGTAACCTCATCCCACTCTACGATTCTATGGATCACCTCTTTTTGAATGGGTAATTCATCGAAAGGTCCTTCAAATTCTAGACCGATAAGGTCTCTTCCTTTCAAGATATCTAATACATTAGCATCTTTTCCCACGATATGATCAACCCGAGCCTTAGCCATATAATATATTTGTCCATCATGTTCAACTTTAGCATAATCCATATCTTTATTAACCGCAGCAGCAGTATTAGCGGGGAGAGTCCATGGAGTAGTAGTCCAGATGAGGATGTTTTCTTTTTCTCTTCCTTTAATAGGATATATAACATAGATGGTTTCATGGTTTTTTTCCCGATATCCCCCATCAGCCACTTCCATATCAGACATAGCAGCTCCACAATCTATACACCATGGCATAACATCATGTCCGCGATAGATATATCCTTTCTCATAACACTTTTTGAGGAAGTTCCAGATGGTATAATTATTTTCTTCGGACATAGTAAAATATGAGTTATCCCAATCCATCCATTGACCGAGTCTTATTGATTGTTTGGTTTGGATTTGTGAAAATTTATGAACTCTATCCTTACAATCCTGTACGAATTTATCAATACCATATTCTTCGATGTCAGTTTTAGATTTAAAGCCTTTATCCTTTTCCACATTAACTTCTACCCATAGACCCTGACAATCGAAACCATTTTGGTATCTCTGGTCATGTCCCAACATAGCATGGTATCTTTGAAACATATCCTTATATGTTCTACCCCATGCATGATGGACACCCATCGGATTATTAGCGGTGATTGGTCCATCTAGAAAAGACCAATGTTTATTTCCTTTATTTTTTTCTACAAGTTTTTTAAAGGAATCATTATTTTCCCAGAATTTAAGTATTTTGTGTTCTAGTTTAACAAAATTAACTTTGCTGGAAACGGATTGCACACCCTTTTTTTCTTCAATCATAGATAATCTCCGTATAAAATCACACTAATAGCGTGATTTTTATTTAAAAACTTATTTTATCATTTTATATGATGTGAATTAATTATTATACCGACTTAAACCTTAAGTGAGGTTCTAACAAAATTGCTTAAAAATATAATATACTTATCCTTATAGTCAAATTAATTAAATGATATTAGATTTTTTCTATAATCCTTTTATAATTATGTTATTCATAAATCATTAATAAATAATTGACCAAGTAATAAATTTATATTGTGGAATAGTTTTATTATATTTTTAATAACCTGATTTTGCACTATAACTAATTCATATGGGCAAAATCCTTCTAATAATTTAAATGAAGGAAAAATATATGACTGAAGGTATTCATATTAAATATACAGATAAAAATGATAAAAGAATCATATATATGCCTACCTTATCGAATCTAAGCGATCATATTCAAATTAAAGGTACCGCTATAAAACTATTAAAAGAAACAAACAAACACATAGTTTTAGATATGAAAGATGTAGAATTCATTGATAGTTCCGGCGTAAGTGTAATAATAATGCTGTTTAATCTTTTGATGAACGAAGACAGAAAACTTTATATATCTAACGCTAATGATATGGTTAAAGAAACAATTAACATCGCTAAACTACATAAATATATAGACCTTATATAATGGAAGCTATGAGGTAATCCTCATGATTAAGACAATAATCGAATTGTTCAATGTCAATCCATTATCCGGTATTGAATCTCCTCTTTCTATAATTATCATAATAACCATTATACTTATTATATCCGGTTCAATACTGATTAAATCTAATACAACAGAAAAATGGAGTCTGATCAAGGATTATTTTACTAATAATAAAGTAAGATTTATCCTAGTATTCTTTCTTTATTTCATCACTGGAATACTACAGCAAGGTTTATTGGTTCTTATTTATAAAGGTTTTCAATATATAAATCCTGATAGTGGATGGAATATGATTTACGCTGCTGGTAGCTTTGCTATTCTTCATTTTCCAAATTTCATCCTTATGTTTTCTGTTATGGGTATAAGTCTTGTCTTTCTACATCATTATGGAATTTATGAAAATATATATATAATTGGTATTTATCACGGTTTATTAGGAAATTTCCTTAAATTTATGCTTCCGGAAGAATTAAAGACTTCTTTTACTGTTGGATTTAAATATATAAGACTATACAAAAAGAAAATTTATCACAACTTGTTAAAAAAAAGATTAAAAAATATATTGGAAGAACACATTAAAAAGTCTACTTATAGAAAAGAATTTACAATTTACACAGATATTAATGTATGGTTAGAGGAACAAGATTATAACAGTAGAAAATCATATATCATTATAAACAATGATGGTTTCTCCGAGGATACCACAAGTGTAGAATTAAATAAAAAACCATGTATTTTCATTGAAATTTTGGATGCAAGAAAAATCACAATAAAAAGAAACAGTAAATTCAATAGACTTAATCATTATCATCCCAATGAATATTGGTTAATTGACCCGCTTAATAGAATATTTGAAATATTTTACACAGAACACGAAAATAACAAATATATTCTATACGATATTGTAAATGATATGGACACTTTACTCGCATCACCGGAATTAGGAGAAATAGAAATAGATTTCAATAAACTTTTCACAAGGTTTAAATTTTTCAAAATGAATCCATTTATATGATTTCATTTTTCTTTTTGAGTAAGTCATTTTTATATTCTTTAAGTTCTTTTAGATGGTAAGAAAACAAGTCGTACAAATCTCTATTTTCAATTTTAGCTTTATTAACATCATGTTCGCATAATTCTATATCTTTATCTAATTTGCTTAGAATTCTATCAATTTCTTTAACATTCATAAACCCAATCCCTTTATATGTGGTCATTTAACCAATTTAGTAGGTCTTTTAATACAATCTTTCTATCATCAATTAATTCATTATATATTTCATGTTTAAGACCTTCATAAATTTTCAATGTTTTATCTTCGGCACCAATCTTTTCAAACAACTTATCTATACCATCAAAAGATTGGTCTGCGGAACCTCTTTGCAGAAGAGTTGGAATTCTAATCTGGTTGACTTTTTTGAAACCTATTTTAATCCATTTATTGATTTCAGCACCGAGTCTGAATGTGGTTTTAGTCCCACATAATGGGTCTTCATCATACTTTTTAATTTCTTCTTTATCTCTAGTAATCCATTCTTCTTCAAATGGTAATTCGATAGCTATAGTTGGAGTAATGAAGCTTAATATTTTAGCGAAAAACTGAAGAGAAGCTGATACTGTGGTTTTTGAGCCAGAGCCGGATAATATCATTCCGCTAAGACCTTCCTGATATAAACGGACATAATTCATAGTAATAAAACTGCCCATAGAATGTCCTAATATAAATATAGGTTTACCTTCTGCTTCTTTTCTAACTATATTAAGATAAAAAGTCCTTAAATCATCTAAGAAATCTTCAAATCGTTTGACATATGCTCTTCTACCAGAGCTTTTACCATGCCCTCTATGGTCTATAGCATATATTGGATAACCTTCGGGAGTGATCTTACTAGCCACATTAATATATCTACCGGAATGTTCATTAAGTCCATGAACCAACATTATAATAGCTTTTACATTCTTATTTACTGGCAACCATTTTCTCCAAAAAATGGAGGAACGGTATTTGCCAATAAAAGAGCTTTCCTGGATATTCAATTCTGACATACAGCAATTCCTACATCATCAATTAATTACAGATATTTTTTTCACTATATAAAATACACAATTTTGAATTATAATAATAAAGGTGTTCTTTA
>CAYUUC010000186.1:0-7111 GCA_964447635.1 uncultured Spirochaetia bacterium
GATAAATAAATGATATTTCATAAAAGATGATGTACTTAATAATGGAATAATCCTTAAAAATAATACTAATAATCCTATAACTATGAATATAGTATTTAACGCACTAAGTAATATAGCTTTAGGATAATCAAGTTCTCCGTGTATCTCCTTTAAAGTGTTTTTAATCTTTTTTATAAAAGGCATCTCTTCTCTAAATTTAACCTCCACAATTTGCTTTATAAATATATTGAATATTTGTTTACTTCTTTTAGAATTACAAGGACTTTTCATTATAATGATAGGCTATTAAATTATATCTATACGAATGTAATTATGACTTAATTATTACATTAAATATAACACGAGATAAACACATTATAAAGTTTATATTAACTTATTATTAAGTATTAATTATTAATTGTCTACCTAATATGCGGTGTAGTGTCTTATGATAAATAAATTGTCATTTTGCTAAAATATGTATATATTAAATTATCCATTTTTTTTATGATAAATAATATACAAAGGTTTGTGGATATGGACTTAGATAAAATCTCTAAAAGAATTAATGATATTAAGCCTGATGTTTTAAGCATTACAAAAGACATCAAAGATGCAATAGAAATTGCTAAAATTAGACCCGAAATGAGTGTCGCTTCCTTAAGAAAAATCACCGAAAGCATCTTGTGTGATATCTACGAAATTGAATATAAACAACCACCAAAAGAAACTATTATACAAAAAGTAAAAAACCAACTGCTATCCAAAGGTGTACTGCCTAGAAGAATAAAAAATCACGTCGATACTATACAAGATTTCGGCAATATGAGTATACATCATCAAGCTGGGGATATCGAAACAGAAGATATCGAAATGTGTTTCAACTCGTTGGCTAGTATATATAAATGGTACGTCGATAAATATGCATACCTAAAAGAAGATAACACTACAATGAAAACTCCTACTAATATCAAAAATAAACCAGATGAAATTTATATGGAAACCGATGACACCAAAACGGAAGCAGATAAAGCGAAAAATCAAAGCTACGTAGATAGAGAAACCAACCCTCATAAAACCAAGAAAAAAACTAATCTCAAAAAAAAGAAATCATCAAAAGCTAAAGTTATTATCCCAATCTTAATCTTATTAGCAGGAGCTGTGTTTGCCATCTTTTCCCTACCAGAGTTGCTGGATAAGAACAATATCGGGAATGTGACTGATGAAGATGAAGATGTAAACCCACAAAGAGATAGATTTAATGATAATTATTCTTTAAAAATGGACCTGGAAGCCTCCCAAAGATTTACTAATAAAATCGTCCTTGATTGGAAGGATACCGATAAAAATATAAATTATAGAGTATATAAAAAAGTTATGGGTAGAACTGAATATCAAACTATAACCAATACATCTGAAAGTGAATATCAGGATGAAGATGTGGTGAATGGTATAAACTATTCTTATAAAATTGAAGCTATTGAAAATGGTGATACCATAGGTTTTGAAGAGATTAATGGAACCACATCCATCTCTTATAACAGTTGGGTCGATTTATCACCTATTATGAAGAATATCCCGCCAAAAAGAAGGAATTTCAGTATGGCTACCATGAAGAATAATAGAATTGTGATTTTTGGCGGTAGAGGTGAAGAAGGTCTTCTTAATGATATGTGGCTCTATGATGCACAGAAGCATTACTGGGAAGAGATAAAAACAAATGCTAATCCACCTGCTAGAGAATTTCACTCCATGGTAGGTTTAAATGATAATCGCCTATTGTTATTTGGTGGAAGAGGCGATGATGGAAACTTTGATGATACTTGGATTTACGATGATAAGAATAATAGATGGATACAGCATTCTCAAAACGATGGACAATCACCCTCCGCTAGGTCTTACCATGCTATGGCTTATGATGGTCAAAATTCAGTTATACTTTTCGGAGGAGGACAACAAACCTCTAGAGGTTACTATTCAGACTTATATGAATTTAATATCAATGCCAATCGATGGGTGAGAGTGTATGATAGTGAAACAGCTTCCACAGATAGAACGCATTATCCACAAGCAAGGATTTATCACTCCTTAAACCAGATTGCTCAAAGTAGGATTATACTATTCGGGGGATATGACGGTAAGAGAAACCTTGGTGATACATGGTTATTCACTACCAACAACAAAAGATGGCAAAAATTAGACTCAGATGAAAACCTCTCTAGAAACCTACATGCTGTAACATCACCCAAAAATGGAAAGCTCTTGATGACCGGTGGATATAATAATAATGCCCTGAATAATACATGGATATTTGACCTTGGAAAGAGAGAATGGGAAAAAGAAAATAATACTTCCCTACCTTCAGGAATTCATAGCCACGCTATAGAATTATTAAGCAAAAATACTGTCCTGATGTTCGGTGGAATAAACCATAAAAAAGATTTGGTCAATAATACTTATATATATTTCTATAAGGAGAAATAAGCTTATGTATAGGTTCCTTCTAATAATGGTTTTATTTGTGGGTTTTTTGAATATTACTTTTTGTAATGAGAACGAGAAGAACCTTAAACCATACTCCGGTGTTAACTTTATAGATGAGGAAAATGAAGAAGATGCCAAACCTCCAGAAGAAGACAGAATAAAGATTGGTATTGTCTTACCACTAAGCGGAGAACTCAAGAATTATGGTGTTGCTATATTAAACGGTTTTATTCTCGCTTTAGATGAGGTTAATCAGGAATTGGAAGAAGTAACCTCGAATAATGTAAAACCTATGATATTGGATAAAGAAATTAAATTAGTGGTTGAAGATACCCTATTGAGTAATAAACATGCCCTAACCATAATCGAAAAACTAGCTTATATAGATAGGGTGGATGCTATTGTGGGTGGATATAGTAGTGATATTACGATACAAATGTCCGGAGTTATAAAAAGAGCTAACTTGACCTTTATCAGCCCGGCTTCTATCTCAGATGAGATTACATTTCTAAATGATAATAATACTATATTTAGAACTGTTCCCTCAGCTGATTATCAAGGTGAGTTTTTAGGAAAGATTGCTAGTAAAAACATGGATTATCAATATGTTGGAATACTACATCAGGATAATTCTTATGGTAAAAGTTTTGCCGATGCTTTCAAATCCGAATTCACTCGCGATAGAGGTATTTGTGATTTATTCCCTTATAATTACAATGATATACCGTATAATCTAAGTGAACTTATAGCTAATCTAACCTCCAATATGGAAAGATATGGAGGTGAGAAAGCAGTATTCATAGTAGGTTATCCCGAAGATACCCGCTCAATTATTAATTACATCCAAGATTATAAAATGGATGTTGATGTATTATTTGGAGATGGTATCCAAAATCCTTCTGTTATAAAGTCTTTCACAGGAAACTATTTCGATAGATTGTGGGGTATTGGAAAATCGAGCTTTGAATCTTCTTATAACGAAGAATTTATTAATAAGTATCAAAGCAAGTTTGAAACTCCTATTATTAATTATACTTATAATGCTTATGATGCTATGGCAATACTTCTCCTTGCTATGGCTAAGACCGGTGATATAGAGGATAAGGAGGGGCTTAAACAGGCTGTCATCTATGTTACTAATTCACCGGGAGAAGTAATACAGGCAGGTGAGATATCCAAAGGTATTGAAGCATTAAAGAATGGAGATGATATCGATTATCAAGGATTGGTTGGAGATTTAGAGTTTGATGAAAATGGTGATGTATTTTATGATATGAATTATTGGATAATTGCTGACTCTGAGATTATTTATATGGAACTTATAGAAGAGGAATGACTTAATATAAAGTCATCTTAATTTTAGGTTAGATTTAGATTTCAGGCTCTTCTTCTATTATACCGATTCTTTCACTCTCCAGCATATTTCTGACCAGTTTTTCGATTTTACTCAATTGGGTGGTGATTCTTGAGTCTATGTCTCCGTACTCAGTTTCAATTATACATCCGCCTTTATCCACAGTATTATCTTCAGTGATTTTTATTCTTTCTATTCCTTCGATCATTTGTAGGAATTCTCTTTTATGTTTGGTGGTTTGAGCTAAATCTTCACCGTTAACCCTGATTATGATTTCTGCTCTACCTTTAAGGTTTTTAAGAACGCTTATTATATTATCGTAAACCACTCTACTTTGAGTTTCGACCATAGTGTTAATAATTTTTCTTGCCATAACAATAACAATTTCGGCTATTTGTTCTTTAGCGTCTCTGACCAGGTTGGTTTGTTCTCTTGCTACGGTAGAGAGTATAATATTGAGTTTTTTAATTGCTGATTTAGCCCATTTATTGCCAGCTTCGAATCCTTCTTCTTTCCCTTTATTGTATCCATCTTTAGCGGCATTATCTTGTATGATATCGGTTTCATCCATAGCTTTATTTTTGATTTTTTCGGCTTCTTCTTGTGCTTCTTTTATCTTGGAATTATACTTGATGTTAGCTTCTGCAAATTTGGTTTCTGCATCTTCTACTGATTTTTTCACAATGTCAAAAGCTTCATTTTCATATTTTGTTATTTGTTCTTTCTTCCATTCTTCAAATTCTATAAGAGACTTTTGTTTATAGTGTTCGAATTCAGATTTTATATCTTCAATTTTTTCCTCTACTTCTTCTTTTGTAGGCCCTCTTCTTTTTACTTCTTCTTCTGGTTTTTCATATTTAGGTGCGTCAATGACTATAGGTGATTCTGACATAGATACACTTTCGTTTCCTAAAATTATTTTAGCCACTTTTTTACCGCCTTATTTCTTATTATACTTTATTTTATTAACACCATTTATGTTTATTATCGAAAACTTTATATTTATTTCTTAGTTTATAAAAAGTCAATTAAATATAAATATCTTAAACTGATTTCTATCCGTTGGACCATTATAATATGTTATTTATATAGACTTTTTACAATATTTCTTCCATTCTTTTTTGCTTCATATAGAGCTTTATCTACTCTTTTAAGTAATTCATCGGCATTGTCTTTACTATGAGAATATATACTTGCTCCAATACTTATTGTAACTTTATCCCCGTGTGAGAATGGATATTCTTCGATTTTCCTACGAAGTCGTTCTGCTAAAATCTTCATATCTTGGTTATTTGTATGGGGACATAATATCATAAATTCTTCTCCACCCCATCTTGCTAATATATCTGAATTTCTTATTATTTTACTTACTAAATTAGAGACTTCTTTTAGCACATCATCTCCTATTTGATGTCCATATGTATCATTAATATTCTTAAAATGATCTATATCAAACATAATCAAAGCTAAAGGTAATTTATATCTTTTTGACCTACTAATTTCCCGTTCCATTTCTTCATTAAATTTCAAGCGGTTGTAAAGACCTGTTAGTACATCAGTAACGGATAATTCCCGTAGCCGTTCCTCCATTTTTACTCTCTCATGGATATCTCTTCCACTAGCGTAAAATAGATTTTTTTCATAATCATAATATACACGCCAGGATACCCATAAGTAATCTCCATTTGGAGTTTGTATACGATTGTCCAAGGAAACAATCTGGATACTTTCTTTTAGTTTGTTTATAGTTTTTGTAAAATCTTTTCTATCTTGTTTATAAATGATATCATAGATAGATTCTTTATCCAGGTCTTTTTCTTCCCATCCCAAAATTCTCTTCCAACTAGGATTAAGTTGTTTGAAATTTCCCTGATTATCAAATATGCATAATAAGTCTCCAGATACATCAAAGAATATTTTCCGTTCATCCTCTAATTCTTTTTCTTTTGTAATATCATATTGTATAGCAGAGAAGTATATAATTTCATCATTGGCATCCTTAATAGGACTTATACTCTGTAGAACCACATAAATAGTTCCATCTTTCCTTTTGTTTATTATTTTTTCTCTCCATATTTCTCCTTTTAGGATTGTCTCCCATAGTCTTTTGTAGTAAGATTCATCCATCATTCCTGATTTCATGATAGAGGTCTCCTTACCACAAATTTCTTCTGATTGATAACCGGTAATTTTCGAAAAAGCAGGATTAACATATAATATCTTTCCGGTAGGGTTGGTTATATATAAAGGAGAGTCTACAGAATTGACTATTTTTTCAAACATACTATCATTCATTTAACTTCCTACTGTCAATCTAAAGTTTTCTATAAAATGTATATAGAAAGAGCTTTTACTTTGTTGCTTTTTAAGGCTATTATGACAGATAATTATTATTTATTAATAAGATAATAAATAATATAATCGTTGGGTTTAGACCTATATATAAATCTATAGCGATGTTAAATCATAAATTGGATTAGAGATTAATATCACAAAAAAGCATCATATAAAATATACTAATCTGGTTTTCATTATCCAAATTAATTAATTTGTTGTAGGATATAGTAAATTAATACGAAATAATAATTTATCGGTTGCTTATTTAAGCAATTTCTCAATAATAAGGATATGATTATGGATGAATATATTAAGGAAATGGAGAAACAACTTGAGTTTATAGACAATGATATAGAAATGATACATAAATTAAATGAAGTTTCATCTAAACTGATTAATGTCGATATTAATCGTGCTGTTGACTTAACTGAAAAAGCATATGAGCTATCATATAAACATGATTATAAAAGAGGTATGGCTTATAGTCTTAAGAATAAGGGGATATGTTATAGCTATACATCTAATTTTAAAGACGCCTCTCTGTTTCTATTCGAATCTTTGAACATATTTACAGAATATGGAGATAGAATTGGAGAAGCAAGCGTTAAAAGCTCTATAGGTGGTCTATTCTATAAAATCGGGAATTATTCCTCTGCCCTCGATTACCATCTAAAAAGTCTTAGAATAACAGAAGTGATCAACGATAAAAGAGGTCAGGCTAAAGCATTGAATAATATTGCCCTTGTATTTAATAAACTCGGGGAGTATAATAGAGCATTAATCTACCATATGAAGAGTCTAAAAATAGAAGAAGATATGAATAATATAGCAGGTCAAGCATATACCAAAAATAATGTTGGTAATATATATATGTACCTCAAGAATTATCGACAAGCCTTAAAATATTTCTCAGAAAGCCTCCAAACAGCGGAGCAGATTAATGATAACCATCTATTG
>CAYUUC010000187.1:0-7105 GCA_964447635.1 uncultured Spirochaetia bacterium
ATTAATATTTGAAATTGGTTTTAAAATACCAATAATTATCAATTATTGGTATTAGAGGTTAATAGACCTGTTACACTATTCAACACCAAGCTTCCTCTTATTCGAAGCTGTCAGTAGTTCAATTATATCGAAGCCGGAATCGATAACCAAAGCCAGTATGCCAACCACAATCGCCCCTTCAATCACATAAACCGGGTTCCTGCCCATACCTTCGATGATAGGTGAACCTAGACCGCCTGCTCCTATCGTCGCTCCCAGAGTTGCCGTTCCGATATTTATTATCGTCGTGGTTCTGATGCCCGAAATGATCACATTAAGGGCGAGAGGCAGTTCTACCTTGAATAGTGTCTGGATGTTGGTCATACCGATACCTTTTGCGGTGTCTGTGATGGCGGGTGATATAGACTCTAAACCCGCTATCGTATTCCTAACGATGGGTAGAAGACCGTAAAGGAACAAAGCAATTATGGTGGGCTTGAATCCGAAACCGACCATAGGAACAGATATGGCGAGGACAGCGATTGGCGGAAAGGTTTGACCCAGCGAGACAATGCTGTTTACAGTGTATAGGAAGTCCCTGCCTGCTTTACGGGTAACAAATATCCCAATCGATACACCCAATATCACCGCCAGGGATGTGGATATACAAACCATGCATAGATGGTTCAAAAGGAGGGTTGCCATATCGGTGCGGGTGTATATATGGTCTTTCAAGTAGGTAAAAGATGATGATTTAAGTATGACAAAATCATTGACGAACACTATGATAACCAAAACAGCCACCAGTACAATCAATTTGATGAAATCTTTGATTTTCGCTTTCTTTACTCTCATTCCCTGTAGTCCTTAAACTAAAGATTAAGAATGTCTCTTATCCTTATCTCTCCTAAGATTTTGCCATCTGAGTCTACGACCGGCACTTGGACAATCCCTTGATTAACCATCAGAGAGATAGCCCGTTTAAGGGTGTCTTCTCCGGTCAGACAGTATTCATCAGAGGCTATCCTTGTCATCATATCTTCCACAGTGGTATTGTCATCGTAATCGTCTATGTCATCCTTATCAATCCAAGCCAGCAATTGGTTATCATCATCAACCACCCAGAAGAACCGTTTTTCATCATCGAACATCTTTATTATGTTTGCTATATTCTCTTTCCTGTCGACAGGTTTGACTTTGTGTATGAAGTCATTTACCGACTTTCGGGATAGCCTTTTCAAAGCCCGGTCAGTCCCGATAAAGTTAATGACGAACTTGTTCTTCGGTTTGGAGAGTATCCTTTCCGGTGTATCATACTGGATAATCTGGCCATCCCTCATTATAGCCACTTTGTCCGCCAGCCGTATAGCCTCGTCGATGTCGTGCGTCACAAAGACGATGGTCTTGTTGAGCTCTGTTTGGAGCTTCACCAACTCCTTTTGCAGCTGCTCCCTCGTTATAGGGTCAAGAGCACCAAACGGCTCATCCATAAGCAGTATCTCCGGATTAGATGCCAAAGCTCTGGCTATACCTATCCTTTGTGCCTGTCCACCAGACAACTCGAATGGATACTTATGTATATACTGACCGGGGTCGAGATGAAGCAAATCCAAGATTTCATAAACCCTCTTCTCAATCCGTCTCTTATCCCATTTGAGCAGGTTAGGCACCACGGAGATGTTCTCCTTGACCGACATATGGGGGAACAAGCCTATGCTCTGTATGACATAGCCGATGTTTCGCCTGAGTATCTCCGGTCGATATTTCTTTACGTTTTTATCTTGGATATATATATCTCCGTTGTTAGCTTCTATCATCCGGTTGATCATCTTCAAGGTGGTTGTCTTTCCGCAACCGGAAGGTCCGATTAAGACGCACAACTCGCCTTTTTGTACATTAAGGGATATCTGATTAACGACGGGTTTTCCTGAGTATTCTTTTGTTATGTTTACAAGCTTTATCATTTGTTAAAACCTTTCGGTCGGGTTATCTGTATGAACAACTGCATAAGATAGTCCGCAATAATAGCAATAATGATGATAGGTATCGCCCCCAGCAAAATAAGGTCGTATGCGGTAGAGTCAGCACCACTGAAGACAAACTTACCCAATCCACCAGCCCCTATAAGCGTAACGATGGCGGTTAGTCCTATTATCTGAACCAATGCTATCCGGATACCATTCAGGATGATGGGTATGGATAGGGGGAACAGTATCTTATACATAACCTGAAAGCCATTCATGCCCATCCCTCTTCCCGCATCTATAATGCTATTATCGATAGATATGAATGCTGTATATGTGTTCCTCGTGATTGGTAGCAAAGCATAAATCACCAGAGCGATTATCGCTGGTAGCCATCCTATGCCGGGTAACCCCATCAATGGCAATAAAGCGACCATTATCCCGAATAAAGCTATGCTTGGGATGGTCTGGCTTATATTCAATATCGGGAACATTACCTTCTTTACCAGATTGACTTTATAGATGGCGATACCTAATGATACGCCTATCACAGTACTAATGGAGATGGATATAAAAGATAGAATGATATGTGTGAAGAACTCATTTAGGAATATATCTTGCTTATTATGGAATTCCTTCATGATAGATAGATTATCCAGCATACCAGTAGTGAAGACCACTACTATTCCGCTTATGGTTAATCCGATTAATATCAATTTCCCTGTAATGCGGGATTTTAGATACTTCATGGTGTTGATGATATTGATGATTAATCCTAACAGGAATAGCCAAAACCCTTTATCCAGTGCTATCCTGATATAGGGATACTCTTCTATGTTCAACCGGTCGATGGAGATATCTCCATGGACAATTCTGTCTGCGTTAATCCCGGCTAAAGCAATAATCGTAACTACCAATGCTCCGGCAAGTAATCCTGCTACATACTTTAGCCATGTCCCTTTCATGAATGCTGTACTGAGTATTAATAACAATACCAACCCAATGATAATTAGCACCCAAATCTCGGGTAATTCAGCTAACCTGAAAGAGCCTATCCCTTCTGATATACGGCTCTTCTTTATGGATAAGAAGTCCAAAAACAAGAAAGAGATGGCACATATAATGAAACTTAATATTGTTACTTTATCTACCTTGATATCCATAAGTAAATCTATTCTTCGATAAAACCATTCCCCTTAAGATATTCTGTGGCGACTATCGAAGCGTCTACACCTTCAATGGCTATCTTTGCATTTAACCTTTGTAAAGACTCCATATCGAGGCTTTTGAAGATAGGTTCTAGCACAGTCTTAATCTCTGGGTACTTCTTCAATACTTCCTCTTTAACGATGGGAGTGGGTTCATAAACCGGCTGTATGTTTTTGGTATCTTCTAAGATGGTCAGGTTATGTACGGATAAACCTCCATCAGTTCCATAAGCCATTGCGAAGTTCACCCCGTCGATGCCTTCACCAGCGGCTTTCTCAGTCTGAGCTGTATTTCCACCGGAGAATACCAGCAACTGGTCATCGGTAAGTTCAAAGCCATAACCGTTTTGGAAGGATGGCAGGGCGGCATCACTCTCTACAAACTCGGCTGAGCATGCGAGTTTTACTCTACCTCCGTTATTGACATATCTGGCGAAGTCTTTCAATGTTTTAAGGTTTTCCTTCTTCGCCAGGTCGTCCCTCACAGCGATAGCCCATGTATTATTCGCCGGGATTGGTTGTAGCCATACAATTTTGTTCTTCTCATAATCCAATTCTTTTACTTTTTTATAAGCAGATTCAGCATCTTTCCATATCTCAGGTTTTCCTGAGTTGGGGAAGAAGAACGCACCATTACCTGTGTATTCCGGGTATAGGTCTACCTCTCCACTTTTTATTGCTCCTCTGACAATGGAAGTATTTCCAAAAGAAGTCCTATCCTTAACCTCGAGACCAGCATCTTCGAGAGCTATCACAATCATTTTGCCTAACAATGCACCTTCGGTATCTATCTTAGATGCAACGGTTATCGAATCGTCGCTACATGATATCATCGGCATCAAAATAATTAAAATTAAAACTAAGTATAATCTAAAAAAGTTTTTCATAAAGACATTCCTCCTTAATTTTTACATTCTTAACAATATAATTAAAAAAAGCCTAAATGTTCAACCCCTATTTTATTAGTTTATTGTTATGCTTGTTTAGACTTAATAAAATTCGGTATTATTTATTATGAGATATGATATATTTGTTTTATCATTGTATAGATATAGAACGGCAGACCCGGAAGCTAGAAGTAAATTTACTTTTTTAGTTTAATACATTCCCAATTTTTGTTATATTGTATGACAATGGGATTATCATAAAACCAAAATAAAACTAAAGAGAGGCTTTATTTATATGGCACTTAAATTAAACCAGATAAACAATTTCAGTGGAAGAAAAGGACCTCTTCTACTAATCATCATGGATGGGGTAGGCATCGGCAAGCATGACGATTCTGACGCTGTTTACCTCGCTAATACACCCAATCTCGACCGATTGAGCAAGGAATCACTCTATACAGAGCTACAGGCTCATGGTACTGTAGTGGGTCTCCCTAGTGATAAGGATATGGGGAATAGCGAGGTTGGTCATAATACCATGGGGGCAGGCAGGTCTTATGACCAAGGGGCTAAACGGGTTAACCAGTCTATCGAAAGTGGGGAGATGTTCAAAACTGATACATGGGAAACCATCATCAAACGTGGAAAAGAAGGCCGAACCGTTCACTTTATTGGACTTCTTTCCGATGGGAATGTCCATTCGCATATCAAGCACTTATACAAATTCCTTAGGACATGTCGTGATAGCGGGGTTAAACGGGTAAGACTCCATCCCCTTCTCGATGGTAGAGATGTTCACGAACGGTCAGCCCTTCAATACATAGACATGACATTGGATGTGCTGAATGAGATTAACGAGTCCGGTGACTTCGACTATCGGTTTGCCTCTGGTGGGGGGAGGATGAATGTGACGATGGATAGATACGAAGCTGATTGGGATATCGTGAAGAAAGGCTGGGATGCTCATGTGTTAGGTAAAGCCCGTAAGTTCAAATCAGCAAAGGAAGCAGTGCAGACCTATTACGATGAAGACCCTAACATAACCGACCAATACCTCGACTCCTTCGTGGTGGTCGATGAAGAAGCTAAGCCGGTCGGCACCATCCAAGACGGTGATGCTGTTATCTTCTTTAACTTTCGCGGAGATAGGGCGGTAGAGCTATCCAAAGCCTTTGATGAAGATGGTTTCGACAAGTTTGACCGGGAGAGAGTTCCCGATGTATTCTTTGCCGGGATGACTCTTTATGATGAGGATATAGGCATACCGAAGCATTTCCTCCTCCCTCGAGCAGAGATTGAGGATACGATAAGCGAGTTCCTTTGTGCTGAAGGCGTAACGATGTTTGCCCTTTCTGAGACGCAGAAGTTCGGTCATGTAACTTACTTCTGGAACGGTAACAAGTCAGGATACATCTGTGAGGAGCTGGAGACTTATGTGGAGATACCCTCAGACAAGATTGAGTTTGATAAGAAGCCCGAGATGAAGGCACGAGAGATTGCTGATAAGACCATTGAGCTGATGAGAACGGGTAAGTATCGCTTCGGCAGGCTTAACTTCGCTAATGGTGATATGGTTGGTCATACTGGTAAGGTGGATGCGGCAATCAAAGCGGTGGAGACCGTTGATGAGTGTGTGGGTAAGCTGGTAGAAGTGGTAAAGGAGCTTGAGGGCATCGCCCTAATCACAGCAGACCACGGAAACAGTGATGAAATGTTTAAAATAAAAGATGGTAAAAAACAGGTGGTTACATCACATTCCTTAAATCCTGTACCATTCATCATTTATGACCCTAACTACAATGAAGAGTATGAGCTGGCTCCCCTTGATAAGCCTGGTATACATAATATTGCTTCTACGATAATCAATCTGCTTGGCTATGATAAGCCGGGTAAGTTCGCCCCGTCTCTGGTTAGGTTCAAATAGGAAAGCCATCTTGTTAGACAAAATTAATAGTAAATTCCATATTGATATGAAAAAGTTTTGACATACTAAAGATTTATTATATTATTATGTTTGATATGAAAAACATTAGATGAGCAAGGATTTATATTTATGGAAGTAATAACAAAACCTCTTGGGGTATTAGAATCCAACTGCTACCTGGTCTATAACGGAGAAAGGAATACCATTATAATAGACCCGGGAGCAGATGCAGGTGATATCGTGTCACTGATAAACGAAAATGAACTTCATCCTGTATGTATCGTGCTTACACACGGTCATTTTGACCATGTGACGGCTGTAAAGGAGCTTAAGGATGAGTATCCGGACATCAAAATCTATCTCCACGAAAAAGACTACGGTTTTTATCTAAAAGGGAGAAAGCTCGCTTCCCAGTTCTTAGGGATGAATTACGATGACTTGACGATGCCAGATGATGTGGAATTTGTCTTAGAGGGGGATATCATAGAATCTGGAGACCTGTCTTTCAAAGTAGTCCACACACCAGGGCATACTCAGGGTTGTATATCACTTGTCAGCGAGCAGGACAGGGTCATATTCTCCGGGGATACCTTGTTTAAGCTATCGATTGGTAGGACAGACCTGGAAGGCGGTAACACCAACCAGCTTTTTCAGTCAATAAAGAGTAAGTTGTTCACCCTCGATGATGCTTTCACTGTCTATCCCGGACATGGCGAGTCCACCACCATCGGCGAGGAGAAGAAAAACAATCCGCACTTCAGAGGAACTTATTAGATGTGATTGAGGTCGAAATCCTTGGGTGATTCAATCTCATAGTATAGCTTGAAGTGTTTTTTCGCTCCACCAGAGATTTTAACCTTCCATGAGACTATTCCTTCTTTCTCATCGAACTCGTAACCTCCGGTGGTATGGTCTTTCAGCCTAACCTTAACCTGTTTCAATTCTGATACGGGGATGTTTTCCTTAATGAGAACTTCTTCTTCGCTATCCTTAAAGCTCTTAAGCTCGATATCGTATCCGAAGAGCCTTCTCTGTCTGAAGCCTACCTTATCCTTCTTCAAATCGTCAAGTAAGGTTATACGTCTGACTTTGATGTTCTCATCGATGCCGAATGATAGATCGAACTTCTCATCTGTAGAGTGA
>CAYUUC010000188.1:0-7098 GCA_964447635.1 uncultured Spirochaetia bacterium
TAGATAATCTATATGAGGATATCAATATAGATTTGACTTTCTATCCTGACCAATCTATAGATTCAAACGATGAAGAAAATATATTTAACCTAAAAGGCGATATGGTTGTTAATTAAGTTATATATATTCTATGTCATATACTTTCCTTCCATTAATAAAGGTCTTTTTAATCTGAATATCATCTAAGGGTCTTTCACTATTAAAATGTTTATTGAAAGGATTATCACTTAATACTAAAAAATCAGCATTATATCCTTCCTTTATTACCCCTAAACTAGATTCATCATAACCTGCATAAGCATTATATTTGGTATATATTGTCAACATTTCTTTTATACTAACATCATTATTCTGCTGTTTATAATATTCCAACATAGTCAAAGGCTCTGGTGGATTGATATACGGCCAATCACTGCTGAATGCTACAGGAATTGAGTTATCCAGCATGAATCTGACTTCATCTAGATGAGTCATTCTTTGTTTGCCAAGTCTCTTTTGATATAAACTTAACACATCATCATTTAATTCACCTTGCTGATAGGTTATTATTGGTTTAATCCCTTTTAACCTTTCCATTAAATCTTCTGAAAGAACTGTGCAATGTTCTAATCGAGGTCTAACTAAATTGGTGTCAGATATCTTATCTGATATTATATCCAAGCAGAATTCTATACCACCATCCCCAATACAATGCATTATTGGTTGGAGATTTAAGCTTATATCATGGTCCATTTTCTCCATCAGAAGAGATTTATCCACACATATTAGTCCTCTATCATCACTATCCAGGTATGGTTCTCTTAGATAAGCTGTTTTTGAGTTTATCGAACCATCTATAAAGTATTTAGCTCCGATAATTCTTATTAACTCGCTTGTTTCATTTAAATATGTAATTAGTTCTGCTCTTTTCTCCTGGTCATAACCATATAGAAAGGAGTTTATTCGTAGATTCAACTTATTTTCATTTTCTAGTTGGCGATATACCTGAAAAATCTCTTTATCAAATGTATTATCATGGATACAAGTTATACCTTGTGAGGATAGGTAGTTAATTGTATCCATAATCAGATTTGGTTTATCCTTGACAACTGAAGCCCCGGACTTATCCATGTATGTCTTATATGCGATTTCTTTCAATACACCGGTGAATTGTCCGTTTTTATATTCAATCAAGGATTCATCTATATTTGGATAATCTTTAATATTGGATATTGGATACTCCTTTAATGCCCGTGAATTGAGTAATGCACTATGTCCGCCATTCTTAATCCATAACATGGGTTTATCACTGGTTAATGTGTCCATTGTTTTGATATTTACATTATCAATACCACCAAAGGCTTCATCAGTAAAACCATAACCGATTATCCAATTAAGATATTCACCTTGATAAAGATATTCATTTAAACTCTCTTTAATCTCACTAAGATTTTTACAATTCGTTAGGTTTAGCCATTTACTAAATACTCCTCCATCATAAAGATGGATATGGGCATCGATGAAACCGGGCATCACGGTCTTTCTATATAAATCAATGATTTCAATTTCCTTTCCATAATAATTAGGGTTGGATTTAGTATTGACTTCTTCTATTAAACCGTTGTCAAGATTGATAAGCATGCTTCTATATATTCGACTATCGTTTTGCATGGTCAATATTTTAGCATTTGTGATTGATAGATATTTTTTATATGTATAATCCACTTTCAAAAAGCTCCCTTATTTCTTTTGAGTCTTTAGTTTTGCCAAGGATTAACATTAGTTTGATTCTCGCCTTATGACCGGGTAAATCACCACCTAATATAGCCCCCATCCTGGTTAAATGCTTACCAGCCCCTTCATATCCGTAAGTGTCCAATACTCTGCCTATAGGGCATCTAGAGCATATAACCACCGGTATGTCCGATTCGATAGCTCTTCCTATAGCATAAGCAACCGATATTGGTACATTCCCCCTGCCCATTGCTTCTATTATCAGACCATCGATTTTCAGTACATTAGTACAATAATCGATTATTTCCCCATCCATATTTGTATAGGTTTTAAAGACCCTCACATCAGCTTCAATACTGTTTAGTCCGATATATTGTTTATTCCTTGATATATTCCTATAATAGATGGCTTTATTATCATCTATTATGCCTAGAGGACCAAATGCTGGGCTATTAAATGTATCCAGGGAGAGTGTATTCATCTTCATCACTTCAGAGGCCGCATTAATCTCATTGTTCATCACAACTAGAGTCCCTTTATCTTTGGAATGCTCTGATAGAGCTGTAATAATAGCTGCGGCAAGGTTGGATGGTCCATCAAATCCTAATTCAGATGCGTTTCTCATAGCTCCAACCACTACTACTGGCTTAATTGAGTCTATAGTTAAGTCAAGGAAATATGCTGTTTCCTCTAAGGTGTCAGTTCCATGAGTTACGATTACTGCTTCTACATCGTTTTTTGCTAAATCCTCATTAACCGCTTTTGATAGGTCGTATTGCATCTGGGATGTCATTTGTGGACCACCCAGGTCACAGAATCTTACTGCTTTTATCTCGGCGAAGTTTTCTAATCCTGGTATGGTGGCTAATATCTCCTCAGGACTTAGTCCGGGGATAACAGATTGCGACTCCGGGTCGTACTTCATACTTATAGTTCCACCAGTAAAGAAAATGCTTATCTTCTTTTTCATCATTCACCTTTCTATTTAACATTATTGAATATATAACCATTTGCGATTGTAGTCTGGATATGGTTCACACCATAATGATAGAACATCGTTTTATAATCAAAACAATCTAATATCGCTATATCTGCTTGTTTCCCAATCTCTATACTTCCAGTTATATCAGCTAGATTAATAGCATGAGCCGCATTAATCGTACTCATCGATAAAGCTTCGTTCATTGATACTTTTTGCTTTCTACAAGCGATATTTAGTATTTCCTGCATATTGTAACATGGACATGAACCTGGATTGAAGTCCGTAGCTATAGCAACAGGTAAACCCATCTCAACCATCTTTCTGAGTGGGGCATATACACCAGTCATAAGATGGAATGGTACACCAGGTAAAGCTACTCCGATGACTCCCGCTTCTTTCATCCTTTCGATTCCTTCATCGGTTAATACATCCAAATGGTCTGCTGAAATTGCTTTCATCTCTCCTGCTAAGACATCACCCCCCAAAGCATTAAATTGTCCAGCGTGTATCTTAAGTTTATAACCAAATTTCTCTGCTTCCAGAAAGATTCTTCTCGTTTCTTCTACGGTAAATGCACCATCCTCACAGAATACATCACAGAATACAGCATAATCCTTAGCGATTGGTAAAGTATCGATAACCTGTGTGATGTATTCTTCTCGATTATCTTTATAATCTTTTGGTAGAGTATGGGCTCCCAGATATGTACTAACGATATTGACTGGAAGAGCTTTTTTCAGTTCATGTGCAACTCTTAGTATTTTCAACTCGGTTTCTTGGTCTAGACCATAACCTGATTTTATCTCTATGGTTGTGGTTCCATGTTTAATCATATCCAAAGCATAAGATCTAGCTTTATCGAATAGTTGTTCTTCAGTGGCTTTTCTGGTTGCTTCTACGGTGGAGAGGATACCTCCTCCCTGTTTTAGTATATCCAGATAACTGTATCCTTGAAGTTTCATCTGAAACTCGTTTTCCCTGGAACCTCCAAATACGAGGTGGGTATGAGAATCTACGAATCCAGGCATAACAACTTTTCCTTGAACATCGATGGCTTTTATTTTATTTGGATTAGGATTTATCAGGTTTATATGATAATTCTTCTCAAAATCTTGTCTATTACCGATGAATATGATTTCTTTATCTTTTATAGCAATAGTATTAGCATCATTAATATTGATTGAATCCAATTCCTTACCAATTTTAGGTCTTTGGGAATGGTTCTTCATTGTAATTAGTTGACCGATATTATATAAAACAATACTTGGGGATAAATCATTCATAAAAAATCCTTTTTCCTTTAATGTAATAAATAATATGATGGTTGTTGATTATTGGTTAAAAATACTTTGGGATTGCTTTCATTAAAAGTTTGGTATCAACAATATATATATATTGATTATCATAGTTAATCAATCTATTTTTTTGCAGGTTTTTCAAAGTTTTAAGAGTTCTTTCTCTGGGAATAGATGATTCTCTATTTACAAAAGAAATCAATTGTTCAAGACTAATCCTAATCGATTTTTCATCTTTTGCATGGAAACTAATATAGTTGGCTATATGAGTGGTGATTATGTTTTCTTCATCTCCAATACTCAAATCTCTAACGATATATGATAAGGTTCTTAATCTGTGTGTAATCTCTTTTAATAGTGTCATGACAAAGTTTTTATCTGTTTCCATTAGTCTATATAGTATTTTCTCATCCAAACTAATGATGAAACATTTTGTTAAGGTTTCAGCAGAAGCGGTTCTTTTATGGTTAGATAAAAGTGCTAATTCTCCAAAAATCTCATCAGGTTTAAGAATGTTAATGGTGATTTCTTCGCCTTTGTGAGTCTTAAAAATCTTCACTCTGCCTTCTCTTAGTATATAAAATTGTTTAGCTGTTTCTCCTTCTTTGAACAGTATTTTTCTATTATCAAAAAAATAGCCATATTTTTTTTCAATTTGACTTATTAATTTTGGATTTGAAAGAAAATCCTTCATAGATATTCTCCTGCAAGTTTATACACCTATATAATCTAGTAAATTTTTAACATTGCTAATTATGATATGTTCATTTTCCAAAGAAATCTTATTAATTTGTTCTAGATAATCAATATACTTAGCTACTTCTTCCTGATGTATATGGATATCTTCACTTATTTTTTTGATTAAATCATATGATGAAATCCTTAAAGTAGTGGAATTTCCCTTCATAAATGATTTTACAAAGTTAGCCATGGAGATATATACTCTGGTTTTCTCATCCCTTTGAGAAAGTTTAGCCGCTATATCAGAAAGCCTAATTACTCGATTAACCAAAGTTCTAAAAATGTTTATTATAAAGCTTTTCTGTTTTCCCATAAGTGTATAGAATATGTTTTCATCTAGTTCGATAAGTTTTGATTCCTCTATAGATATAGCTGATGCTGAACGCTTTTGTTTGTCAATAAGAGACATTTCCCCAAAAATCTCTCCATCTCCAATGATATTAATAATAGTTGGTGTGGAATTTTCTTCGTTTAATTCTATTTTAATTTTTCCATTATATACGATATAAAAATTCTTAGGGGTATCTCCCTCTCTAAAAATTACTTCTTCAGGTTTATATATTTTCCCATATTTAGCAAAAAGTGGTCCTAGTATCTCTTTATTTAACATCTTTTCTTACCATTTATTTACATATTGTATATAATTATTGTCGCCTGTACATGTTAAAAATAATCAATATTATATAACAGGTTAATAAATAGCTGATAAAAAGACTTATTTATGCAGCTATTTACTTAAAATGTATAAATAAAGTATAAAGGGTTAATGATTATTAGGATGGGTATCTATAATAACTGTGTATAATAATTCTGAATAAATATCAAAAGTTGTTTATCATTTCCTGGCGTAGGTTTGTTTTATATATTCCCTCTTAGTATCTACTGAGAATTTAATGAAAGATGTACGATTGAATCCAAAATGGATAAGACATGGTTTGTATATCTGTTCAAAGTTTTCCATACCTTGATTAAATTCGATTATCTTATCAGCTAAGTACACTCCATAAACCATATCCTTAAAATCACTATTATTAAGCAGATAGGGGGAATGATGGAATTCTATACTCTTCTGAATACCCACAGGGAAATTCCATCTTTTAGATATTAAACCTCCGATAGTAGTATGACTTACGCCAATCATCGCTTCTTCTAAAACCAAATCAGGAGATTCATTCCTCATTCCGGCTATCTTAACCACACTCCTCACTGTATCTTCAGCGATAGATAGGAAAATGACCCTTCCGATATCGTGTAATAGACCAGCGATAAATAATTTATTAGCGTTCTCCCGGTTTAATCCTTTCAATCTGGCTAATTTTGAGCAGATGAATGCACATTCTTTAGATTCTTCCCATACTTCTTCGAAAGCGTGATAACGGTTTTCCATAATTCGCTTAGTTCCTACAGAGTATAACATGTTACTAAGTTCTCTTAGCCCTATTATCTGTACTGCTTGTTCTACATTTTCAATCCTATTAGCAAGACCGAATGCTGCTGAGTTAGCTAATTTTAAGATATTGCTGGTTAATGAGATATCCTTTTGTACTTCCAGTGAGATAACATTGATATCGGAATCCGGACTCTGTATCAATTGTTGGATTCGAGTAACGGTGCTATCAAATGTAGGAAGGCTATCTATCTCATTTATCATTTTTCCAGCAATTTTATAACTGGTCTGTTCTTTTTTGACTTCGATTGGTAGTTTAAATCCAGCTACAGTAGATTTTCCATCAGATTTTACATTAAAAGCATCACTACCCAATCCTTCATTTTTAAGTAGAAGCATAATCATGCCAATCCCCATACCAGCACCTTCTTTATTATCAAAACCTGATATGAATAAATCTGCCATATTATCCAGTTTCTTTGAAATTTCAATTCGTTCCCTTATGCGGAATGCTTCTTCTTTTGATAATGGGGAGTTGTTTTTGATATCAATAAACAGAATATTATTATTATAAAACAATCTTAACATAACATATCTATTTTCTTCTTTGAGCCTTTTTATATATGTATCCATGTTGGTTAGCATTTGCTCTTTAAAATCCGTTATACCTTTTGTATAATCTTCTTTATTATTAATGTCTAATCCTTTATAGAAGAAAATATGTCTCTTAATATTAGCTTTTACTGCATTAACCAATGTTTCTTTGACTACACTATAAACAGTATCTTTTAAGTACATTCTATCTAATAATTGTAAAAATCTGAATATGGATTCTTTTATTAAAGATTCGACTTTATCTGATAGGTCATAAATCTTTATAAATAATGGATTTATAGATTCAATATTGGCTGATGATAAGTTTTTTATATTTATAAAGAAATCTTGGTTTTTATTTGAGTACCACTTTAATTTCATGATAT
>CAYUUC010000189.1:0-7027 GCA_964447635.1 uncultured Spirochaetia bacterium
AATTAATATTTTCTTAACTTTTTAATAGATTTTGTATATTCATTATTGTATTAAATAGCAAAAATAATAAAATACCGGCTAATATAAACATTAAACATCAATTAAAGGAGAAGCTAAAATGGGAATAAGAATCGGTTTTAAGATTATATTTGTAATAATCTTCTCTGTTTTTTTTATTATCTCATGCAGTGATTACGGTGAAAGTATATCTTTTGATGATGACCAAATCTATTACATATCAGAAAATATCGACGAAAAGCGGGTGAATGAATTAGGAGAATACCTTAAAGAAAGTGGCTTTTTTAAAGGAAATGGGGTTCATATCCAATTGGATAAACCAGAAGAAACTTATATAATAAAATTTGTAGTTAATGAAAGTGTTGTAGAAAATGAAGAAATAATGCAAAAATTCACAGAAATGGAAAAAAACCTAACTAAACAAGTATTTAATAATTCCCCTATTGAAGTTCATTTGTGTAATACTGACTTCAAGAGAACTTATACGGTTATTGAATGAATTAACTTTAATAATTCGGTTTAAATCCCCAATCACCAGAGTCATCACTAGCTAAAATCTCCCTCTTAAGACCAAATTCCTTATATTCATCAAATGAATCGCTTTCCAATTCAGACATGGTTTGATACCCTACTCCATTTAGAATATCTATAATCCTATCATCTTCATCCTTGGTAATATCTTCGACTTTTACATAATGATATTTATATTTCTCGTATCTTCTTAGAATATAATCCCGGTTCTTATTATTCATTTTTGGTATGACCTCATTTTCAAATACATCAATTTTTACAGCTAGAGGTGCGAATACGGTTTTTGGGTAAATCTCGTCCCAATTTATATCACCATAATCAGAAGGGATGTATTCCAGGTTTTTAATCCACTTCTGCTTGTCTATATATTCATATAAACCGATGAATTTGGTAAAATCTGCCTTTTTAAGTAATTGAACTATAGTCTTATCATCTTCCTCGGTAACATCATTTATAATCTGGTAGTCAAATAGATTTTCTTCATAAAAGCTCTTTATAGTTTCCATTTCTTCATCGGTCAACTTCTCGGATATCGACTCCATATCGGTTATAGATATCCTCCTTGGGGCAAACTCAAACCTTAAACCTGCTATCTGAGGTTTCTTAAAACCCGCTATCTCTAAATACAGGATATCGAAGTAATATCCCTCCTCGAGTTTAGTTTTTATCTCTTCTGTCTTTATTTGATACTCAATCTTATTGTAAGTCGAATAGTTCTTGGTAATAAACTCTAATACCTGTGATGCTTCTACACTATAGTTTCCAGCTATATTGAAATAGGACTCCCTTAACACACTTTCCACAGATTGCCCATCATTCTGGATATTCTGCGGGTCATTCATAATTGGGATAACCGGGGTAGATTCAAGTGCTTGTTCTAGCTTATCCTTCGGGAAGTTGAGTCTACCTCTATCGGTCATTATATCCATAGCAATATCTGGATGCTCCTTCAGAAATACCTGTGCTTTCTTCCAGCCTTCAATAACCCTTATAACTGAATCTCGATGAGTTATAGCAAAGTCCCTATGGAAAAGAAGGCTTTCTACTGTATGTGTCTTGTACTTGCTTGAATCGAACACAACCAATCCACCAGCATCTTCTTCAATCCTGTTGAACTCTGAGAATGCCCCTATATCTGTTTCACCTTTGAATATCTCCGATTTAAGTTGGGTTTCTGGTATTGATATAGCATTTACTTCATCGATAACCATTCCACCTTCACTTATCAAAGTATTTGTAAGGATATAATAAGCTATAGATTCTATATCCATACCGATAATCTTGCCTTTTAGGTTTTTTATGTCCCTTATATTGAACATTTCTTCCTTGATTTCACCATTGACTCTATATCTCACTTTGATAAAATCTTCTCCTACTTCTTCGGTACTTATAATCTCACCTTTTCTCGTATTTCTTACTCTTTCGGTAAGGTCAATTTTAAGCTCTTCCAAATACTCATCTCTACTGGTCATGAAGTATATCTGTCTCCATATTAAAGGTGCTACTCCAACAAAATCTATATCTTCCAGAGCCATAATCATAGATTCATATAGACCTATTGTTGCAACATCCACTTCCCTATTCTTAAATCCTTCCACCAATGAGTTATAATCGCCATACAGCCTCATCGTTACATTAAGCCCGTTATCTCTAAAGAAATCGAGTCCATCTCCAAGGAAAAGCAATCCGCCTGATACAGAATGATATACTCCTATAGAGATATCAACTTTGTTCATATCGCTTAATATGGAATCAGGGTCTTCCAGGTCTTGCTTTGGACTGGTATTTACCTCAAGGGTAGGCATATCAGCGTATGAGTTTTCTATTATCCTCTCAGAATCATCACAGAAAACAACGCTGAAACAAAATAAGATTATCGTAAATAAGATTACTTTTTTAATCATAATATAATACCCCTATCTAATGAGATTATCGGGATAATTCTCAGTTTATCTGTTTAAAATATAATCAAAATAAAAAACGAATCCCAAAATTAATAATTGAACAACACCTATACTTATACACTGGAAAATCTAGGTTATATATAAGTCTCGAGAATATTACATTTACCATTAATTGTATAAGAACCCAAAACAGAAGGGATTAACAAAGTATCACCAGCTTGTATATTCATCCTACCATTGTTATAATGAAAATTAGCTTTTCCCTCAATGAACATAAGAACTTTGAACGAAGTCGACAGAGATGCACTTTTATAATTTTGCTGTATCTCGATTCTATTGACAGTAAAATATTGGTTATAAGTTAGATTGGTTATGGTATATCCATGATTGATTACAGGTTTATATACTTCCTCAATCGACTTATCCAAAGACATTTCAGTATTCAAGCACCTAAGTCCATCCTCAATGTGAAGCTCTCTAAGTTTACCATGCTTATCTCGCCTATTATAATCGTATAAACGGTAGGTGGTATCCGATGCCTGTTGTATCTCAGCAAGCAATACACCGGAGCATATCGCATGAACAGTGCCAGCATGGATAATGAAGAAGTCATCCTTCTTAACATTGCGGTAAGCAAGTATCTGTTCCAGTTTTCCAGCATCAATCATGCTTCTTACTTCTGATGTTTGGATTTTACGATTAAATCCTATATTCAATTTACCATTATCACTTTGTAGTATATACCAGCATTCAGTTTTAGCCATACCTTTATTCATCTGCTGGACTTTATTTTCATCAGGATGGACTTGAACGGAAAGGTCCGCCTTAGCATCGATATACTTGAGCAGTAGGGGAAATGTCTTACCATACTTATCTACAACATCACTCCCCAGTATCTCATCTGGATAATCCTTTATGAGTCTATCGAAGGGCATATCCTTGAACTTGCCATTTCTTATCTGTGATATGTTATCATCGAAACATGATATTTCAAAGGATTCACCGGTATTCTTAAATGGAGTCTCCCGCTGGAATATTTCTCTTATAGTACTCCCACCCCATATTTTCTCTTTATAGATAGGATAAAACATTAATGGATACCATTCCATAAAATTCAATAACCTCTCTAAAATTAAATCCTCAACTACATAATTAATATAACAAAACCGATTTTAATTATATACATCAACAAAGATAAAGTAAATATGGATTGCTCATGATTATGAATGAAATTCATCAACCACTAGTGGGACAAAAGATCACTTTAAGACATTTCACCAAACAAGACCTTGACCAATACATCAAACTGGTTACCGATGAAGCTAATCGAGAACCCATCGATACAACCAAACCTATCTACCCAGATGAAATTCGAAAGAGGTATGAGAAGACAGGTTTCTGGGGTAAAAGCAGAGGAAGCATGCTTATAATCGACAATCTAACAGGAGAAATGGTGGGTGAAATTGCTTTCTTTACTACATCACCGAATATCTATGGTTATGAACTAGGTTATCGCATATTCAAAAGGTCTGATAGGGGTAAAGGCTACATGAGTGAAGCACTCTGTATCTTTTCCTCATTGCTTTTTGACTGGGCACCCATCCTGGTCATAATATTACATATCATCAATCTGAACAAGCAAAGCATAGCTGTAGCAAAGAAATGCGGATATAAGTATATCGGTACTATCCATGATGCCTGTTACCTGAAAGGGAATTACTATGATTATGACATCTATGCATTACATAGGAACGATGCCCAGCCTTTATCAGAAGTATTATAGATAGCACTCAATTTTCATGATAAAGATGGATTTAGTATTTTTCGAATGTATTTCCCTGTATAGCTACGGTTATTATCTGCTATTTGCTCGGGTGTTCCTTCAGCGACAATCTCACCTCCTTTATTACCACCTTCCGGTCCTAAATCGATTATCCAATCTGCATGTTTAATCACATCGAGGTTATGCTCGATGACCATTACAGTGTTACCAGCGTCCACAAGATTATTAATGACCTTCATTAATTTGTCTATATCCGCCATATGTAAACCTGTGGTAGGCTCATCCATGACATAGACTTTAGACTCCTTATGAAGCTCAGAAGCCAGTTTAATTCTCTGAGCTTCCCCACCAGACAAGGTACTCAATACTTGACCCATTTCAAGGTAATCCAGTCCAACCTCACATAGAGTTTTCAACCTTTTCTTTATTTTTGATGATTTAAAAAAGTCTTTTGCTTCGCTGATAGTCATGCATAGTATATCATATATATTCTTACCCTGATAGTGTAAATCAAGAACATGTTTCTTATAACGCTTTCCCTCGCATTCATCACAAAGCATCTTCACATCATCTAGGAAACTCATTTCTATTTTTACATAACCCATGCCTTTACACTTAGGACATTCTCCTTTTGAGTTAAAGCTGAAATTGGATTGTGATGAATCTGTAGCTCTTGCGAATTCTTTCCGGATATCATCAAAGATACCTATATAAGAAGCCGGTATAGACCTGGATGACTTAACGACCGGTGACTGGTCAATAAGGATGGCCTCTCTATTTTGCTTAACAAATACTTCATGGATAAGACTGCTTTTACCGGAACCGGAGACACCTGTTACGCAGGTAAAGACTGATTTTGGAATATTCACAGATAGATTTTTCAGATTATTTACATTTGCATGCCTTATCTGGAAATAGTCTGACCATTTTCTTCTCTTGTATTCGACATTATCCTTTATCTTAAGGTATTTTGATGTTATTGTGTCTTTTTCCATCAAACCATCCAATGTTCCTGAATATAAGATTTCACCGCCATCTTTTCCTGATTTTGGTCCCACTTCGATAATCCATTCTGCGGATTTTATAATATCAGGGTCATGTTCAATCACGAACACGCTATTACCCTGGTCTTTCATTCTTTTAAGCATATTTATGATTTTCACATTATCCCTAGGATGTAGTCCGATAGACGGTTCATCAAGGATATATATTATATCGACTAAGTCACAATTAATCTGACGGGCTATCTTAAGACGTTGACTTTCACCTCCTGATAATGTAGACACTCCTATGTTCAAAGTGAGATATGGGGCTCCAATATCAATTAGATTATGTGTTATCTGTTTTATCTTTTCGATAATCGATTCAGCTTCTTCGATTTTCAACTTATTCATGAACTCATAGAAAGAAGTTAATTCAATATTACTAATTTCGGGAATTGTTTTTCCATTTAGTTTAACTGATCTAGATTTTTCATTTAGTCGACTACCGCCACATTTATTACATTCTTTATATATAAAGTATTTTAGATAGATATTCTTGTTATCCTCATCTTCTTCATCCTCTGCCTTCTGTATAAAAGCATCTTCCAACCTTTTCGCAACTCCGATAAAGTTTTTCGAGTAGACTCCTGAACCATGTTTCTTCTTAATTGGAATGGATTCAGTATATAAAAGTTTGTTTAACTCATCTTTGGTAAAATCTTTCAATGGTTTATCAACATCGAACAAGTCTATTGATGTTAACTCACGCCATGCCCAACCGCCTACTTTATGTTCTGGATGAGTAATAGCTCCTTCTCTTATCGATTTATCCATATCCAGAAACAAATCCAAATCAATCGATATCCTTTTACCAAGACCCAAGCAATATGGACACATTCCTTCCGGATGATTGAATGAAAACAAGAAAGACGGACCGATAGAGGGTTCACCAAAGCGGGAATACAGCATTCTAAGATAAGTATATATCTCGGTATAAGTTCCCACAGTGCTTCGCATATTTTTACCAATACGCTTTTGTTCAATCACAATCGATGTTGAAAGGTTCTTAATCTCTTCTACCGGTGGTCTGGATAGCTTCGGCAATCTCCTGCGAGCAAAAGATGAGAACGTTTCTATAAGTTGTCTTTGGGCTTCGGTATAGATTGTATCGAATACAAGGGAGGATTTTCCACTCCCACTAACACCGTTAAATACTACAATCTTTTTCTTTGGTATACTTATACTTATATTCTTTAAGTTATGTGTTTTAGCATTTTTTATCTTTATTTTATCCATCGATAATATCTCCAATTATTTAATTTATTGAAAAAGATAGTAAGATTGATAATGGAAGTATTGTAAAAAATAGACAATCTTTAAGTGTATTGTGGTAGAATATTTTCATAGAAATGAACTGGTGATGTTCCAGTAAATAAGTTAAATTCCTTTATGAAGTGGGACTGGTCAAAATATCCGCTATCATAAACAATATTCAGCCAATCAGAATCGGATCTATTCAAAATTAGATTAAATGCGTTATCAAATCTAACCAATTTAACCAATTGCTTTGGATTGATGCCGGTGTATTTCTTGAATAATCTTTCCATCTTTTTAGGATAAATGTTCACATAATCGCATAATTGGTTAATTTTACATTGACCTTTAGTTTCGGTAATAAAATTAATAACATACTGAAAGACTTTATCATCATATGAAACATTATTATTCGAGAAAAAGAGTTTAATCAATTCTTCCTCAGCAACCTTGAGCCTTTCCTCTGTAGTCCTCTTCTCCATCAATTTATCCTG
>CAYUUC010000190.1:0-6996 GCA_964447635.1 uncultured Spirochaetia bacterium
GTCCTTTTGAAGAAAAAGAAATGAAAAAGTTTATTAAACAAGGTAAAATTAGAAAGAATACATATGTCAAAAGTGAAAAGATGGATGACTGGAAAAGAGCTGTAGAAAGTGATTTACAAGCCTACTTCGATGAATTAAATCCAGATGAAGAAAAGAGGGAAAACTTTAGATGGTATTATAAAAAAGGCGGTACTACCATAGGACCTTTTACAGAAACAGAAATTGCTAAGAAAATCAAAAGTAAAGAAATCAATGATTCTACCATGGTTAAACAACTAAATTCTGATGAATGGAATAATATTATGGATACTTATCTACATAATTACTTTGTTGAAGAAGAATAAAAACTATATTATATGTTCTGATGATTTTATGACGTTCATACCAGCTTTTTTAAAATTATTAAAAGCTTCATCTGCAATCCTTGGAAAATCCACGGTAATATTGCCTTCATCATCCTTCATCGCTGGAACAGGAGATGTACAATCCTCCATTAGGTAGAATTTACTTAAAGATTCCTTATCTCCTTTTAACTTTTTGTTTATATCCTGTAAAGTCTCCATTACACAATGACTTTTCGCTTCTCCACATATATATATTCTATCAAAATCCATAAGCGAGTTGAAAAAGTTCTCATTAAATTCCCCATTAGGTTCTGAAGGTCTTTCTATTTCTGGAGCAAAGACAGAATAGTTTTCGCTGTTAGGAACACTACCTTTTTGTACAAGATTGGGTTGAGATTGTCTTATTGTACTATGAGCGAGAATAGCTTCGTATATGGAAGAGTTAAGACAATGGCTTACGCTTCCCAACATAGTATGGAAGGGCCATATCAATAAGGTTTTCTTTCCTAGTCTTTCCAATTCCTCACAATATTTGAGTGACTCTTCTGGCTGAAATAAGGGTTTATATTTACCATCATTAATATCTTTTGATGAGATTAAGGTCATAGGTTCTGGATGTTTACCGGTTTTTGTATCGATCCACCATGTTGAATTAAATATTTGAAAAGGTAGGTGGGTATCCATTGAAGCAATGCATTCTGTAATCTTATCTATATTCTTATATAAGAATTTGATTATGTTTGTATTGTCTTCCACAGCTCCAGGAACAAAAAGACTTCCATCAGGGTCACTGAAACTGTTTTGTATATCAATCATGAACAATGCTATCTTATATTTATCCGTTGATGAAGGTTTTATCTTATTTTTATCCATGAATTTGCCTGCTTCATCAACCACTTGCTGATGTCTAGCTGGATATATTGTTCCTACTTTAGATTCATCAAAATATGAAGGATTATAATTCATGATAATTTTTCCTCCTATCCATTTATAAAAAATATTAGATTGTGTAACTATTATATTCAATCTAATAATAGCTTTTAAAAAAAAGTATTCGTTTATTATTAAAACTAACAAAAATATTCATATGATGTTAAGTATGTCTTTATTTTATATTGATTATTTATTAATAATTTTATTTAGTGATAAGATTAATCTTCTATATATAATCTTAGTATTGTGAGATAAGTTTATATATAGAATAACATGATTTATTAACAAATGATAATGGAGGATATATGAAAAAATTAATATTATTACTGATTCTCATTTTAAGTTTATCTCTATTTGTATTTATAGCATGTGGTGACGGAGAAGAAGATACTGACGCTGGTGAACAGACTGATGAAACAGATACAGAACAACCCGAAGAAACCGAAGTCGATGAACCTGATGGAGAGGAAACCGATACTGAAAAACCTGATGTAACCGAAATTGAAAAACCTGATGAAGATACAGAAGAAGAAGTAACCATAACATTCATGGTTGGTGGTGCTCCTAATGAAATAGCATTCTGGGAAGAAATCGTAAAAGAATTCCAAGGCGAAACCGGTATAAGAGTAGAAATCATAAGACAAACCACTGATACCGACCAGAGGAAACAAGGTATTGTCGCTGCTCTAAAAGGAAAAGAAACCGACCCTGATATATTCTTGATGGATGTAGTATGGATAGGTGAATTAGCTTATAATGGATGGCTTCAACCATTGAATAACCTAGAAGTAGATACCGAACCATTCTTCAAAAGCATAATCGATAGAGCTGATACCTATTTCGGTAGATTGATAGGATTACCAATCTACGTTGATGCAGGATTACTATATTACAGAACAGACCTATTAGAAAAATACGGTTATGATGGACCGCCTGAAACATGGGGTGAATTGCTGGAAATAGCTACAACTGCTCAAGCTGGTGAAAAAGAAGAAGGGAACGAGAACTTCTGGGGACATGTATGGCAAGGAATGCAATATGA
This sequence comes from uncultured Spirochaetia bacterium, assembly GCA_964447635.1. Classification (GTDB taxonomy): domain Bacteria; phylum Spirochaetota; class UBA6919; order CAYUUC01; family CAYUUC01; genus CAYUUC01. The sequence goes on from CAYUUC010000190.1 coordinate 2,320, forward strand.
AGGTCTTACATGTACTGCTCTTGAGTTCTTCGAGTCTAACAATGGCGGATATGTTAATGAAGAAGGAGACCCTGTATTAAACCAGGAAGCCAATATAGAAGCTCTAGAGTTTATGACTGCCCTTATTCAAGAACATGAAGTATCACCCCCTAATACTTATACAGACATGGATGAAGAAAATGTAAGAATTACATTTGAGAATGGAAACGCTATGTTTGAAAGAAATTGGCCATATGCATGGAATAACCATCAAAACAATGAAGATTCCAAAGTCTCTGATAACTTTGGCATAGCTCCATTACCTATGTTTGAAGGTGGTAAGAGTGCTGCTACTCTTGGTGGATGGCATGCAGGAGTATCCAAGTATTCTGACAATCCAGAAGAAGCAGCTGAGTTCTTGAAATATATTACTTCTTATGATATACAAAAAACCTTAGTATTAAACTTGGGATGGAATCCTGGAAGAACAGACCTATATAATGATGAAGAAGTAATATCCAAGTTACCACACTTGGAAAGACTTAAGAATGTATTCGTAAATGCTGTTCCTAGACCAGGAAGTCCATATTATGCCAGATTCTCTAATATTATACAAAAATATGTAAACTCTTCTTTAGCTGGTGATATGGAGCCAAAACCCGCATTAGATAAAGCTCAAAGTGAAGTAGCAGAAGTAGTAAAAGAAAACTAGTTTCTTAAACAGATAAACCGGTATCGGTATCATAAATCGATACCGGTTATAATTGGTCTTATTTTTTAGTAGCTATTTTAAATCTAAGTTAATTAAGGGAATATGATATGAAGATTTTCCAAAGGTATCAAAAAAAGGAAGTATTAAATGCTTATGCATTCCTTCTTCCAATAATAATAGTCTTAGTAGCATTCATCTTGATTCCCGTTATAGGAACAATCATAACAAGTTTCAATGAAACAGCAAGAGATGTTCCAGAATTCCTCTCTATTGAAGAATTTGAAAATGAAATCTTACCCAAACTCGAATATGATTATGACAAAGAACAATTCCCACAACTATATGAGAAAAAAGAAGATGGATACTATCTAAAAGATGGTTTAGGTAGAGATCAGAGAGAATATATCAATTCAATATTAAATCAATATGAATATGAAAGAAAAACTAGATTTGTAGGATTTAAGAATTATTCTGAGGTTCTGGTCAGGGAAGATTTTTGGAGCGCACTATTATTTACATTAATGTTCGCTTTAACCACAGTGGTATTTGAAATAGCATTGGGAATGATATTTGCACTTTTATTAAACGAAGCATTCCCCGGAAGGGGTTTATTAAGGGCTGTTGTCCTAATCCCATGGGCTATTCCTACAATTATATCTGCAAGAACATGGGAACTAATATATAATGTTAATTATGGTATACTCAATTTCCTTGTAACCAATCTAGGTATATCCGGAGAAGCTGTAAATTGGTTTGGAGAGCCAATGAGTGCTTTCTGGGCTTTGGTTATAGCTGATGTATGGAAAACCACACCTTTCGTGGTTATCATACTTCTTGCTGGATTACAAGCTATCCCCACTGATATATATAAACAAGCAAGAATCGACGGAACTGGTATGTTCAAAACTTTTTGGAGGATAACTTTACCGCTTATCAAACCTGTTTTAACTATAGCACTGATTTTTAGAACCATTGATTCTATGAGAATCTTTGATCTGGTCTTTGTGTTAACAGGTGGTGGTCCGGGTGGTTCAACTCAAACATTATCTACATTAGGACATCAATACTTTGTTCAATTTAATGATTTCCCGATGGGTTCAGCTATCTCGGTAGTAACATTTTTGATAGCATTTACTTTATCACTTTTATATATTAAAGTAGGAAAATTTAGCGAAAGTTTTAAATAAGGACTATAAAGATGAATGATATAAATAAACAAGAGAATCTAGAGCCAAACATATTCATAAGAATTGTTAATTCGATATTTAGACAAGACACCGCAAAAGTGATTCTTATGTTTATTGTAGGTATATTCTTGCTAGCCTTTACTTTAAGTCCATTTATTTGGATGGTCTTTATCTCACTAACTAAGAAGGCTGATTTTTTAAGTTCTGGTGAAGAAATAACTTTTACTATGCAAAATTATGTTAATGTATTAACTAGTGATTCCTTAAATTTTATGGACTATCTTAAAAACAGTTTAATAGTAGCAACAGTAACTTCAATATTAGTAACACTAGTGACAAGTTTGTCAGGTTATGCTGTATCCAGGATGAAATTTCCGGGAAGAATCCTTATCCCTTTATTAGTCCTGGCTATGTCTATGTTTCCTCAAATAAGTATCGTAGGATATCTTTATCAATTTTTCACCTCTTTAGGATTAAGGAATACATATATAGCTTTGATTTTACCATATATAGCCTGGAACATACCTATAGCCTTATGGATAAATATGAGTTACTTTACACAGATACCGGTAGACTTGGATAAAGCGGCTTTAGTTGATGGAGCAAGCCGTACCAAAACTTTATTTAAAGTTATATTACCAATAGCTTTACCTGGTATCTTTTCATCATTCTTATTGATATTCATCTCATGTTTTAATGAATTTCTATTTGCTATTATGTTAACCAAAGATGTTAACGCTCAAACCCTACCAGTAGGTATAGCATTTTTCCAAGGATTACATGGAGAGATGCCCTGGGGTAACTTGATGGCAGCCTCTGCTATAGCTGCTGTTCCTCTGGTTATATTAACACTTATATTCCAGAGATACATCGTTCAGGGACTAGCTGGCGGTGCTGTAAAAGGATAGAATAAAAGGAGTTTATAATGGAAAAACTTGAGATAAAAACCACAAGCATAGATATAAAAAATTTAGAAAAAACCTTTATAACCTTTAGAGGTAAAGTAACTGCCTTAAAAAGGGTAGACCTGAAGGTTAATCAAGGAGAATTCTTCGTGTTACTTGGTCCTAGTGGGTGTGGGAAGAGTACAATGCTTAATCTAATAGCAGGTTTGGAGAAACCTACTAATGGTACAATATCCTTTGGAGAAAGAGTTGTAGCAGACCCTTGGAATGGTATTTTCCTCTCTCCTTTTGATAGAGATGTTGCGATGGTATTCCAAAGTTATGCTTTGTATCCGCATCTAACCGTAGAACAGAACATCGAATTCCCACTAACCAACTTAAAAAGTAATAAACCTAACAAGAGTCAGAGGTCGAAATTGGTTTACCAGGCAGCTGAAAAACTCCAAATTGAAAACCTTCTGGATAGAAAACCATCTGAACTCTCCGGCGGACAGAGGCAAAGAGTAGCAATTGGTCGGGCTATCGTAAGGAATCCAAGCATATTCCTTATGGATGAACCTCTATCTAACCTTGATGCTAAGTTGAGAATGGATATGAGGGCTCAGCTTAAAGCGCTACAAGAAGACTTAGGAATAACAACATTATATGTTACTCATGACCAACTAGAAGCTATGACATTGGGAGACCGAATAGCAATACTTAGTAAAGGTATCATCCAGCAGTTAGGATCACCTGTTGATGTATATGATAAACCAATAAATGTATTTGTGGCTAAGTTTATCGGTTCACCAACCATGAACCTTTTCGATGGAGAACTTACCAAAGAAAATGGTAAAACCATCTTTAGAACCGAGGATTTTGATATAAATCTTCCTGACCAAATAGTAAAGCTGATGAAAGATAATCCTAGTAATAAATACTATGTGGGAATAAGACCTCAACATATTAATATATTGCCTAAAGGACAAGGTAATGTAGATATTAAAATAAATGTTCATGAAAATATAGGAGGGGAATACCTAATCTATTCTTTCTTAAAGAATGAAAAGCAAATCATTATTGAATCCACAGAATTACCTGATAATAAAGAGATATCTATTGGAATGGAACCTAAAAATATCCACCTATTCGATGGGGATGAGAATCGAATAAACTAACCAAAAAATCTTCTATGATTAAACTCATTTTAGTATAATATTAATTTTGTTTTTGATTATCTTATTTAGTAGATAATTAAATGAAAGGTATATTATTTATCATATAATGAGTAATAAAAGAGTTACTAGTAAAGTTAGTCAGATAGTATATAATAAATATGATAGAGATTCATTTTTATATTTAATTCATTTGTTCCTTCCTGAAGCTGAGATAAGTATAAAAGAATTAGTAAGTCAAAAAATTACGAAAATTGGACATTTTATAGATTATAAAACCAAAGAAAAGGTCAGCTTTTATGAAATTCAGGTCAAACAAGTTAAAGATATTTATCATTTTATAGAAAACCATCCATATTTTAAAGAACAAGTAAAAGACAATCAATCTCTTTTCATCGCTTATTTTATGAATGATAATCAGAATTGGTTTTTGTGTTATATAGATAATAATCCTCCACATCGCCTATCTAACGGAAATAAAACGATGAAATACTATATAAAAATGGATAGGTCACAAGAAATGGATTATGTAATAAGAAGAATTATATCTTTGACTAGAATAAAGAAAATCATTGGTATTAAAAAAATTCAGAAACTTTTTGATAAATCATCTCTCTATCGATCTTTTATGATTAATTTCAGGAAAATCTATAAAAGCATATTATTAAATACTAATAACAATTCTTATTCCACTGATAATTTGAAAAAGAATAATGCTTATATAGCTATCGATATTGTAT
>CAYUUC010000191.1:0-6992 GCA_964447635.1 uncultured Spirochaetia bacterium
TTTTTTAATCCTTTTACTGATAATAAATCCGAAAAAAGTGCAAAAGTATAGATATTAAAACATCAACACAAAAAAAGCAAACCCGCTAACCTGTCAACCATAATCATATATATACTGTATCTGAAGCTTGATAACGAGGTGCTATCGATATACGGAAACCATTTTTACTTGAGTATATCTTTTTATGTGTAGATAGGGCAAGCTCCGGTGTGTTGTTGTTCTCTGATAGATGGCTCAGAAAGAGATGTCTTAGTCTGTCTTCGGTATTAGCCTTAATAAGCCTTGCACTTTGGGTATTGTCGATATGACCGCCATTCCCTACTATACGCTGTTTCAACCTAAGAGGATAGGCTGGATTATATCTAAGCATCTCCAGGTCATAGTTAGATTCCATATACACTACATCAAGGTTCCATAGCTCGTTGGCAAGTTCGGGGAAAGGGAAGCCCAAATCGGTGAAGATGCCCACCCTCGTCTTTCCATCATCTATTATGAATATTGCCGGTTCACATCCGTCATGTGGTGTGCGTATGGTCTTTACGCTGATGTGTTTGATGGTTATGGTATCGTTTGGGATGAAGTTTTCGATTTTGTTAGGGTCTATATAACCCATACGACTTTCTACACGGGCAAAGGTCTTTGGGGAGACAAATATGGGCATTCGTATCTTACGGAAGAATATGCCCATGCTTTTTGTGTGGTCTGAATGGTCATGAGAGATGAAAAGTGCGTCGATGTCTTTCGGGTTTACACTCTTAGAGTATAACCTTTGCTGTAAGCTTTTATAGGATATGCCTGCATCAAAGAGTAGCTTAATCTCGCCTGATTGGTAATAGATACAATTGCCATTGCTACCTGACTGGACGCTGAAAGTGGTCATGAGCTATTCTCCATATTAATGATAGATATAGTAAATATAATAAATGTGAGTATAATCAAAGAAATGATTTTCAATATCGGATGGTTTATAAAGAGCTTATAAATGCTGGTTTATGATGTTAAATAATTTTTTAATCTTATCGTTATCAGGGTCTATCTTCTTAGCTTCTTTGATGATTTTCACTGCTTTGTTATAGTTTTTGTTGTATCTATAAGCATCTGCCAGGTTAATCAAGTTTTTAAGCTCTTTGGATTTATGAATATAGTATCGTTTACCATAATATATCGCTTTATCAAATTGCTGGTTGCGTTTGTATAGAACAGAAGCCTGGAATATGATATCGAGGTCGCCGGGGTATACATCCAGTGCTTGCTCTGCTATGTACAAAGCCATGACATAGTCATTCACCTTTAGATAGCTATTGATCAGCTTTTTAAAGCATTCCTGGGATTTATTAATCCTAAGAGCGTCGTGTAACTTTTCTATAGCTTCTTCCATCCGGTTTTCTTGATAAGCTTTGAATGCTTTTTCTCTCTTCTGATAGTATTCTTGTGGGATAGGAGTACTTCTTTTATCTGTATGTTCTTTTTTATAACTTATCTTCAAAAGGCTCAAATCGTCCATTAACTCGCCATTGGCTTTTATATCCTTTACTACGTTTTTTAGGTCTGCCTTTGCCTTCTCAACAGAATGTAAGAATAGCGTTTCATCCTGGTTAATCACATAATTATCCTTGGTCTCTGTATCCAGATAGATATCATCCCTCCCATCGGAGCCTGATATAATGACATCACCCGGTTTAAGATGGAAACTCCTAATCTCGACCTTATTCATACCCAATGTCCAGCCTATCTTATGGTTAAGTAATTCCCTCTCGATGAATGAAGCCTTACCCTGTCTATACAGTACTACCCATGGATGTTCCGCATTGAAGTAGTACATCATACCGGTAGCATCGTCTATTATCCCAACCACCACTGATATTAGCATACTCCCGTCGAAGGATACAAACACATCTTGAAGTTCCCGGAAACATCTGATGAGCCATTCCTCAGGAGCAATGTCCGAAGCTCCTGGAACAAATTTAGTACGATTGACCAAAGCATTAAAGACCACCCCCAGTACTAAAGCTCCGCCTGCTCCTTGTATCGATTTGCCCATGGCATCACCGTTTACGAAGACAGTGTATTCCTTTGAGGTGTCAGTATGGTTAAGTATTATAGAATGGGCGATGCAGATGTCTCCTCCTAATTCGGCATTCCACTCCTTAAACTCGAATTTCTTCTTCTGGGTTATGTAGAAGTCTGCTTCCACATTTTCCCCTTCTGCTTTATTTACGATGAGAGGCTGTATGAGTAGTGATGTAAGGAAGTAATCTCCATCCTGTTGCACCTTTAGTTCGGTGACTTCTTCCAGAGCCACTTTTAATTCGATGGTTCTTTGTTCGACTTTCTGCTCCAATGTGCGGTTGTACTCTTCTAACCTGTTGTATAACAGGGAGTTTTCGATTGAGATGGCTATTTGTCCGGAAAGCATTTTCAATAGTTCAAGTCTATCTTCGGTGAAGACTCCAATAGCGATATTGTTTTCCAGGTATAGGATACCGGTAAGTTTACCCTGGTTGATTAATGGTATAGACATTACAGATTTTGGTTTGTGTTTGGCGATATAGGGGTCTTTGTTGTAGCTTTCTTCTGCGGATGCATCCTTCAGGACAATATCTTCTCCCGTTCTGTTAACATAATTGATTATGGATTCGGGGACGAGACCGCTTCCTTCTACTGGTTGGGACTTTGTTATCTTTACTTCATTTTTGTCGATATTACCTTCTGCTTCTATGGTTAACTTATCATCCTGCTTCAGTATAAGGTAACCTTTCTGGGCACCCGCATTCTCGATTACAATCTCCATTAGCTTTTTGAGTAGCTTATATAGTTTTATCTCACCGGATATCGTTTGTGATGACTTTATCACTGTTGATATATCGAGTAAACCGCCCATGTTTTCACCACTTGGATTTAGTGATATAGTTGCCTTAGCATCGGTTGCCGAGGTTGTTGTTTCTGTTCTGAAGTTAATCTCATCTTTATATTTTCCTCCCATCTGTTCAACTTTGCCATCAGCCCCCCAGCTTCGGTAAGCATAATATGCTTCTGTATAGTATGCTTTTGCTACGAAGTCCATCCCTTGTTGATTATAGAAACGGGCGGCATATTCACAGCTTAGGGCTACATCCATGACATAATCAGTTTCTGTAGACAGTTTGATAGCTTCTTCATAGTATTGACATGCTTGTTTGAAATCACCATTTATCTTAGCATACTCGGCATCCATGAGGGCAATGTTCTTATTCCTCTTATCCTTCGATATTTCCCCCCAGCTTTTTAAAGCATCTTCTATGATTGGTAGCTTCTCTTTTTTCTTTTCATCATCAAATTGGTTATATAAAGCAGTTAATGCGAGGAAGTTATAGAACTTTTTAGGTAGGTTTAATTCTTCTCCTTTTTGTAGCTTTTCTTCCACTATCTGGATTATACTTTCAAAGTCTTCATAAATACAGAGGCTTTTAAGTTTAAGGTCTTCTAGCCAAATCAGTCCAATATGAAAGTTTGTCTCGTAAAGCATCTTAGCAAAATTCTCTTCGTTAAAGTCTTCCCCGTCTATTACTCCGTTAAATGTATAATAGTTCTCTGTAAGACCGAGGAGATTAGCAACTACTCTGTACAAAATTGTAAGTAGTTTTTCTATCATTTTTATTTTGAATCTTCTAGTGAAAGCGAGACCATCTTTCAACTCTTCAAATATATCTTTAAGATTCTCACTTACTGTTAATTTAGCTATTAATGTATTGCCTAAAATAACTGCTGATGGGGATATTTCACCAATATCCATATAAGCTTGAAATGCTTTTTTGTATAAAGGGAAACTATCCCGCTTATCATTCTTTATTTGGTTTATAGAACCAGCGAACTCGCTATATACTTTAGCTTTTACCTTTGCGTTTTCCCCTTTCTCTACTAAATCTATACAGGTTTTCCCCCATTCGAAAGCCTTATCTTTTTCTCCAATATCTTTAAGGTAGATGCTGTAATAGATAAAGAATCCAGCGCTATCTTTCGGAATTCCATAATCCATTATAAGATTCATTATTTTTGTAACGCTAAAATATTCGAGATTATTATTAGCCATTTTATTTCCCAGACTACTGACAAACCTTAACATGTTCATTATTTCTTCGATTTGCTTATTATCCAAGGGTGGTAATTCCAATATTTGTTGGGGTGTTCGGTCATTTATTTTTTCACGAAGGATTTTATCTTCCTCTTTTACTAATTTTTCCAATTCTTCATTATCATCTGGGATATTAATATCGAATAGTTTCAAAGCTAGCTTACTTATTTGTAGTGATCGGTTATAATCTTCCCTATCACTTTCTAATCCTACATATTCTTGATAGATCTTTAATCTATCAATATCATTCTTAGCCTTTTTCAGCATTTCTTTATATAAATCCTCAGCCTTATCATATTTTCGTGTATAATCCAGGGAAGCAGCGTGAGTTATATAGAGGTTGAATGTGAGTTCATACTCATTATCCCAAAAATCATCCGGGAGTTTTTCCATACCGATGGAAGAGTATTCCAACGCTACATCGAAAGCACTGGAGGTCTTGGACTTCTCCGAGGCTTTTATATTAAGCTCTATAAGTCGTTTTATCTCGTCTTTATCGGTGATTAACTCTCTTGCTGCGTTAAGCTGGTTGAGGATATCGAAGATATTATTCTCGATTTCTTCTTCTTTTATATTATTAAGCATATACCGTCCGATTTTGAGATGGTTATTCTGCTTTTCCTCCTTAGAGTTAAGTTCATAAGAAGCGGTATGGACGTTTTGATGCAGGAACTTATAAGAGATATCGGAATTCTCATCAACATATAGATAATCATCAACCATAGGAACGATAAGCCCTTTTTCTATAACAGGTTTAAGCTCTTCCGCTGTTTCAGAGAGGGATTTATCATTAATGAAGGACAAGGTTCTGAGGTCGAATGTAATACCGATGCAGCTTGCTAGCTTTAGTATCCTAACTTGCTTTTCCGGCAATGCTTTGATTTTATCACTCATCAACTGAGCTACATTATCGGTTATGCTTTTATTCTTGATAGCATCCAAATCATAAACCCAGGATTCACTTTCCATATCGAACCTTAGTAGCTCATCATCATAGATGCTTCTTAGGAAGTGATTTATGAAGAAAGGATTGCCATTGGTCTTATTCAATATCACTTCGGTTAGTGGTTCAGCCTTATTATCCTTATAGAAAAATGCATCGGTAATTAGATTATGGATACTCTCTTTTGAAAGGGGTTTTAGGTTAATGCTGTCAATCTGCTTCCCTTGTTGTTCTAAGCTATTCTTAAGATTACTTAAGGGGTGTTCTTCGGCTAGTTCATTCTCTCGATAAGCTCCAACTACATACAGTTTCTTAATCTCCGGGTCGGTGACTAGCTTCTCGATAAGGTTTATCGAAGCTATATCTATGTATTGCAGGTCATCCAATAGTATGATGAAAGGCTTATCGGTGAAAACCTTAATGAAGTTCTGAAAGACTAAATTGAAACGACTCTGGGCCTCTGATGGCTCTAATTCTTCCACAGGAGGTTGTTCACCAACCAGGTGATTCAATGTAGGGATGACTTCCGTTAATACTCTACCATTAGAGCCGAAAGAAGAGATGATTTTCTCCTTCCACTTTTGGATTTCATTCTCTTTTTCCGTTAATATGAGTTTGACCAGCGTTTCTATCGCGTCTATTAATCCATGATAGGGTATATTCTGTCGATATCTATCGTATACTCCATTTATGAAGTAGTCTGCCTTTATACTTTTGGAGTTGGTTATGGTCTTATATTTAAGCTCCTCAGCCAGTGAAGTCTTGCCTATACCGGTATAACCTGATATGAAGGTGATATTGCTTTCTCCTTCACATACCTTCTCATATATAGAATCGATTATAGCTTTCTCTTCTTCTCTACCATAGAGCTTCTGTGGTATCTTTAGTTTATCGGAAAGGTCATGGGAAGCTATCTGAAAGTTATCAATGCGACCCTTTTCCTCATATTGTTTTAAGCATTCTTCCAGGTCTAATATCAGCCCATGGGTGCTTTGATAGCGGTCATCTGCGTTTTTGGATAGTAATTTCATTATGACTTCTGATAGAACTGGCGGAGTGTCTTCTCTTATCTTATGGGGCGGGTCGGGGGTGATGGCGATATGAGCGTGTACCAACTCCATAGCATCGGTAGACTTAAATGGTAGTTCCCCCGTGAGTAGCTCATAAAAAGTTATACCCATAGAATAAAGGTCGCTTCGGTAATCGACTTTCTGGTTAGTTCTACCGGTCTGCTCCGGTGATATATAGGCGAGGGTGCCGTCCAATTGTGTTTCCGGAGGTGCAAGAGTGCTTTCTTTGGTTACTTGGGAGGATATGCCGAAGTCTATTAGCCTTAATTCTTCCGTTTCTTTATTTATTATGATATTTAATGTCTTAATGTCTTTATGAATGATATTATGTTTATGTAATTCTTCTAATGCTTTGGCTATCTTGATGGATATCTTTAATAGGAATGGGATATCCAGTCTCCCCTCTCTTTCGATTATTTTATCGAGGGATTCCCCTTGTATATCTTCTATGATGATGGATTGGTGATTGTTTACTTTGGTGAAGTCGTAGTATTTTATAATTCCTTCGATGTCCAGGTCTTTTATCATGTCGTATTCATACTTAAGCTTGGATACTTGTTGTCCGGTTGGATACTCTGTCTTTAAAGATTTAATGATAACCGGTGTATTATCATCGTCTCTATAACCTTTATATATAAAAGTGTTTACACCGTCATAAATCTTTTCTATAATAGAGTAAGAACTCTTTTTGCTATTCATAATGTTTAACCTGCTCAATTTATTATTTTATATTAAATGTATTAATTTTTATTAAATTAACTTGAAATAAGCCTATATCAAAGTATTATGTTGTTATCCTTGAAAAACTTAGGAAATATAATAATAAAAAAAAGTAATAATAACCAATTGATAGAATATGATTATATAA